>CAZOFY010000035.1:0-23984 GCA_964579245.1 uncultured Mageeibacillus sp.
CCACAATCCTATCGAAAAAAACTGGAGGCGTACAAAATACCGAAGATCCAATAAATAGCGGATTGAATCCATTTTATGCATACGGTATACTTAAATTTATCTTGAAATTCAAAGAATTCATAAACCGGCAACGCCATAGAGGTAATCAAATGAAAAAGATTCCATTGTATGAAGTCCGAAAAATCAGAGACCTTCGAGACATGCTTGCTCAGAGTGTTGATCTTTACCGGGATACAAATGCTTTTTTGATTAAGAAAGACAAGGGCGGCGAATATGTTCCGGTAACATACAAACAATATAGTGAGGATATTAATGCCTTCGGAACCGCTTTGACCAAGCTTTCCGGACTCGGCAGCCGGATTGCAATTATTGGTGAGGCTCGTTATGAATGGTATGTCACTTATCTTGCTGTTACCAACGGCACCGGCATCGTTGTTCCTCTGGACAAAGAGCTGCCGAAGAAAGAAATAGAGAGTCTGTTGAACCGTTCCTATTCAGATACGGTTGTTTATTCTTCGAACAAGCAAAGCATTATTGATGAGATTCGGGTTAACACTCCCACAGTGAAACATTTTATATGCATGGATGCAAAGTCCGAGGACGGGAGTTTTTTGAACTTCTGGGATCTTCTGGAGCAAGGCAAGGCTCTTCTTCAGAGCGGAGACCGCACTTTCCTCGATGCTCCGATCGATCCGGAAGCTATGACGATTCTCCTCTTTACCTCCGGCACAACTGATAATGCGAAGGCCGTCATGCTTTGCCAAAGAAACATTTCGGCCAATCTTGAAGGGATGTGCTCAAACCTCTATATCGGTCCGGGAGATATTTTTCTCTCCGTATTGCCGCTTCATCATACGTATGAGTGCACCTGCGGTTTTCTGTGTCCAATTTACCGCGGATGCACAATCGCTCAGTGTGAGGGGCTCCGATACATAGCCAAGAACATGCAGGAGAGTAAGACTACCATCATCCTTGTCGTACCGTTAATGCTTGAGATGTTCCATCGATTGATTATGAAGAAGGCGAAGGCAGACCCGAAGTCTGCCCGCAAGTTCAATTTCGGTATCAATTTAACAAAAGCACTCCGTATGATCGGTATAGACAAGCGCAAGAAGATATTCAAGGCCGTTCATGATAATTTTGGCGGTAATTTGCGCCTTATGATTTCCGGCGGAGCAGCGATCGATCCGCAGATTTTGCAGGATATGCAGAATATGGGCATACACTGTTTACAAGGATATGGACTAACCGAATGTGCGCCGATACTTGCGCTAAATCGGGACGTTGATTATGACAATCGGGCAGCCGGACTGCCTCTACCGGGTGTTGATGTTCAGGTAATTGACAGGGACGAGAACGGAATCGGTGAGTTTATCGGCAAGGGTCCGAATGTTATGCTCGGTTACTATGAGAATGAAGAGGCGACCAGACAGGCGATCGACGAGAACGGATATTATCACACCGGTGATTTGGGATATATCAATCCCGAGGGATTCCTGATTATCACCGGTCGCAAGAAGAATGTCATCATTTCGAAGAACGGCAAGAATATTTTCCCGGAAGAAATCGAATTCCTTCTTCTGCGATCTGAATTTGTCGCTGAAGCTTTGGTCAGTGGCCAGGATGACGGACAAAGTGATATTCGGATCTGTGCCGAGATCTTCCCCAGAAAAGACGCAGTGGAAGAGAAATTCGGAGCCAATCCCAATCCGGAAGAGCTTCAGAAGTTCTTTGATGAAGTCGTTCGCAAGGTTAACGAACAGCTTGTATCCTACAAACACATACGTAAGGTCGTCATTCGCGATACTGAGTTTGATAAGACAACTTCTAAGAAGATCAAGAGAAAGTACAATTAATTCTTCTTAACACAGAATCATCCCTTTGTACCACGACGGCAGCATCAGCTGCGAACGTGGTACAATTGTTTTAGGAAATAAAGGAGGGCAATTATGCTTTCAGAAACATTAATCGAAAAAATCTTAACCGCAGCCTTGTCGCATGGCGGTGATTTTTCGGAGATTTATATCGAACAGACAAAGAACTCCGGCATATCTCTTGTCAATGCGCGTGTTGACAAGCTCAGCTCCGGGATGGATTTCGGCGTTGGCATTCGCATACTGGATCAGACTCGCTGTGTTTACGTATATTCAAACGACCTGCGCGAAGAGAGCCTGCTTCGAATGGCAAAGGATGCGTCAGCTTCACTGGCCGCCGCTTTATCAGGGCACACGATTTATCTGCCACCGATAATGCACTTTGAGAGCAATCCGATGCGCATCGCGCCATTATCTGTTGAAAAGAAGACAAAGGTCGATTTTCTAAAGAGAGCTGTTGAAGCCGCCAAAGCATACAGTCCTCTGATCACACAATCTTTTGCATCCTATGGAGATGTTCAGAAGACAGTCTGGATCGCCAACTCGGACGGTCTTTTTCGCGAGGACAAGCGCGGACGTGTTCGTTTTACCATCGAGGCTATCGCTTCTTCAGAGTCAGAGAAGCAGAGTGGATACTTTGGTCCTGGATCGGGACATGGTTATGAGTTTATAGAGGCATATCCTGTAGAGGACACTGCCAGAGAAGCCGCTAGAGTTGCTGTGACAATGTTGAACGCTAAGCCGTGCCCGTCCGGGAAGATGCCTGTCGTTATCAACAACGGTTTCGGCGGTGTTATTTTTCATGAGGCTTGCGGACACGGTCTGGAGGCAACGGCTGTTGGCGTACATGCGAGTGTGTTTGACGGTAAGCTCGGGCAGCAAGTGGCTAATCCCTTGGTAACGGCAATCGATGACGGGACTCTGGCTGGCGAGTGGGGAAGTATCCGGATTGACGATGAAGGTGCTGACTCCAGGAAGAACGTACTGATTCGGGATGGCATTCTGGTAGGATATATGATTGACAAGCTTGGAGGGAGACGAATGGATATGGAGCCCACAGGGTCCTCGAGACGTCAGAATTACCAGTACGCGCCTACGTCCCGTATGACGAACACCTATATAGCGCAAGGACATACCAGTCCTGAGGATATGATTGCAGATACGCCTTATGGATTATTTGCCGCGAATATGGGCGGCGGATCTGTTGATCCGGCAACGGGAGAGTTCAATTTCTCCGTTACTGAGGCTTATATAATCCGCAACGGCAAGTTGGCCGAGCCTGTAAGAGGCGCTACGTTGATTGGTAAGGGATCTCAGGTCCTGATGAATATTGACCGGGTAGGAAACAACTTTGCGTTTGCCCAGGGTGTATGTGGATCCATCAGCGGAAATGTCCCGACGAACGTGGGGCAACCAATGATCCGCGTATCAGAGATGACGGTTGGAGGAAGAGAGACGGAGGAACAAGGCAGATGATGGAAGCGGAAGTTTTTTTCCAGAATATTCTCTCCAAGGCCGTAGAACAGGGTTATGAAGAAGCCGAGATCTTTTATGAGGCCGGAGTATCAACAGAGGTACAGGTGCTGGAAGGTGAAATCTCGATGTACGAATCCTCTTCGACGCGCGGTATTTCTTTTCGCGGAAGAAAGCACGGACAAATGGGATATGCCTATTCGGAAGAGCTGACAGAGGAGTCCATGGCATTTATGCTTGAGCAGGCTGAGCAGAATTGTATTGTGCTCGAGAGTGAAGATCATGAGACAATTTATGCCGGAGACGAGAAGTATGAGACAGTAAACAACTTCTCTGAAGAACTTGCCGGAATGGATTTTCACGCACTTTCAGAAAAGGCATTATCATTGGAGAAGGCCATTCTTTCCTACGACAAACGAATTATTGCTGTCGATCATTGTGCGGCCACGTATGGAGAGTCTGAGCTTCGAATCGTAAATTCTCTCGGTCTCAATCTCTCCTTCAAAAGCAATATGATGATCATTTATGCAAATGCCAGGTGCGAGGAGAATGATTCGACGAAAACCGGTGCGGATTATTGGTGCGGTCGCGATTTATCGACGCTGGATATCACAAGTCTGGCTGACAGGATCGCCGTTAACGCGTTGGAGAAGCTCGCAGCCACCAGCATTCCCTCAGCTAAATACTCCGTTATTCTGGACGCCGAGGCGGCTAGTGACCTTATATCGACATTTTCGGGCATCTTCTCTGCGGACATGGTACAGAAGGGTTTCTCACTTTTAGCGGACAAAATCGACCAGATAGTAGCTTCTACGTGTGTGACGCTTCATGATGACGCCTTCACTCCTCACAGCATTAACGGTATCCCTTTTGATTCAGAGGGCGTTGCGACCAAGAACAAAGTACTGATTGAGAATGGTGTTCTCAAGAGCTTTCTGCACAATCGTAAAACGGCAGAGAAGGACAATACTGTTTCGACAGGCAATGGTTTCCGAAGCGGATTTAAGGGGTCTGTATCCGTTGGAACAACGAACTTCTATATTCTTCCCGGAGAGAAGACCCGCGATGAATTGATTTCTTCTGTAAAAACGGGTGTTTATATCAAAGAACTATCCGGTCTGCATGCGGGTGCTAATACTGTATCCGGAGATTTTTCCTTGTCGTGTGAGGGGTTCCTGATTCAAGATGGCAAAATCGATCGTCCAATAGACCAGATCACGGTCGCCGAGAATTTTTTCTCTCTTCTAATGAAGATTGAAGCCGTGGGTTCGGATCTCTTTTTTAACCCGCCGTCAGAAGCAGGAGCCACCGGTTGTCCGACATTACTGATCCGGGACATCGCGATTTCGGGGGAGTAAGAATTTATTCTTAACGAGTGTTAAGAAGACGGCATACTCAGGTGTTACAGGACCTTTGGCTTTTTGCGATTTTGCTTTCTGGTTTTTGCATGCTGAAAACGACGAAACACAAGAATCACGATGACAATAATCACAAGTAGCACCAGGACCAATCCGGCTCGGAAGATTATCGTTCCGATCTCGTCCCAGGATATCTCTTTTTGCTTTAGCTTATTCGCACCTGCTTCATCGCATACTGTTATCGTCAATGTGCCGATCTGATTCGATGTATCGTCCGAGAAGGTCCGAATGAGAGGGATTTGCAGTACTTGTATGGACTCATTTGCCTTCAGGGCTACTCCCTCCATAGAGAAGGAATCTGCATGCGCAAGGGACGCACGTGACGAAACAATCGTTAAATAGGACAATACCTCAAATTTGGTATCAGTGATAGAAAACGGATAGCCGGCCACATCGATGGTTGTAACCACCTGTTCGATCACCTGATTCTTTGCTGTGGTGTAATCAGCTGTCTGGATCCGAATCGAGCTATATTGAGAAAAACCATATTCGATCAGAGCTTTCACATTCTCATAACGAAGGTTCGATGATGAGGCGCCCATCACGACAGCAACGAGTGTTCTGCCTCCGGATTGTGCTCCCGCTGTGATTGTATAGGCTGAAAGATCAGAGAATCCAGTTTTACCGCCGATATATTTGTCGTAAGCATAATCCGTCGTAGATACGAATTTGTTTCCGCTTTTTATGCTAAGAGATTCCAGTCGTTTATTTGTCGGAGGCAAGGAATAATTTGCAGTCGTCGAGATCTTTGTATACTCGCTATGCTTCAGTACTTCTGCGGTGATCAAAGCCATATCATGAGCGGTAGTCAGATTCTCCGGGTCAGAGAAACCATAGGGATTTGTAAAATTGGTTTTCTTGCATCCCAATTCGAGAGCACGCGTGTTCATCATCTTGGAAAACTCTTCCGCTGATCCCGCCATGTGGATCGCCAGAGCCATTGCGGCATCATTTGCAGAAATCAGTAAACAGCTGTATATCGCTTCTTCAACGGTAATCATTTCTCCCTCGACAAGTCCGACCCGAACATAATCAGACGGGATCGTATCATACATATCGCGAGTGACAGTAATCGTATCCGTCATATTCAGATTCTCTAACGCAAGAAGAACCGTCATCACCTTAGTGATACTTGCAGGGGATAATGGTGTGTCCTGGTTTCTGCCAAGAATAAAGACGTTGGCTTCCACGTCGTAAAGAATATATGAAGCACCGTCTATCACGGGGGCTCCGGTACCGGAAGGGTCAAACAACACAGTTGGTTCATCCGACGTCTTGACATTCGGATCGGTCGCATCGGTTCTGCCGGACAGAGCAAGGAAACTGTCTGCAAACGATGCATTAACCGCCTCCACGGGAAGCGTCGCCATGGTAATAAGAGAGGAGAGCACGATCAGAATAGCCGACACACGACGAAGCGTGTTACGGATTCGCCCGTGCTGCCTGACAGATCGAATATTCATGGCTGAAAAAGTCATACTGAAGATGCGCAATTGGGAACCTCCGTTCATTCTTCCCCTATTGTACAACAAGATTTTAAGTTCACAAAACCCTATCAATTCTGCTATGATATCATTATTACTAGAATCGAGGTGCTTTCATTGGCAATTCAATATTTACTCCCTGAGGACATCGAGAAGCAAAGGGAGTACGTGGGTTATATGCGGAATTTTTTTGAAGAGAGGGCATCCCTGCGCGGTTATCCGTTTACCTTCTCTATCCGGACCTACGGATGTCAACTGAATGAATCGGACAGCGAGAAGCTGTCCGGATATTTGCATGAGATGTCGTTACTGCCCGCACAGACCGATGATCCGGATGTAGTCATATTCAATACCTGCAGTATCAGAGAGAACGCCAATGATCGTTTGTTCGGAAATTTGGGAGTTGCTAAGACAATGAAGCTCAAGAATCCGCAAATGATCGTGTGTGTCTGCGGTTGTATGATGAAGCAGGACGAGAATGTCGACAAGATCCGTAAGAGCTACCCATTCGTCGATCTAATTTTCGGGCCGCAGGATATCCATCGTTTGCCCGAGTATTTTCACCACCGTATTTTTCGAAAAAAAAAGCGGTATGAAGTATCTCAGACGGACTACATCGCAGATGATCTGGATATGCCGATTGACAGAGAGCGGAAGTTCCGGGCTCTGGTACCAATTATGTACGGCTGTAATAATTTCTGCACTTACTGCATCGTTCCCTACACCCGAGGCAGGGAGCGGTCGCGTCCGTTCGATAAGATCATGGATGAGATTAGGGATTTGTCGGGACATGGTTACAAAGAGATTCTTCTTCTTGGACAAAATGTGAATTCCTATGGATTGGATCAGCCCGGAGCTCCTGATTTTGGCGATGTTCTTCAGGGCGCTGCGAGGATTCCCGGCATAGAACGTGTTCGTTACATGACCTCACATCCGAAGGATCTTAATGAACGGGTCATCGATATTATGAGAGATGAGCCCACTGTCGAAAAGCATCTTCACCTTGCCTTACAGTCCGGAAGCAATACGATTCTGGAAGCGATGAACCGTCGATACACACGTGAGCGTTTTCTGGAGATTGCCGGATATTTTCGCGAGCAGATTCCGGAAGGGACGATATCAACGGATATTATCGTTGGTTTTCCCGGCGAGACGGAAGCTGACTTCCGGGATACACTTTCTTTGATGGAAAAGGTACGGTTCGATTCTGCCTTTACCTTTCAGTACTCTATCCGACAGGGCACTCCTGCTGCGAAGATGATAAATCAAATCGATCAATCCATCGTTACCGAACGGTTTCAAAGACTTCTCGACTTACAGAACCGGCATTGCTTCGAATCAAATCAGTCGGTCATTGGTCGACTCGAGAAAATCCTGATCGAGGGAAAGAGTGAGACGGCGACTCATATTTTATCGGGACGTACAATGACAAATCGGCTGGTGAATTTTCGGCTGCCGGATCACACTATTCTTCCGAACGGAGAGTTGATTGAGAATGCGGCCTGTTTGAATGGAGATATACTGGAGGGTGAGACCGCTTATGTCCGAATAACAGGTGCCAGACCGTATTCGCTCGAAGGTGTATGGGAGAGCTTTTGCAGATGACGACGCAGCAGGACACATTAACGTTTGAGACAGTCGATCGATCGAAGCTGTCGCCGATGATGCTTCAGTATCTGGACCAGAAGGATCGGATGCCGGACGCGATTCTCATGTTTCGACTCGGTGATTTCTACGAGATGTTCTTTGACGATGCCGTAACGGCTTCGAGAGAGCTGGAACTTGCCTTGACCGGCCGCGATTGCGGTCTTGATAAGCGTGCGCCTATGTGTGGGGTTCCGCACCATGCCGCTGCTTCCTATATGCAGAAGCTTGTGGCTCACGGATATAAGGTCGCGATTTGCGACCAAATGGAGGACCCGGCTTTAGCGAAGGGGATCGTTCGAAGAGCGATCACCCGAGTCCTGACTCCCGGCACAATCACCGATTCCTCCGCTTTAGACGATAAGAAGAACAATTATATATTGTGCATTTATCGATTGGGGATGCAATACGGTATGGCTGCCTGTGATATCACGACAGGGGCATTCGAAGCATTACGCTTTGTGACAGGCAATACTTCTGCGAAACTCCTCAATCAAATCGCCAGATACCAACCTTCCGAAATCATATGCAATGGCGCGTTTGCCAATGATCCCTTGTTCACATTCATTACCGGCCAGTATCAGGTCATGATAACAGTAAGGGCGGATGCGGATTTCTCGGCGAATAAATTAGCTTCGTATTCGACGATTATACAGGAGAAGCACTCTTCACGAGACAGCTCCTGGACGATGGATAAGGTGTTTGACTCTCTCCATCAGTCGGCAGCCGGAGCGCTTCTTTCCTATCTGGAGGAGACGCAGCAATCACCCATTTCCCACCTGCGCGAGTTGGTCCTCCTGCGGATAGAAGATACGATGGAGCTCGATGCGGCAACCAGAAGGAATCTTGAAATCACTGAGACAATACGGTCAAAATCTCACGTCGGTAGCCTTCTATGGGCTGTCGACCGGACAAAGACGGCAATGGGCGGGCGGCTTTTTCGGAAATGGCTTGAGCAACCCTTGCTTGTAAAGGAAGATATTCAGGCGCGGCAGGAGGCCGTCGGCGAAGCCAAGGATTCTTTTCTTCTTCGAAGTGAGATCCGAGAGCTGATAACGGGTATCCATGACCTCGAGCGCCTGGCTGCCAGAATTTCTCTTGGATCTGTCAATGCAAGAGACCTTCTGTCCCTGCGAAATTCTCTTGCAAAGCTTCCGAATATTAAGGATCAGCTGGCTCGTTTCTCGAGCGGGTTATTCTGCGAGCTGAACCGCTCCTTTGATTGCCTGGAGGATATATATCAATTACTGAAGGATGCGCTTGATGAAGAACCGCCGATTAGTATCAAGGAGGGAAATCTTTTCCGCGCGGGTTATCATGATGAGATTGACCGTTTGCGCGTTGCTTCGACAGACGGAAAAAGTCTGATTCTTGAGATAGAAGCGAAAGAGAAGGAGAAAACAGGCATCCGTACGATGAAGGTCGGATACAACCGGGTATTCGGATATTATCTGGAAGTTTCGAAGGGCAACCTGAATTCTGTTCCGGAGTATTTTATTCGAAAACAAACACTGACGAACGCAGAGCGCTTCATAACAGAGGAGCTAAAATCCATTGAGGACTCCATCGTGGGGGCGCAACAGAAGATGTTGACGCTCGAGTATGACATGTTTGTTGCTTTAAGGAATCAGGTCGCAGATCAGACGCCCCGGCTGCAGTCAACCGCACAGGCCATCGCTGCACTTGATGTCTTAAGTGCTTTGGGCGAGCTGGCCGATCGCGAGAAATATGTCTGTCCGCAAATCTGTGACGAACAGATTCTTGATATCCGGCAAGGCCGTCACCCGGTCGTCGAGCGTGTGCTTACAGCGGGCAACTTCGTCCCGAACGACACGTTGATCAATGAAGATGAAAGACGGATTATGATTCTGACCGGGCCGAACATGGCAGGTAAATCAACGTATATGCGTCAGGTAGCCTTAATTGTTCTGATGGCACAAATGGGAAGCTTTATTCCTGCAGAGTCCGCCCAGATCGGAATCGTGGACCGAATCTTTACACGAATCGGGGCTTCGGACGACCTGTCCTCGGGACAATCTACCTTCATGGTCGAGATGAATGAGGTATCGACAATCCTTCGCAATGCCACCGGACGAAGCCTGTTGCTTCTCGACGAGGTAGGCCGTGGCACCAGCACATATGACGGATTGGCCATCGCCTGGGCTATCCTCGAGTTTTTAGGAGATCCCGAGGTCGTTTTCGCGAGAACTCTTTTCGCGACCCATTATCACGAGCTCAATATGCTTGAGAAGCAGATCTCTGGAATATTCAATGCACATGTCGAGGTGGAAGAGAAGGATCAGGAAGTCATTTTTTTGCATCGAATATCGGATGGCGGCACGGATGACAGCTACGGAATCGAGGTGGCTCGTTTAGCCGGTGTACCGGCTGAGGTGGTGAGCAGGGCAAAAGAGATCCTTTCTCTGCTGGAAAAAGAGAAGCGTATACAAGGAGCGCCAATCCATGATCATTTCGATTCGTCAGACACTACCTTGCCCTCGGCGGATCCGATGGTTGGTCAATTGGAACTATTCGCGAAGAAAACAAAGTATTCCATGCGAGAGAATCCGATCCGGCAAGAACTTCGAGATCTGGATATTTCAAAAATGACGCCTCTTGAAGCAATGAATGTCTTGTACTCATTCATCGAAAAATCAAAGATCGACGAATCATAAGGAGGTTGCAGATGGGAAGAATTCACCTGTTGGATGAAATTACAGCGAACGGAATCGCAGCCGGCGAGGTTGTCGAGAGGCCGTCATCTGTCGTTAAGGAACTCATCGAGAATTCGATCGACTCAGGAGCAACAACAATAACGATTGAAATCGAAGGTGGTGGGATCACCCTAATCCGCGTGACGGATGACGGATGCGGGATGGATGAAGAGGACGCCCGCATGGCATTTCAAATCCACTCTACCAGTAAACTGAACTCTCTTGATGACCTCTACTCATTACATACCATGGGATTCAGGGGAGAGGCTCTTGCCAGCATTTCAGCGGTTTCTCGCGTTCGACTTCGTACCTGTCGGCATGGTGACGACGCGGGAACGCAGGTCTCCATAGAAGCCGGACGGTTCTCGGAGATGTCCAGATATGGCGGACCTGCCGGAACAAAAATTGAGGTTCGGGATCTGTTTTATAACATGCCGGCGCGATATAAATTTCTCAAAAAAGATTCAACGGAAGCACAATACATCATCTCGCTGGTTGAACGTTTTTCACTCATTCGACCCGATATTTCGTTTCGTTTGATTAGCCAGGCAAAAGAAGTCCTGCACACTCCGGGGAACAATGATAAGACTTCCGCATTATATAGTATTTATGGTAAAAACGTCGTAGCTGGCTGTATTCCTTTGGCCTGTGATTTTGGCGAACTTACAATCGAAGGCTTTGTTGGTAAGCCAGAGATTGCACGTGCAAACCGAAATGAACAGACAATCTTTGTCAACGACAGATGCATTCGTTCAAGAACGATATCCGCCGCGATCGACGAGGCCTATAAAACAGTGCTGATGAAGGGAAGATTCGCCTTTGTCGTTTTATCCGTTTATCTTCCATCATCACTGGTTGATGTGAACGTACACCCACAGAAATCCGAGGTGCGTTTCTGGAACGACAGCGAGGTTTTTCGAGCAATATTTCACGCGATACAGAATGCACTTCTGTCAACGTCTCATGATGTGCATGCAGACACTGAGTCGATATTTCGGCCGGTAACGGATCAGAAGAATACTGAAGTGCAGACATCATCTGATCCAAAAACCCATCACATGACGTCCGATGATACTACAGTCGGGAGGACCTATGCTTCATATAAGCCACCGGCTAGTTCTGAGGGGGAAGAAACAACTCAGAATAGCCCTCAGGGTATGACAGATTCAGCGAGTGTGAAGCCATCCTATCCCGCCCAAATCGGCATCTCTCCCTCCTTTGGCAACTCATTACAAGGTTCAGTCGTAACTGACAGTCGTTTGAAGGATGATAGTATTCGTTATCGTGAACGCTTCGGCTTTTCTGTAGAAGATCTCCGCGAGGCTCGCGTTATCGGCACGGCATTTGCAACGTACATTATGATCGAATTCGGATTGAATTTGATTTTACTGGATCAACACGCGGCTCATGAGAAGATTTTGTATGAGGATCTGGTAAAAAGACATGCCATGAAGGAGCAGGAACCGATGGCTCGACAATCCCTTCTAATGCCTGAGATCATACGTCTTTCTTCCTCTGATATCGCTTTTTTGCAAGAACAGGAAGAGACGGTGAGAGAGGCAGGCTTTGCCTTTGAGTGGATTGGCGATAAGGAGGTCATTCTGCGTGAAATTCCCAGTGCCGCGGTCGAGTACACACCAAAGGACGGGTTTCGATATTTTCTCGATGCACTTACTGCTGAGCAGAAGCTATCCGATGAGATTGTTCTGCTTCAGCTCGCGACAGCCGCATGTAAGGCTGCCGTGAAGGGGAATGACCGTCTGGACGAACTGGAGATCAAGGGATTGATTGAAAAGCTAATCACACTCGAGAATCCCTATCATTGCCCGCACGGACGTCCGATTATGATTCGTATGACAAAAAAAGATCTCGAAAAGGAATTTAAGCGTATCGTATGATTGCAATTAATCCATTGATTCCTGGCTTTCATAGCATTCCGATTATCTGCGGGCCGACGGCAAGCGGAAAGAGCGCGCTATCATTAAAGATCTGCAAAGAGATCCACGGTGAGCTTTTCTCTATGGATTCGATGCAGATCTATCGGGGTATGGATATCGGAACAGCCAAAGCGTCAAGTAAGGAGCAACAAGAGATCCCTCATCATTTACTAGATCTTATTTCGCCGTCTGAATCCTTTAGTCCTATGCAGTATCTGGAGCATGCATACCGCGAGATTGAGAACTGTCTTCAACGGGGAAATCTTCCGGTTTTCTGCGGGGGGACCGGACAATATGCGTCTGCACTCGTCAAAGGAATCGAATATGTACCCATAGAAATATCTCCTGAGGTACATGAGCAGCTTCTCACAGAGGCAGAAGAAAAGGGGATCGATGTCCTTTATAGCGATCTTTGTACGGTGGATCCGGAAGCTGCTTCAAAAATTCACCCGAATAATCAGAAGCGTGTCCTTCGAGCACTTGAAATTTATAGGCAGACAGGGCAGACAATGACATACTTTAATGAGAAATCAACGAAAAACGGTCCGAGATACCATTTCTCCTTGTTTTCTATTGAAACAGATCGCGAGCAATTATATCGTCGAATAGATGCCAGAGTGGATGAAATGATCGAAGCGGGACTTCTGGAAGAGGTTGAATCACTCCTTTCTCAGAATCCGCTTCCGAGCCAAACCGCACTGCAGGCAATCGGATATAAAGAGTTGATCAGATATAAGAATGGATTCATTTCCCTAACAGATGCATTGGATGAAATCAAGAAGAACTCCCGTCATTACGCCAAGCGTCAGATGACATGGTTCTCTCATATGGAAAACATGACTTGGATTCGTCCGGACGATCAACGAATAGTTCTGGATGTGATTCGTTCTTTTGTATAAATCCGAAAAATCGGAAAGCTCACTCGAATATTCCTATCCAATATTCGAAAATTCGTTTATAGCATATAGCCTAATCAAGCAAAGCGCTGTATCCTTCATGTATTCTATTTGAAAAGAGGATACCCAATATGTTGAATCAACCTTCCGTAAAGAGAATTCAAAATTATTATGATCCCATGGGACGTAAGGATGCCGGACTGAACAACATTCGTGATATGCAGCATGAAGGTAAAAGTCCATTCAAGAGCGCGAATCTACAGGAGATATTTCTAAACAGCTGTCGGAAAAATGAAAATACTGTCCGGATAGAACTCCTGAAGGGCGAGGCCAAAGAAGGTAAAATTATCGGTTTTGATACACAGTCCGTCATTCTCTCAAATGATCAGACTCAGTACATTATATACAAAAGTGCAATTACAGCCGTTATCCCAACAGAATCCGTACAGTATATCTTCAACGAGATCCTGAAGAAGGGCTATATGCAACATGATGCAGACGACTATTTACATGTTCGCACGGAAAAGGCCTGCAACCACGCCTAATATCTGGCAATCCTCCCGGTCAAAGGGAATAGGCTCATAAGCCGGATTCTCCGGTTGGAGCATCATCCGTCCGTCGATTGATCGCAGAGTCTTGACGGTCGCTTCATCTTCGATACGTGCGACGATAATTTGTCCGATAGCAGCCGCATTCTGTCGGCGCACGATAACGTAGTCGCCATTCAGAATATGCGCATTGATCATGCTGTCACCACGAACCTTCAGAACAAAGTGATCCTCTTCGGAGAACATCTCAGAAGAGAAGGGAAGAGTTCGCTCGATATTCTCAACAGCAAGAATCGGAATGCCGGCTGTTATTGTTCCGACCACAGGAAGGTTGGTAACATTGTCATCATTCAAATCCGGTACGATGATAGCCCGGCGCTTACCGGGAGAGTACAGGATCCTGCCTTGATCCTGAAGACGCTTCAAATGGGAATGAATGGTGGATGTCGACTTAATACCGACACCCGCGCATATCTCGCGTACAGAGGGCGGATAACCCTCCTTACGGATAGAATCGACCAGGTATTCATATACCAACTCAACAGTCTGATCCAAATTACTACGGGTAAAGCGTTTCTTCTCCAAAGTCATCGCCTCCATGTAAAAATCTATGCATATATACTTATATGGATTATCCTAACATTTGTTCTCTTTTGTGTCAAACGATTGTTCGATTAAAGAAATCACTAAGATATGTTATAATAACTTATCTGAATTTCGGAGGATATTATGGCATCCGAATCGAATCAACAATCACCAGAAGAGAAGAATCAGGATGTAAAGCAACAGTCGCAAGTCATTCAATGGCTTACAGGTCTGTTTGGATCGATTTGGCGAACAACAAAGCGATTTTTCAAGAATATGATTCCTTCCGTCAAGAATTCCTACAAACGTTGGAGGAATGAGCGAAGCCGACTTCCGAAGAGAACAACACGAAGTAAATCATATTTACTTGTTGGCTACACAACAAAGGAAAATATTAACAAGCGTTATCGTGCCATGAAGATTCAGAATATGATCCGCCTCGCATTGTTGCTCAGCATTATCATGTTGACGATTTTTATCCTGTACAAGTGGCTAAATCCATTCGGCAACACGGATGAACTTCAGCAGATCGTTGGCATTAGTAAGATTGAAGAATTAACTGGAGAGGATCCGTTTGCCAAGGATCAATCATCAGACGATTTACTCGTCCTGAATGATGTGCCGCTGTCTTCATCATCTGATTCACTCGTAATAAACTCCGAATCACAGCAGTCAACATCACAGCCCTAAAGTGTGGCCACGAAATAGAAGAGCATAATTCTTTTCTATCCAATTAATCAAAATGTATGTTTTGTTTAATTGGTGAGAGGAAAAGCAAGAAAATAGACCATTGGGAAAGTCCATATGGAATGGTTTCTCTTATCCGAGGCAACAACATGATTTCGCCATACGGATCCGTTGTCTGCTGTATGTCCGTTCTATTCATATTTTGAATACAATTCGAATAGAATCCGAAATTGTATTTTGTCTTAATGAAGTTTGTATCATTATAATTATTTTCTTCCTGTACAAAATCAGCCAATGGAAAAATCCCGGACGATGTTTCCATCGTTCGGGATTTTTCTATTCGATGCAATTCCTTCTGATCAAGCCTTCCTGGACTCGATCATACGGTTCACTGCGCTGACAACTGCGCGAAGTGATGATTTGGACACGGAGCTTGAGATTCCGGCTCCAAGATACTTGCTGTGGTCCGGAAGTTCGATCTCAACATATGTGATAGCCGCTGAGTCGGACCCGCTTTGCATAGCATGCTCATGATATGTTGTGATCGATATCGGCGTACCGGTTTCTTTTGAGAAAGCATGGCAGAATGCATCGAGTAAACCGTTTCCATTTCCGGAAACAGACACCGATTCTTCGGCAATGAGCAACGTAGCATTCATCATAACGCTGTTATCTTCCGTCGATTCCTCACGATATGCCCTTAATTCATACGGTATTTTGACATTTACATATGTATCATCGAACAATTTAAAGATTTCGGAAGGGAGGAGCTCGGCTTGTTTGGAGTCAGATACGAATGTACAAATCGCTCCAAAGTCCTTTTGGAAGCTTTTGGGTAAGTAGAGTCCAAAATTCGTCTCGAGAACATAGGATACTCCTCCCTTTCCCGACTGGCTGTTGATACGAATAATCGGATCGTAGCTTCTGCCGACGTCCTTCGGATCAATCGGAAGATACGGAACCTCCCACCGGTCCGGGTGTCCCTTCATTTTTACAAGCCCTTTCTTGATCGCATCCTGATGTGATCCGGAGAATGCAGTAAAGACAAGTCTTCCTGCCCAGGGATGACGCGGCGGAACCTTAAGTCCCATACATTCCTCATAAACGGCTACGATACGATCGATATCCGAGAAATCAAGCTCAGGATCGATACCATGCATAAAAAGATTCATACCGATTGTAAGAATGTCCGCATTGCCTGTGCGCTCACCGTTCCCGAAAAGCGTACCTTCGACACGGTCAGCACCGGCAAGAATACCGAGCTCTGTAGCAGCAACAGCTGTGCCTCGGTCGTTATGCGTATGGACCGATACGATAGTCTGTTCGCGCCATTTGGTATTTTTGCAATAATACTCAACCTGATCTGCAAAAATATTGGCGGAAGCCATTTCAACGGTATTGGGGAGATTTATGATCGCGCGGTTCTCTTTTGTCGGCTGCCAGATATCAAGTACAGCATCACATATTTCGACGGCAAAATCAGGCTCTGTGGCGGAGAAGCTCTCCGGGGAGTACTCCATGATCCACCTTGTTTTGCTTGTGTCCTTTTCGACATGCTCACGGATCATTCTCGCACCGGAAACGGCAAGGTCGATGCATTCCTTCTTACCGAAACCGAAGACTACATCACGCTGCAAAGTTGAAGTGGAGTTATAAAGATGCACCACGGCCTGAGGGGCCCCGCGAAGAGCCTCAAATGTTCTCTCTATGATATGTTCCCGGGACTGGGTCAAGACTTGGATCGCTACATCATCAGGGATCAAATTATTATCGATCAAGTAACGTGAGAATTCGAACTCTGTTTCCGACGCTGCCGGAAAACCGATTTCGATAGTTTTGAATCCGATATCGACGAGAAACTGAAAAAACTGAAGCTTCTGAGAGAGGTTCATCGGAATCTCCAAGGCCTGATTTCCGTCACGAAGATCGACGCTACACCAGATCGGTGCCTTTTCAAGACGCTTCGAAGGCCATTCACGATTCTGAATCGGTATTTCCGGAAATGGTTTATATCTTTCATAATTCATTTTCATCATATTCATGCTCCTTTGCATTCATTTAGTATTCATCTCTAATCTGCTTCGACTGTTCGCATCGAAAAATGGTATAAAAAAACCTCCCATCTCTACATTCTAGAGACGAAAGGTAAACTTCCGCGGTACCACTCTGATTCACCCGTTCTTAACGGGTGCCCTTTACGAATACGGGGATCTCTCCCGATATTCTGCCATGCTAACGGTCGGCTTCCGACTCCATCTAGTAAGCATCCTGCGATGCTGTTCAACGAGCGCACTCCGAGGCCAGTTCCGATGGATCAATCAATCTGCTTCGCACCGTACAGCAGCTCTCTGTATTGACGATTCCTACGTAATATTCCTCTTCATAGTGTTTGGTGAACCATATAATTTATAAAAGTCCGCGCATCACCTTGCGATGGTGCTTATATCTAAAATAACATAGATGTTTTTCACACGTCAAGCAGATAACAAGAATAATTATGAACGAAAACGGTCCCTCACGTAAACCGACTTATAATTCGTTTACCAGCTGCTTGAATAGATTCCCTCGTTCTTCAAAATGACGAAACTTATCATAGCTTGTGCCAACGGGTGAAAGGATGACGATCTCCCCTTCTCTCGCCCATTCCTTGGCCTTCAAGACAGCGTCGGAATAATTGTCGACCTCGACCTCGAGGTACTCCCTGCCAGATGCTTCATTCTCCAAAGACGCTCGAATCAGAGCGCTGTTACTGCCGCAGAAAACAATACGGTCGCATACAGAAAGGATCGCATCTCCAAGTCCGGTGTAATCACATTTCTTGTCTGCACCGCCAGCTATCAGGACTCCCCGCTCTTTTCGACCTGCCAAAGCATTCATGGTGTTGATCGTACGGTTTGGGCTCGTATCAATGGAACTATTGAAATATCGAACACCGTCAAGCGTCCGGATCAGTTCGATCCTGTGCTCAACGCCGCCAAATGTCTTAGCTACCTTCTCAATATCCGAAGGCTCAACAAAGGGAATGACGGCGGCGGTTGCCGCCATATAGTTCTCGACGTTGTGACGTCCGGGTATGACGATATCCTGTATCGCGACGACTTTCTGTTCCGTATCACCGATTCTGATCATGATCATATCATCCTTCACGTAAACATGGTTCATCAGGCTTGATACACAGGATGTTATGGCTCTATCTTCCTCCCATGAGAAATATGCGACATCTCCCCTGGCTTCGCATGCCATCCTTCTGGTGATCTCATTCTCTCCGTTAATAACAAGACGGCCGCCGAATGCCTGATTACGGTATATATTCTTCTTCGCCTCAATATACTCCTGATAATCCTTATGCACATCCAGATGATTCGGTGTCACGTTCGTGACAACAGCCACATCTGCGCTTCTGGTCATCGTCAGGAGCTGAAATGAGGATAGCTCAAGAACGACGAGATCATCCTCTGTCACCTGATCAATCTGATCCAGCAGAGGGGTTCCGATATTCCCCCCAACGAAAACATGATAACCGGCGGCCTCAAGAATCTTGGATATCAGCGTCGTGGTCGTCGTCTTGCCGTCACTACCGGTCACGGCAAAGATTCTCGCCGGACAGAGCTCCATGAAGACTTCCATTTCCGAAGTCAAGACCGAGCCGTTCTCGACGGCCCTCTGGATCTCCGGAACATCAGGACGCATCTTTGGTGTTCGAAAAATCATTTCAAAATTCTCTGATTCAAGGCGAGATAGATAATGATCACCGCAGGACCAGTGGATCCGGATACCATCCTCCTCAAAATCTTTACGAGTCTTCTTCAGGACCGGATCGTTATCCGGAAGCTGATCAAAGGCCGTAATATCTGCTCCTAATGAATAAATGTACCGGATCAAAGGCCGATTCGATATTCCAACACCCATGACGGCAACTTTCCTACCGTTCATAAACTCACGAAATTCACGAATTTTTCGATTACTTTTCATCTTTATATCCTCAAATGCATTTTGCAATCAATTTTATCACGTATTTTCGTTTTTTATCATATCATCTTGCTTTTTGGAAATGTATCGATAAACAAGTATCCCGATACCGCTTATGACAAGAGTCACGAGGACCACAATAACTGCAAAACTGTAGTTCTGTACTCCCAGCGCATTTCCACCGATCGTAGATGTGATTACGGAGGGTATTCTGGCAACGAAAGAAATCAAGAAGAATTCCCACCATTTCATCGGAGTCAGTCCGACAAAATACGTGAGCATATCCTTCGGTGTTCCCGGAATAAAGAATAAAATGAAGACGATCAGATTCAGTCTCTTATGATTCTTCAGAAACTTCAAGGACTCAATCTTCTCTTTTGGGAAAAAGGCCTCGACTGCAAGGATACCGACCTTACTTACGAAAAAGTAGACAACAAGTCCGCCGATTGCCTGCCCAAGCAAACAAAGGAAGGTGCCCTCCCAGATTCCAAATGCGTACCCTGCCCCGATTTCGAGCGGCTCTCCCGGAATAATGGCAACCACGACCTGAAGTGCCACCATACCGACAAAGGCAAGCTTTCCCCATATCCCCTGAGCCTGTACCCAATCACGAAATTTATCCGGCTCAGATACAAACTGTAGCATCGGACGTCCGACAAAATAGAACATGGCAACAAAGAATAAAATGAAGACAATCAACGATAGGATACTGATAATCTTTTTCTTTCCGCCAACATGTAAATCCTGTGACATCCGTTCGCCTGCCCCTTCAATTAAATCCTCATTATGATACCACAGAGGGAAACTTTTCGCATGGAAAAAATTGCTAAAATCGATTGCGAGATCGTCGAAAAGACTTGCTATTTTGATCGTTATCTAGTAATATAACTTCTGTTCTGCGGGAATGGTGAAATTGGCAGACGCGCTAGCTTCAGGTGCTAGTGATCGAAAGGTCGTGCAGGTTCAAGTCCTGTTTCCCGCACCAAGAGAAGCCCCTGACTCTGTTTATCGGAGTCAGGGGCTTTCTCATTCTCTTCAATTCAGACCGTCAGGGAAGTGCAGCAAGAGCAGCTGAAACGCGAATTGCAATGTAAACAAATAGAATAATGCATCCGACGATTCCAACGATTAATTTAATAGGAACACGCTTCATTATATAACTCCTTTCCAATGTATGTATTTCTTGATTAGATTGTATTTTCTTGTCTATTCGAAGGTTATATTACATTATTTTTTTTTATTACTAGACTAAATTCGAATAAATTCGAATGCACTTCTATTGTTAGTTGGAGTTTAATAGGAATGAAAATCCTGTCTTTGTTTTCGCAATGTGCGGATTGCTTGTATATACAGTCGTTTATTCTCAGAACAATTCCCAATCATAATTCCGCTATTTTTATTAAAGAGCTCGCGAATCAATCCATTGACGGCCGAATCGTAATAAACAGTAAATGCTGAATGGGCAGTGAAGCAGTATTTGCGTCCCTTTGACGTTTGAACCATTATCTTGTATTCCCGCGTTTTCTTCTGCAAGTCTGTTGCGATATCCTTGTAAATCCACAGAATATCATCAATAGGAATCAGTTTAATAGAGAAATTTAAGAATATTATATATTGGCCGGTTAAAATCAAGTCAAACTCTTCATAGTGTCTCGATTTTGTTAGATCAAGCAGTAGCCTCCCCCGCTCTTGAGCGTCCTTTCTTTGGATTTCGAGCCAGTCAAGAATTCTTCGAATGGCAAACGCAAACATGATTGCTACGACTGGTAAAACGAAGAAAACAACGAAAAAGGTATAATCTCCTGACTGAATTGTTTTATCTTGATTCGCATATTTAGCTGTATGTATAAATATATCCATGAACAATGCAATAATCGCACCTATACTAGCTGTTAATGGGAAAAAATAATGTTTATGTAAGCGCTTTCGGATTTCTTTGATAATCTCGTCTGTATTCGTCACCATCATTCTTCCTTCCCTGTTTACATAATTCTATTGTTCCCCTCTTTTAAGTTTTGCCTCTCTGCTTTTGCTTTCGCTTTCTCATATATCTCTTTATTGAAAGCGTAAAGAACATCATTAGCATCTCCGGTCTGGATACTCGGATTTCTCCTGACGATTTCCTGCAGAAGTTGAGTCTGTCTAATCTTTTGCTTTCTGGAATATGTCTCACAAGCGGCAAATATTGCTTCATTTCCATCACTTGTCTTGGCGATCATTTCCTGCATATTGCTTCCGGAGTAATTTTTTGCAATGAAGAGGTATCGTTATTCCCATATTGGGGTAACAACAAATCCGTGCTTAAAATCAAGCAAATAATTTAGGGTTAAATAGACTGACAAAGATGGAAAGGATGTCACATTATGAAACTCGGACAGGATACTGCTGGTTTCTTCATTCGACAGACTTTTTAATGTTTGATTTGTTCTTATTAGGATTGGAATCGAACGTCTTGCAGTGATTGATCCGATAATTAAAAGCATCATAAATGCTGCTACATAGAGCAGATACTCGTGATATTTTAAAACAAAAAACAAGTAAAGAACCAGAATAAATAGTATGGCGGCAATGACAATAAATGTTTTCCCGAGGGGATACTTGATCCTTTTCCGAACCTCTTTTCGAAGCTGCTCTTGATTGTCTGTCATATCAGCGCCCTGCACTTTCCTACGAAACTTGCATGTACTCTATTGATCCTCATCGTTTGGTTATCCATCAATCTCATCATCAGAATATTCATATGATACAGCAAGGTCTTTCGAGTATTTGAATGAATCAGGTATATCAAAGACACAGTAAGCAGTTGCCGAAGCACCTGAGGATAATTCATTCTTATAAACGTCGGATAATACATACGTGAATTTTTCACTTAAATACTTATTTGCATGATAAGTGTCATTACCTATTATGACCTGTAATTGATTCGCTTTGATCTGCACCGGCACGCTATTGTTGTTAGTAATCGTGACCTTCATGATGCACAACACGTCCTCGGCTTCTCTCGCTATATCAGCAATGTAATATTCTTCCCTGTAATCTATCTCTTGAATCACAAACGTACACGGTACAAGCTCCTGCTGCGTTGGCAAACCGGAAAAAAACTTGCCAAGAGTCATGATCACTCCGGCCAAGAGAATCAGCAAAGCGCTTGCAACGATGATCACTATTTTCAATTTTTTATAAGTGAATCCGGAATTAGCGGTATCATAAGCCTGTTTACTGAAGCTTGGTTTCTGAGCGGATTCAACTGCCGCGGCTGCATCCATTGTGAGTGGCTGACTGCAAAAGGTACAAAAATGCACGCCCAAGGGATTGTTCCTTTTGCAGTGCCAGCATTGTATAAATTCGGCAGTTCCCTGCGGAAGGAAAGAGACTGTCGTGCTGCTTGTGATGTTCGGATCATTGACAGGCCGGATATCTGTTTCACTCGCGATAATTGGATCATTGACAGACCCGATATCAGGCTGATACGGTACTGGGGTGGATGGCAGAACGGAAGCCCCTGCACCTCCCTTGCGGATTCTGGAAACTTCACTCTTATAGAGTGTTTGTTTATTGAATTCATATCCAAGTAGAATTCGGGGATTTCGACGGTACAGTTCCTGAATGATCTCGTCGATCTTGTTGTTAAGGTTACTCGTAAGAAAGGTTGAGCCTCCGAATTGAAGTGTCTTGCCACTTTGAGTCCGCACAACCAATGCAGAATTTGTATGACCTCCATTCAAATAGGATACTTTCTTATAGATTCAAAGAATCTCATCATAAGGAATAATTACGATTCCAAGTTGTAGTCCAATCAAATAATTCGTTGTAAGCAATATTTTGGGAGAATCATAATGCAGTGCAGATGGCAGGTCACTGAGCAATCCCCTGTCTTCAGCATCATCGAGTCTCTCAACCCCCCTGTGGTCAAGAAGGCGCCTAATAGCAATTGCACAAAGAACAGATGTAAATAGGGAGAGAACGAACAAAATATTGAGATACTTGATGGAGAATAAATACTTGTCGACAATTACAGCTAGAAATATGACAATCGGGAAACCCAGCATTTGGAGAATACATGCCGCAAAAAAAACATCAAACGGATTCTTCAGACTTGTACGGATTTCTTTAATGAGCTCTGCCTTGTACCCCCTCATACAGTTCCCCCCCTCTCTTTCATAAAGCCGGTCAATAATTCGTCTACATGAAGAATAGAATGTCCATAGAGTTCTGAATATATGCTTAAGATAAAGGGGTCAACAGACATCCTTTTTGAAGAATAACATACAAATAGAATTCGGAAAAGGCTCCCTCGTGTGAGGAATGATTTCTCTATCCGTTCAAGAAAAGCGAAATAAAAGAAATTTCATGAGAAATCATACCGGACTATTTGAGCAGATATATCCTTTAACGCCACAGAAGGCATAACAGCATTCATCAGAATCGGCTGTTATGCCTTCATTGTTTCCATTATGGCTTGTTTATGAACTTTATTAATTCTGTGATCGTATTGTGATTATTCGTTCTTTAAGAATACTAATTTGTTTGTTGTGATATGAGAGCAGAATCTGCCCAACCATAACGCCCTCCAGTCGTTGCATAGCGCACACCCCAGCGACCATTTGTTATAAAATCTGTTACCTGTAAGACACACGCTTGTTTTTGAACGCCGCTTGTTCCAGTTGAGGCTACATACAAGTTGCCACCGGCGAAGTATACTCTACACCAGAAATGCCTGTTCCCGTATTTGTACTTTAGATTTGCGTGTCTATC
>CAZOFY010000036.1:0-4774 GCA_964579245.1 uncultured Mageeibacillus sp.
ACGTAGATGATGTGGGATGGAGCGAGGCGGAGGACGGTATTGATGAGGGGTTTTTCGCAGCCCTTGCGCGGAGGATCGAGGATGATGAGGGGCTTTTCGCCGGGAAAATCGTCGGGGCGAAGGTTCTCGGCGCGGCAGGCGCGGTAGCGGGCCGTGGTGACACTGTTGAGTTCGGCGTTTTTGCAGGCGTCGAGGACGGCGCCCTCGTTGCTCTCGGCCCCGAGGATCTGATCGGCTAAGTCGGACAGGTAGAGGCCGATCGTGCCGGTGCCGCAGTAGAGGTCGAGGAGGATCGGAATACGTGGCGCGGGGTCGCAGGAGCTAGGCGGCAAAGAGAGGCCGGTCTCCGCGTGGTCGACGGGCCATTTTTCTTCGGGACAGGATGGTGCCGACGAAGATGCTTGCGGGTCGGACTTTTCGGGCAGAATCGCGTCCTGCGCGTAACGGCGAACGATATCGTACAGTATTTTGGTCTGTTCGCTGTTGACCTGGAAAAAGGACAGCGGCGAGATTTGGTAGGTGCGGTCGCCGATGGTTTCGGTGATGGTTTTCTCGCCCCAGAGGTGAATGAGGTCGGCCGGGGCAGCGGCGCGGGACAGGCCGCCGGAGATCTCGGGCGCGGCACCGCGGGTCAGAAAGAGACTCTTGATGATCCATGGTTTTTCGAAGTGTTTTCGCGAAAAGGCCGGAGCCGATTTCGACTGCGAGCGAACAGTTTCCGGACCGTTCTTCATCTGCGCACCATCTTCTGACAACTCTCGAAGGAGACGCTTGCGATCTTTGTCGAGGCGGCGATTGGCTTCGTCAACAAAGGTGTGCGAGGGAAATTTGACGGCCGGATCGGGCGATTCGGAGGTGACGAGGAGAATCATAATCTCGCCGGTCTCGACGCCGACGCGGACGATGAGGTGGCGCAGGAAGCCGAGGCCGGTCGCCTCGTCGTAGCCGCGGATGCCGCGGGCCAAAAGGAACCGCTCGGTGAATTTCCGGACGCTCTCGCAGGCAGGATGGGAAATGCGGCATGCGTTATGTGGGACGACTTCATGGCTGTGTCTGCCATATAGGCCAATGCGCAAGTCTCTGCCGACGGGTTGCGCGGCGTCTTGGTTTTGATCCGCGATCTCTTGCTCTCTGCCGGCGGGCAGTGCGGCTTCGTCGCGGTCGCGTGTCTCGGTCTCTTGGTCCAACCTGGGGGTCTGTGTCTCTTCATTGACGGCCGCCGGTTCCACAGTATCCATTACAGTCTCCGCGACGGGATACTGCATGTGATTTCTGTAATCGTAGGGATTTATCATTCCGATGGTCGTTGCAACGAGTTTGTCGGCATCCGCGAGCGTCAGTTTTCCGATTCGCGAGAGGCAGCTGATGATGTAACGACGTTTTGCAACGAGTTGTGAGCTGTATTTCATATGTTGCATGGAGCAGCCGCCGCAATCGTCGAAGGCGGAGCAGAACGGGACGACTCGCATGGAGGCGGGAGTGAGAAGTTTTTCTATCTCTGCCTCGGCGTAGCCTTTCTTGCGCGAGACGATGCGAATCTCTGCTTTCTCGCCGGGCAAGAGGCCTTCACAGAAGACGGCCATGCCCTTGTCCTTGCCACTTTCCTCCGGTAGGCGGGCGACGCCCTTCCCTTCTGATGTCAATGTGTCGGCTGTTACAATGTAGGTATCTGATTGTGAGTCTGTTACTGGATTCATTTGTTCCCTCGTTTTATCTTTTTCATTTTTATAATGTAAACATTTTATGGTAATTTTACGGCATTTGAAGGCAATTGTGGAAGTTTTTTTCTGCAGGCCAGTATAAATAGCGAAAAAACCACGTTTTAGGGGCTTTTCGAGTCAAAATCAGATCTGCCTGATGCCATCTCAACGGTACGGGCAAAGATTTTCGAGCGTGCTGTTGCTTCACTTTGAAGCGGTTTACTGCTATCATAACTAATGAATATTCACATGCAAAAAGTCTTTTTCACGAATTATAGTGAGGACGAATCAACGATATGAGTCAACCAGGAAACCCGAACGATAAGAATAACAACGCGAAGCGCGATTTCGGTAAGCGGTCGGATCCCTCTCAAAAAGGGCCGGCCTCACAGTCCGGTAATCCGGCATATAAATCCCGCGGCGATGATCGGGCGCAGCAGACGCAACGTTTCTCTGACCGCGGATCTCAGGCACCAAATAGTGGTCGTCCCGGCCAATCAGCGGACGATCAGACCCGGCGTGTTCCACATCCCGGTACTGACCAGATGAGAAGAGCCTCCCAGGCAGACGATCAGACCCGGCGCGTGACGCGTCCCGGTGCCGAGCAGACGAGAAGATCCTCCCCGGTTGACGATCAGACCCGGCGCGGGCCGCGTCCCTCAGAAGGATCCGAGGGGGATAGAATGTCGGCGACACAGCGTGTTTCCTCCCTTCTATGGGACGGCATTACCGGCAAACCTGCTACGACTCCGCATCCGAAGTCCATAAGGAAGCCCGAGACGCTTACGCCGGAGGCGGAAACAGTTGCGATCGAGCTTCACCGCCGTCTTCACGGAAAGCCGTCGCATGCCTGGAGCAAGCGAACATGGTACAGCAGCATTTCCGGCGGTTTATTGATGGTATTAAAGATCATACTGGTTGTTCTTCTGACTGTCGCAATCCTCATCGGAGGTTTCGGAGGAGGCATGCTGGTCGGCTATCTGTCGTCGACGGAGTTTGTCTCCACTATCGATCTCGTCAACAGCGACAGCGTGCAAACTACCTTTGTTTATGACGAGGACAATAATGTCATCGCCAAGCTCAAGGGCAGCGATAATGTCGACCGCGTTACCATCTCCTTCAGCGATATCAAAGATACCTATATTGACGAGGCCATCATCGCAATCGAGGACGAGCGTTTTTATGAACATGACGGAATCGATGTTCAGCGTATCGCCAGTGCAATCCTGTCCGCTGTCGTCAATTCCGGATCACCCACGCACGGTGGTTCAACAATCACACAGCAGACGGTCAAGATGATGACCGGAGAAGACGAGCGTTCGGCGCAGCGCAAGGTACAGGAATGGTTCAAGGCTATGGATCTCGAGCAGGATCTGTCGAAGGACGAGATCATGGAGTACTATATCAACCTCGCTCCCATGGGCAACAACTATATCGGCGTCCAGGCCGCGGCGCTGAATTATTTTGGAAAAGACGCCAAGGACCTGACACTCTCCGAGTGCGCCTTTCTGGCCGGCATTCCGAAGAGTCCCTCCTACTACAATCCGCTGCGCGAGTCCGGCAAGAGAAATGCCATGCGGCGAATGCGTATCGTTCTCGGCAAAATGTACGAACTCGGCAAGATCACCAAGGAGCAATACGACGACGCCCTGAATTCAGAGCTTGTTTTCAAAGAGCGTGCGACATCATCCGGAACAGCGATCAACTCTTACTTCGTGGATTATGCCATTTCAGAGGTCATTTCCGACCTGATGAAGCAAAGGAATATTACTCGAGATCTGGCCGTGTCATTAGTTTACAGTAGCGGTTACAAGATTTATACGACAGAGGACCCCGAAGTTCAGGCTGTCCTGGATGCCACCTACCAGACAAAGGAGCTTTTCCAGACAGACCCGGCGGCAATCGAGAATTATCCAGAAAAGCCGCAGAGCGGCTCGGCTGTTATCGATGTATCCGACGGCTCGATCGCGGGTCTTCAGGGCGGGTACGGCGTCAAGGTATCAAACCTGATCCTGAATCGCGCCACCGATATTGCCCGTCAGCCCGGCTCCTCTATCAAGCCTCTGATCGATTATGCTCCGGCATTCGAGAGCGGGCTGATCGTCCCCACGACCATGTATTCAAATGATCGCCTGCATCTGGACCCCAATAATCCGGACAATCCCTGGCCTAATAACGCGGACGGCGGCTATGGCGGCAGCGTCACGATCCGATATGCCATCCGCAACTCGCTGAATGTTGTTGCAGTCCAGGTGTGGACGGATTTGAACAAGAAGCAGAACGGCCTGCCCCTCCTTTATTTGAAGGATGTCGGTATCGACCGCACCACAGAGATCTATCCCTCGACGGCGATCGGCGGGTTCAATGTTGGTATGTCTCCTCTCGAAATGGCCTCGGCATATGCCACGTTTGCATATGGAGGCACCTATCGCGAGCCGTATTCCTATACATTAGTCCTCGACAGCGAGGACAACGTCGTCATCGACAAGACAGAGATCAATAAGTCTCGAAAAGTTTATTCACCGCAGGTCTGTTTTGTTCTGACCGACATATTGAAATCGGTCATTACAGGCGGAACCGCGGCCGGTACCGTCATGCCAATCAACAACTCCAGCGGAGATGCGATTGCCGTCGCGGGCAAGACCGGTACGACTGACGACAATCTGGACAAGTGGTTCTGCGGCTACACACCCTACTACGCTGCCTCCACATGGTACGGCTTCGACAACCGGCTAAGTCGGCAGGAAATTGACGTTCGAAGTGATCGCCAGAACGCGATGCGCATCTGGAACGACTATATGCAGAAGATCCATACGAATCTTCCCGGTATGGATTTTCCAAGACCGGAGGGCATCATCGAGAAGACAGTCTGTACCGTATCCGGCAATCTGGCAACGGGCGACTGTTTCACGGCGGGGACTGCAATCACCGATTTTTTCATAGAGGGTAAGCCGATTATGCCGTCAGTGTCGTGTACACTACATATCCCGACTCCGGTGCCGCCTCCGCCGCAAGCGCCCACAGATCCAGTGATACCGGCACCGTAATTCATCGCGGGAGCTGTAATCGTGGGA
>CAZOFY010000036.1:4874-22931 GCA_964579245.1 uncultured Mageeibacillus sp.
GCGCATCCAGGCGGTATTCTCGCGCCAGAGGTCGCGCAATCGGAATTTATGCGGGTCGGAACAGATCCGTTTTTCGATACACATAGTCAAACAAACTGCCCCATCCGACTTTATGAATTTCACCCCGAATGCTAGTCTCTTCGTCTAACATTTGGAGTGAAACTCTTTGTTAGAAGTCTTATGGGGCAGTTCTCGTTCAATATACGTTTTGTTGTGAGGAAGTCAAACTGATATCTGACAGTTCGGTACGAACAGTGTGCCGATATCATCTCCGTCCAGGATGTCCTCCAGGATCTGAGACTGTGAACCTTCGGCAATGATACCGGAAATGCCTTGTGAAGTCGCGAGCATCATTGCGGTGATCTTTGTCTGCATCCCACCCGTACCAAGCTTGCTGCCTGCGCCGCCGGCGGAATCGAGCATGGTCTGATCGATTTCACAAACGATTGGGATTCGCTTCGCCGTCTCGTTCTCCCGGGGATTGGAGTCGTAAAGTCCGTCAATATCGGACAGGATGACTAGAAGATCCGCATTTACTATCGTGGCCACGTGTGCCGACAGCGTGTCGTTGTCGCCGAAGGTACCGTTGTGAAGGATCTCAGCCGTCGACACCGTATCATTCTCATTTACAATCGGTACGATTCCCTTCTCAATCAGGGCTTCGAAGGTATTTGAAATATTCTCACGCGTGATCGGATCGTCCAGATCATCCTTCGTCAGCAGAACTTGTGCGACGACATGGCTGTACTCCGCAAAGCACCGGCTGTATACATTCATCAACTCGCACTGGCCGACGGCGGCAATGGCCTGCTTGTCGCGCATGGCTGAAGGCTTCTCCTTCAGATCAAGGCAACCGACACCGACACCGATCGCTCCCGAAGTGACGAGAACGACCTCACGGCCTGCATTCATCACGCTGGCGATGGCCCGTGACAGGCGATCAATATTGCGAAGATTCATTCGGCCGTTCTCATACGTAATGGTAGATGTTCCTACCTTGATCACGATGCGTCTGGCGCTTGTTACTACATCTCTGGCTTGTTTCTCTGACTCTGACATGGTGAGCTAACCCCGCTGCAACCGATATAGATAACCGGTCTGATAAAATGCGGCGTGTGAATACGCCGTGACGCCGGATAAGACCGGACACCATGTAAAAGAATAATACCGCAGCGCGAAAAAAGCAAGAAGCGGCGTGTTTGAGAGGGGTCTGAGCAGCGTGTTTGAGAGGGGTTCGGGGGGGTACGGAACTGCATTGAGACCTTTCTGTGGATGAGGATGTGCTCTTTTGAAATCCAGATACAACCGCTATACGAAATCCGTCGTATAAAATCTTTCTGAAACACATTGACACGACTGCCGGAACGTCTATATAATGTGTATCGGTAGTTTAGTAGTAGTAAACTTTTTCCTTAATATCAGTCGTTTTTCGAGCAGTGGCTGAATCACCTCAAGACCCTTGTCCCTGTAAGACATTTGAGCCATATTTTCTGCTTGAAAGGAGGTCATTATGATTATCGGTGAAAAGATCCGGTTTTTACGTCAACAGAATCATCTCACACAGGAAGAGCTGGCTGATCGATGTGAGTTATCGAAAGGCTTTATCTCGCTGCTGGAACGTGACATGACCTCTCCTTCCATCCTTACGTTGAAGATTATTCTTGAGACGTTAGGTACGGATATTGCAACGTTTTTTAGTGACCCCGAGGAAGAGACTATCGTTTTCTCGGAAATGGATTACGCGGTCAAGCATAACGAAGACGAGAAGAGCGAGCTCTGCTGGCTAATCCCGAATGCGCAGAAGAACTCCATGGAACCGGTTCTATTGACTCTCCAAACCGGTGGGCATACGTATCCTGACAATCCTCACGAGGGCGAGGAATTCGGCTATGTTTTAGAGGGAACTGTGACGCTCGTTATCGGAAAGAAGACTTATACGATTCGTCACGGCGAGAGCTTTCTCTTTAATCCGGACAAGCCTCACTTCTTAAAGAATCTCGGAAAGCGGACGGTAAAGCTTCTCTGGATCTCCTCTCCGCCGAGTTTTTAAGACAGCAAGACCCCAGATAGGCCGCAAAATATCGCCGAGGGCCGATGAAGGAACGACTACACACCCTATCCATTTTCGCAACGGAGGACATTAGCATGGCAGATACAGTGAATCAGAACGGAGCTTCTCAACTGCTTCATGATTCAACGGGAAAAGCACATATCATCGAAATCAAAGGTCTGAATAAGAGCTTCGGGGATCTGAAGGTCTTGAAGGACATTACTTTTTATATAAGAAATAACGAGTTCCTCACGCTGTTGGGACCCTCCGGCTGCGGCAAGTCGACGATGCTTCGTATTCTGGCGGGCTTCGAGGAGGCCGATTCCGGAACGGTGCTTTTCGAGGGGCGTGATCTTCTGAGTGTGCCGGCCCATAAGCGCCAGCTGAACACGGTATTTCAGCGCTACGCTTTGTTCCCGCATTTGAATGTTTTCGATAATGTGGCGTTCGGACTGCGCTTGAAGAAGGTACCGAAGGCAGAGATCGAGGCGCGCGTCAAGGAGGCTCTCGAGACCGTCGGCCTCTCCGGCTATGAGAAGCGCTGGGTGGATCAGATCTCCGGCGGCCAGATGCAGCGTGTCGCGATCGCGCGCGCAATCATCAACCGGCCGCGAGTACTTCTTCTGGACGAGCCTCTCGGAGCTCTCGATCTGAAGATGCGCAAGGAGATGCAGCTCGAGTTGAAAGAGATGCAGCGAGAGCTCGGCATTACCTTTGTCTTCGTTACGCATGATCAGGAGGAAGCATTGACAATGTCTGACACGATCATCGTTATGAAGGACGGCGTAATCCAGCAGATCGGCACGCCGACGGACATTTATAATGAACCGAAGAATGCATATGTCGCGGACTTTATCGGCGAATCGAATATTATCCCCGGCGGAATGGAGAAGGATCTTGAGGTTACTTTTGCCGGCAAGACCTTCACCTGCGTCGATCCGCGCTTCCCCGAGGCCGGGGAGGGAATGGATCCGGTCGATGTCGTGATCCGTCCGGAGGATATCTATGTTAAGGAAGTGAATCCCGATCACATCAACGGCACTGTGTCGTCGATTGTGTTCAAGGGCGTGCATTATGAGATCCTCGTTGATGGTGACGACGGCTTCTGCTGGATGATCCATGATGTCGATCCGGTGACGATCGGTCAGCGTCTCGGCATGACCTTCGACCCGGATGATATCCATATCATGCGCAAGTCTGATATGTCGCCGGACAGAAGGAAGCCGTCAAATATCGATGACGAACCTCTGCCTGCAATTCTCGAAGACGTCTGAGGAAGGGAGAACGGCGAATGACCTTATCACGTGCCTCTATGCCGGAATATGTAACGCGGCTCGGTGAGACGCCCTTGCACCTGCGCGTCAGCGCTGTGCTGTCGGTCTATCTTGTCGCGTTGTTCTTCCTGCCTTCGCAGACGATGACTCTCTTTTCGCAGAAGAAGCTGACGGTGTCCTTTTTCCAGCTTCTTCAGACCGGATCGATGCGTCTTAATATTCGGGATGCCTCGCACACACTGTCATTCTCCGGGGCGATGCCCTGGCTGATCCTGTCTATTCTTCTTCCGGTTCTTCTTGCGGCACTGATTCTTCTGTACCCCGTTATTGCGAAGAAGATTCCGGGGCGCGTAGTCTCGGCGGCTTCCCTTGTCTTAGCGGCGGCGACCATGTTCGCGAGACTTCTGGGTGCAGAGGCCATCATATCGACGGACTTCTATCAGGAGGCCGGCATTGCTGTGACGGAGTTCTTCTTTTCGGGAACAATCCTCGAGAATATCGGTATCATTATTTGCATCCTGATTGGGATTTTTTGCGTGTTCGGCACCTTTGGCTTCAAGATTCGTCTGAAGATGCTGTCGTATCCATACTTCATGTGGCTTCTGGTTTTCACGATCCTGCCTCTTCTGCTGATCGTGATCGCCGCTTTTTTCGAAAAGCAACCGAACGGTAATTTTGCCTTCACTCTGGAGGGTTTCCGGGCGCTGATGGTCGATCGCGTGATTGAGACGCAGTTCTACGGGATCTCCGTGCGCCTTCAGGAGTATTTCTCGGTATTTCTCCGGAGCCTTGATTACGCAATCTGCACGACGATCGGCTGTCTTCTGATTGCCTATCCTCTGGCATACGTCATGGCGGCAAGGACGAGGCGGCAACACACGGATTCGAGTCTGATGCTGATGTTTTTCGTATTGCCGATGTGGATTAACACGATGCTTCGAACCTATGCGTGGAGAGCGTTTTTCGGGCAGACCGGCGTACTGAATAACTTTCTGCTGAGTATAGGGCTTGTCAGTGATCCGATCCTCTTCCTGAAGCTTGATCTTCTGTCGGATCTGATCGTAAAGCTCGTTCTGGTCAATGATTTCCTTCCCTTCATGCTCCTGCCGATCTATTCGGTCCTGGTGAAGCTCGACGAGAATGTCAAACAGGCAGCCCATGATTTGGGTGCCAACTCGCGGCAGACCTTCCTTCGTGTCATCCTTCCCTTGTCATTACCCGGCGTCATCTCAGGAATACAGATGGTTTTTATGCCTTCCCTGACCTTCTACATGATCCCGGACATCATCAGCGAGGGAAGCGTGACGACAATCGGCTCGACGGTGCAGGCATTCATCCTGAGCGAGAGCCCCGTCCAGCAACTGGCCGGCAACGCGCTGTCGCTGCTGCTGTTGGTCTTTGTCCTGATCACCATGGGTATTTTACGGAACTCCGATAAGGACTCCGGAGGAGGAGGTATGATCCTATGAGAGGTTTGCGCCGTATTTTCCCCAATATCTATATCGCGCTCGTCTTTGTCTTTCTGTATTTGCCAATCGCGGTTTTGATCGTCTTCTCCTTCAATTCGATCCCGAAGTCCTTTATCTGGGGTGGTTTCACCTTCGATAATTACGCGCGGCTGTTCAGCGGAAACGACGGCGGCGAGTTATTTGCCGCACTGATGACCACACTGAAGGTCGCGGCTGTCGCTTCCCTTGCCTCGACCTTTCTCGCTGTCGTTTCCTGCCTCGGACTGTCCTACTTTTCGAAAAAGATCCAGTCTCTCACGATGAATGTCACCTATATTCCGAACATTATGCCCGAGCTGGTGACCGGAATTTCCTTTATGCTGCTGTTTGCCTTCCTCGGTGTCCAGAAGGGCGAGGTCACCCTGATCCTCGCGCACATCGCATTCTGTGTGCCCTTTGCCGTCCTTTCGATCAACCCGAAGCTCAAGCAGTTGGACCGAAATCTGTCGGAGGCTGCCCAGGATCTCGGCGCGACGCAGTTTCAGGCCATCACAAAAGTCATTATTCCCGAGATCATGCCTGGAATCGTTTCTTCGATCCTGCTCACCTTTACCTTATCCGTCGACGATTATCTTGTCAGTAACTTCAACGTGGACAGTACGGTCCAGACTCTTCCCATGACGATTTACTCCATGGCGAAGCACGGTGTCAACCCCAAGATGAACGCACTGACGACCATCATGTTTCTGGCAATCTTCGTCCTGCTTCTTTTAGCCAATATCAAAGCAATCGTTGAATCACACGAAAAGAAAAAGAAACTCAAGGAGGTCACCAAACAATGAAAAAACTATCTCTCCTCACCGTCTCCGGCGCGCTCTCGCGTGCAGGCGCCCGTTCTGCCAGAATCGCAGCGGCGACTCTGCTGTCTGTATCCTTGATCGGATCGGTCGCATGCAATTCCGCACCGATTACCGTTGATGACTCGCAGGACGAAAAGACACAGATCGTCGTTTACAACTGGGGCGACTATATCGCCGAGGATACGATTGAAAAGTTTGAGAAGGCCTATCCCCAATATGAGGTCGTCTATCGTATGTTCGAAACCAATGAGACGATGTATCCGAATCTTTCCAATTCCTATGACGTCATCATCCCTTCAGATTATATGGCCTGCCGCCTGATCCGGGAAAACAAGCTTCAGAAGCTCGACATGAGCCTGTTGCCCAACGTAACGGCAAATATGGACCCGATGTTCAAGGATGTCGCTTACGATCAGGATAAGACCGTGTCAGACAGCCTGTTGGAATACTCCGCACCTTACATGTTCTGCACCGTAGGCTTAGTCTACGACGCCAACAAAGTGACGCTAGATCCGGCCACCACAGATCCGAAGGATATCTGGGGCGTTCTTTTCGATAAGCAGTATAGCAACCAGGTCGGCATGTACGACAGTATGAGAGAGTCCGTCGGTGTCGCGTTGAATTACTCCGGATACAGTCTCAATTCGCTTGACGCCACAGAGCTTGCCGCCGCACAGCAGCTTCTTCTCGACCAGAAGAAGAATGTCTCTCCCACATATGGAGTCGATAATCTCAAGGACAAGCTGGCCAGCGGCGAACTCGTCGCAGCCGAAGCCTGGTCCGGTGATCATCTCGTGATCCTTGACCGTCTCGAAGAGCTCGGAAACTCGGATAAGATTGACCTGAAGTACGCATTACCGGCCGGCTCGAACTGGTCTGTTGATCTGATGTGTATCCCCTCCAACGCGAAAAACGTCGCCGGTGCCCATGCGTTCATAAACTTCCTGTACGACCCGGAGATCGCTTTTGCCAACTGTGATTATGTCGGCTATTCCACACCGAACGTTGCGGCGAGAAATATGCTGGACGATGAAGTGAAGAATAACAAGAACTACTACCCCGACGCTTCCACCTTCGCGAGTCTCGAGATTTTCTACTCCAGCTCCGAGATCGAGGAGACCTATACCGGGCTCTGGAATACCGTCAAGGCTTCATCCTGAGAGGAACGATATGCGATTCGAACCGCCGGAGTACCATGATCCGGCCGAGAACAAAGAGATACAGTGCTTCCGGGTGACGGTGTCCCACCTCCCGGTTGTACTGTATCTCTTTCTAAATTTCCTATTCTTGGCCGCCTACTTCTTCGGCAAACAGCTTATCCTGCCCGTCGACCCCTATTCTCTGCTGATGCTTCTGTACCAGTTGGGATGGACATGCTCCGTCATCGCGCTGCTTTTCGCGGGATGGACCTATCTGTATCACCGGGTCGACGTGACAACCAAGCGAATCACCGGTCGTCACCCGGCGTTCATCCGCAGACATTTCGATATTGAACTGGATAACATCCTATCCATACGGGTCTATGACCGATTTTTCGCGGGTCCCCTGGGCTACGGTAAGATCGTGATCCGTACGAAAGCCCGGGTCGTTCGGCTCCACTTCGTGCGAGATCCGAGAAAAGTGGAAACGGCGCTTCGTCGTCTGATGCGGGACTTGCCGCATCCTCCAACTCAGCTTAAATAACTGTTTCCGCCAAAGGTCTCATACGTGACGAGCTTATCCATCGAGATTCGCTGTACTTCGTGACGGTTCTCCTTCGGCTGTGTCTCACGTGAATAACCGATTGCCAGAACATTCACCGGAACCAATTCTTCCGGTATCTTGAACTCCTTGCGAAGGACCTCCGGCTTGAACTGGCAGATCCATACCGAGCCAAGACCTAAGCTCTGCGCGGCCAGCATCATGTGGTCCGTTACGATGGACGCGTCGATATCATCCGTCAGCTTGCCGTCCAGCGATCTGCGCCATGCCTTCGACGGATAAGAACAGACGATAATGGCAAGCGGCGCCCCGAAAATATTCGCGGCCGTTGCGATCTTGGAAAGTCCCTTTGCTTCTTCGACGACCAGCAAACGAACCGGTTGAAAATTAGCTGCAGTCGGCGCGTAGTGCGCAGTCTGTAGAATCAAATCGAGCTTCTCCTTCTCGACCTTCCTGTTTTCATATTTTCTTACGGAGAAACGTTCCTTCGTGAGCGCAACAAAATCCATATAATCGCCTCGCTTCCAATAATACTTTCAAAACTTACGTCCCTTAGCAGGAATTCTCCCGTCGTAAAGCTTATATGTTCATGGTACCAAGTTAGGAAGCTTTGAGCAAGAAACAATTATCTGGTAATTCTGGAATACTCTGATTCTGTGAAAATGTCTCGGTCCAGAATCAATTCTCTCACAGAGATTGTTTTTGATACCAGGTCCTCTATAGTAACCGGATGCGAAAGATCATATTCAGCCAATCCTATTTATTATGTTGTTATGTCGTTGATTTTCCTTATCGTGCAATCCGAGAGAACTCCGAAATGGAAAATAAATCTCTGTTATAAATCAGTTCCCTTATGGATTCTGTCTTATTCACGATATCGTCGATTGTGATCGGGTACTCAAGTCCGTAGTCAGCCAGCTTATCCTTCAGTTCTTTTGACTCGATGAAACCATTCAGACGATCCAGGCGTAATTGTGTTGTTTCCGTTGGGTAGGCAAAAATATCCTTCTCTCCGAATTTTCCCTCTTCAACCGCCTTGTCTGCTTCTTCCTTGGTCGCAAACAAGTATATATTGTCATATTCAGTTTTCTCGTCCACAATTTGAAATCTTGCTTCATTCATGTCCACATTGCCAGTCATAGTGAAGTTCCAGGCAATTGTCAGTTTATTGTACATTTCCGTATTTTTCTCTTCTTTTTGCTTCGCTGCTTCGTCCGTTCCGCAGCCTGCGAGCAGGCAACACAAAAGAAACAGTATTAAGCTGAGAAAAGCAGATGAGGATTTATGTTTCATATCCTTCTCCATGTTTAATAACGAAGATGTTCGTCTTTGCTGTTATTCTATTTATGTACGCTCTTCGCCTGGACAATCCCGGTTTTCTCGTATCATCACCGGTCCTTATTGCGGTAGTCACACAAACCGGTTAAATTCCGAAACAGAAAACAGATCTCCGTTATATATCAGATCCCTTGCGGACTCAATCCTATTTATTATGTCGTTGATTTTTCCTTCATCTACTGCCTGATCCATTTCTTCCCTCGTCGCTAAGAAGAATACATTATCATTCTCCTATGCTTTTGTTTATCGTGCAATCTGAGCAAATTCTGATATTGTAAATAAATCTCTGTTATAGATCAGTTCCCTTATGGATTCGGTCTTATTCACAATATCGTCAATTGTTATCGGATACTCAAGTCCGTAGTCAGCAAGCTTATCCTTAATCTCTTTCGACTCAATTAAATAGTTTAGAAAGTTCAAACGCGTTTCAGTCGTATCCGTCGGATAGGCATAGATATCTTTTTCTCCGAACTTTCCTTCTTCAACTGCCTGATCTGCTTCTTCCTTGGTCGCAAACAAGTATATATTGTCATATTCAGCTTTCTCGTCCAAAATTAGAAATCTTGCTTCATTTATATCCACATTGCCAGTCATAGTGAAGTTCCAGGCAATTGTTAGTCTATTGTACATTTCCATATTCTTCTCCTCTTTTTGCTTAGATGCTTCGTTCGGTCCACAGCCCGCAAGCAGGCAACACATGCATACAACAAACATACATAGAAAAGTCTGTTTTCGATTCATGAAATTACTCCTCACCAAAATAGGGATCCAATACTTGACTTCGTATAGAAGGTCCGAGTCCCTCAAGAGTATCATTAACCTTCTTAGGGTTCTGCATTACATCTTCAATCGTTATTGGTGGGCTTATATGTTTATTGATGTTGTTTACGATTAGCTGTGTTTCGTATGTAGGATACCCAATGACCACATTCTCAGAAGTTCCGTCATTGATGACAGCAGCATCAATATGCAGATCACTATAATACAGAGCTACGTCCATAGAATCATATGTATTCATGACATCTTCGAGTCGTTGCTGAGATTCATCGTACGCCTTAGCCAAATTGATAGCCCCGTCCATTACAAGCCCAATGACCGGAGCCGCCGTAACCCCTGTTAAAGCAAGATCTCTAGTCTGTCCAATGGCGAAGTTTTGCAAATCTCCTGCGGCAACATTCAGGGGATTGAATGCAAACTGTGCAGAATAATAAGTATTGGATCCCTCATTAATTATCTTAGCAGAATCATTGTTTGAACCTACATAACTGATTGTGATGGAGTTCTCTGATAGATGATCCGTAAAAGAATTCGATGATATACCGGAAGAACTTGTATTCGGATATATCATCGACTGGCTATTACAGAATGTCATGTTCAGGTAACCATTCTCGCCTTCAGAAAGCGTGATCTTTGGTCCAATAGCACCTTTTTCTCCCGTAAGATCTCCACCCTCATACGTATAGGTAAATGTGAACCAATTTGTTTCATTATCTGTACCAAAGGCAGAGGCTCCCAAGCTCCCACACAGGTTCAGTAAAGAAGATCGCTGGAGTAGGTCTCTCCTGGTATCATCATATTGGATACAAAATGATCTTATGAATTCGTCGGTAAATTCGTCAGGACTCATATCAGGGAACATTTGGGCTAGTTGCTCAGGAGTACCGCTCTTTATCAGATACATATACTGAGCACAAACATTCGCCTCATAGTTAACATAGAAACTTAAGTGACTTATTTTATCAGTGTCGTAGCCCCATGTTGTGTATTCGGAGGGAGAATGCTGTTGAAATATCTGCTGATACAATGCATAATCTACGTCTTCGATCTTATCCGCAAGACACTGCAGGAATGCGGTGGCATCCTCGTTACTCATGTCAGCGTAAAGATAGGCAAGAACACAATATTCCATTTCGGAAATATCACTTGCATCATTATTGAGGGTCGCGTCAATCGCTTCCCAGTCATAGGTCGTCGTTCCATCCTCGTTCTGGATCGTATACTTGTCGACATAGTATGCGCTCAGAGCCTGCGTGGAACCAGCTGATTTCTCCAAAAAGTCGATAGGAGGCAGATAGATGTTACTGGACGCCGGATTATAGGCATTGATTGAAATGAGATTCTTTAGCCCAACAAGCGAAGTATCATATGCCTTGAGGAGGTTAAGCTTATCCGTGAACATAGCCTTATAATTGTCATCAACAAGATGAACAGCATCGAAAAGATTTGTAATATCATCTCTTGCCATATCGTTTTTATCGATAAGTTTCTGATGATACGCATCCAAATTACCGAGGTAATCGCTTATATCCAGATCACCATAGTTAATTCCATCCGCGAAAAAGTCCGTTAATCCGCCCAGTATCCTGCCGTCATTCTTCTGCTGATCAGCATCAACGAATCCGAGCAGTTTCTCCCTCTCAGCATCAGTAAAATCACGTAACATATGTATCCTCCTTGGCAGCGTCAGTTTTGCAAATCTGCCGCAGCACTCTCGTCAGCATTGACAAAGTTGTCAAGGACGGCCTGAAGCATATCCGCTGTCGACGAAATGAGTGTCTTCATACTATTATGTATGGTCTGAAGTTGCTCATTAATGTTTTTGAGTTCCGTAGCAGAATTTCCGCAGCTCTGAGACAGGATCCCATTTATCTCGGTTATTTTTGCCTGAATATCGGTTGCATCCGCGAGCGTATTCAGTTCAGAGATCTTTGCGGCCAGAACAACCTCATAAATATCGATTGATACTCCCATAATTCCTCCGTCAATCGTAAAGACCTTTATCTTTATCGTCTACTTCATCAACATAATCATCGCAAAGATCTCCCGCAACATCCAATGTATCATCGAGAAGATCTTTCAGGACAGCAACCTTGTCATAGAAAAGAACCAGATTATCGTGTACATTTCCCGAAGTAACGGCATCTGTATTGACTCGTCCCAAGATAGTAAGATAATCATTCAGTTGTGTAGCAAAAAGTGTCCCTAGTTGATCATAGGCCGACTCGAGGTTACTATACTCTTCATCATGAACAATCAAGTCCGACATTTTCCCGCCTCCTTCTCTCGATTCTCCCTCTCCGCTCTCTCTCGGGATTCACGCTCTTCACGCTCGATCGCAGAAATTTGGCTACGGCAACTGTCGATTTCGTTCTCACATCGTTCGATTTTTTCCCGGAGCCTTCTGTTTTCCTCTTCGAACTCCTCAATTTTTTGCTTTATCCTCGAAATGATACCTTCATAGTTGCAAAGAACCTCAGCGATTCTCTGTTCCGAGCAAACAGATTTTAAATGCGATCCAAGTGCGCTGATCTTCTTCGATTTTGCGCCCTCCAGTGTTGATAAAGAGCTGTTCCTCTCGTTCAAGCTCTCTTCTGTCTTTGGCTTCTCGGAAGCAACAGCATTACAAGCGGCTTCAAGGTCCGCTATCTTACGATTATTTTCTTCAATTTTGTCTTTGCAGGAACTAATTTCTTCATCAAGCGCTCGTATCCGGCATTGCAGATCATACTTACTCATAGTTTATCCTCTGGCATTCTATATCTTTATTTTTGCATTATGTACTTTATCTAGTCTTTCCTTGTTCTGTTGCGAGGAATAGCTTCTCTGACGCCAAGTGAAAACCAAGTCAGGCCGTCAATCGTCTTCAAATCGTCGTCCTGGCCAAAATATACATCAGTGATCGATTTGCAAACTCAGCATATTGTCTATTTTACTTGATTTATCCGATATTTCAACTCGTTTTGCTTATATTTTATACATTTGTATGATAACAAAGAATAACTGTCAGACAAATTCAAGGATCATTCTGTTTCTCCCCCTGATTATCCGAAGCTGTCTTACTTTTTTGGAGCTTTCTCAAAATTTCACCACCCGTCAAACGGGTGGTTTTCTCTTGGGCTACAAGCTCTTGTTACTGGCGTGCGTTTAAAAGCGCTGGCTTTTCATATCCGTTCAAGCCTCTGCAACAATAGCCGGTTTTGCATGTGCCTTGAAGTTGTGGTCGTACCTCCTTCATGCGTAGTGTAACACTGCATGTGTTGCCGCTTTGGCATGTCCCGCTAAAGGCTCTTGCATTACTTGCTACCCTTAAAAGGGTCCCCGTACTCTTTATGATGACCTCGAAATAGATATATCTCAACGAAAATAAACACACTATACATCACATATTTATGCTTGTCTTAATGCAGAATAGGAAATTATTATATGGTATTTATTGATAAGATACGGCGTGTTATCCCGCCTTTTTACACTCTAATACATACCTAATGGCAGATTCTGTAAGACTTTGATGGTGATCATTGCGTAGAAATGACGTTCTCTCACACTTTAACACCTACTAAATCGCCATTTTTCGTAATTCGGTAGGTAGTCATTGACAAATAACTTATTTGTTGTTTAATGATGAACATGCTAAAACCAGTATCTCGCGGATTTAGTAGGCATTCATTAAGAGATAATACTTTTTAATCCATTTCCTGTGCTTAGTGGCTTGAACATCTCTACTCGATTACGAAGGATGGTTTCTGGTATAACCTCATGTCTAACACCCGCAGAGCTGGTGATTATCTGGGATAAACTCTTGCCCGGCACCCGCATAGCGGGTGGTTTTCTTGTTTCGCGCTCGTTGGCGCGAAACGGGCCGAAGCCAACACGAAAAGAGCTGTTCTTATGGCTGAAGCCAACACGAAAAGAGCTGTTCTTATGGCCGAAGCCTAAGAACAGCTCTTATATCTTGATTGATCGTGTCCTGCTACTCGATCTTACTCGATAATCGTAGAAACAGTACCGGATCCAACCGTACGGCCACCCTCACGGATAGCGAACTTGAGGCCGGGCTCCATAGCGATCGTTGTGATGAGCTCTACTGTCATCGTTATGTGGTCGCCAGGCATACACATCTCAATTCCCTCGGGAAGATGTGCAACACCGGTAACGTCCGTTGTACGGAAGTAGAACTGAGGACGATAGCCATTGAAGAAAGGCTTGTGACGGCCACCTTCATCGTGAGTCAGGATATAGACCTGACCTGTGAACTTTGTGTGAGGTGTGATAGAACCGGGCTTGGCGATAACCTGTCCACGCTCAACCTGTTTACGGTCGATACCACGAAGAAGGATACCGATGTTGTCACCGGCCTGTGCCTGATCAAGAAGCTTTCTGAACATTTCAACACCGGTAACAACCGTTGCCTTCGGCTCTTCAGCAAGACCGATGATCTGCGCCGGATCGCCGACCTTGATAATACCACGCTCAAGACGGCCTGTAGCAACTGTTCCACGACCTGTGATCGTGAAAACGTCCTCAACAGGCATCAAGAAAGGAAGGTCTGTCGGACGGGCAGGATCAGCGATAAAGGTATCAACAGCTTCCATGAGCTGAGTAATCGGCTGGTAAGCCGGATCATTGATGTCGGTTGACTTGCACTCAAGAGCATCAAGAGCAGAACCTCTGATGATCGGTGTATCGTCGCCGGGGAACTCATACTGGTTGAGGAGGTCACGAATGTCCATCTCAACAAGCTCAAGGAGCTCTTCGTCATCGACCTGATCGCACTTGTTCATGAAAACCACGATGTAAGGAACACCAACCTGACGAGCGAGCAGGATGTGCTCGCGTGTCTGAGGCATCGGGCCGTCAGCAGCGGATACAACAAGAATTGCTCCGTCCATCTGTGCAGCACCGGTAATCATGTTCTTGATATAGTCGGCGTGGCCTGGGCAGTCAACGTGAGCGTAGTGACGCTTGTTCGTCTCATACTCAACGTGAGAAGTGTTAATCGTGATACCACGAGCTCTTTCCTCGGGTGCGTTGTCGATACTGCCGTAATCCTTGTAGTTGGCTTTACCCTGGAAAGAGAGTACCTTCGTGATAGCAGCTGTCAAAGATGTCTTGCCGTGGTCAACGTGACCGATGGTTCCGATGTTGACGTGTGGCTTGTTTCTTTCAAATTTTGCCTTTCCCATTTGTAATTTCCTCCTTCGTCAGCAGATCCTGCTGATAAATCTAATCGTTTTCCAATCAGGCGTCAATGCATATATTTTACTTGCGAAACATCAACTTCGCAAGATGCCTTCTGCCCGATTCTTCATGGGGTTTACTTCTTTAAAATAGTTTCCATGATACCCTTTGGCATCTCGGCAAAGTGGCTGATCTGCATGACGAATGTTCCTCTGCCCTGAGTTGTTGAACGCAGAGCCGTGGCGTATCCGAACATGTTTGACAGCGGAACTTCACACTCGATGGCCTGTGCACCGCTTCTGGCCTCGATTCCCTTGATGATACCGCGACGGGAGTTGATACCTCCGATAACGTCGCCCATGTAATCATCAGGCACTTCGATGTCAACGCGCATGATAGGCTCGAGAAGGCAAGGATCCGCCTTCTTCATGCCTTCCTTGAAGCCCATTGAACCGGCGATCTTGAAGGCCATTTCCGAGGAGTCAACGTCATGGTAGGATCCGTCAACGACGGTAACCTTGACATCAACGACCGGATAGCCGCCGAGAATACCACTTCCCATAGCTTCCTGGATTCCTGCATCGATTGGCGAGATAAATTCCTTGGGGATTGATCCGCCAACAGTTGCGTTGACAAACTCATATCCGGTTCCGGGTTCCTTCGGCTCAAGCTCAAGGATACAATGACCGTACTGACCGTGTCCGCCGGACTGACGGACGAACTTGCCTTCGGCACGAACGGGCTTACGGAGTGTCTCCTTATAGGCGACCTGAGGTGCACCTACGTTGGCCTCAACCTTAAATTCACGGAAAAGACGGTCAACGATGATGTCGAGATGGAGCTCGCCCATTCCCGCAATGATCGTTTGTCCGGTCTCCTGATCCGTATAGGTACGGAATGTCGGATCTTCCTCCGCAAGCTTCTGCAGGGCGGCAATCATCTTCTCTTGTGAAGCTCTGGACTTCGGCTCAATGGCAACACTGATAACCGGCTCGGGGAAATCCATCGATTCGAGAATGATCGGGGCCTTGTCATCACAAAGAGTATCGCCTGTCGTCGTGTCCTTCAGACCGACTGCGGCGGCAATATCTCCGGAATACACCTTCTGAATCTCCTCACGGTGATTCGCGTGCATCTGAAGAATACGTCCGATACGCTCCTTCTTGCGCTTTGTCATGTTCATAACGTAGGAACCCGCGTCGAGTGTACCGGAGTACACGCGGAAGAAGCAAAGCTTACCTACAAACGGGTCTGTCATGATCTTGAATGCAAGTGCGGAGAAAGGGAGTGAATCATCCGAAGGACGTTCTTCTTCCTCTTCTGTATCCGGGTTGATGCCGGCAATAGCCTTGACATCCGTAGGCGTAGGCATATAGTCAATAACTGCATCCAGAAGCATCTGGACGCCCTTGTTCTTGTATGCGGATCCGCAAAGAACAGGTGTGATCTTACATGCAATGACAGCTCTTCGTAACGCTGCTTTAATCTCGGACTCAGAAATCTCCTCGCCCTCAAGGAACTTCAGTGTGAGCTCTTCATCTGTCTCGGCCACAGCCTCAATCAATGTCTCGCGGAGGCTCTGTGCCTTCTCGAGAAGCTCTTCCGGAATATCCCTTTCTTCGAACTGGAGTCCGTCGTCACTCGTATAGACCTCGGCTTTCATGGTAACAAGGTCAACAATACCCTTGAAAACGTCTTCCGCGCCGATCGGCATCTGAATCGCGATAGCATTCGTCTTTAAGCGGTCCTTCATCATGTTGACGGCACGGAAAAAATCCGCACCCATGATGTCCATCTTGTTGACAAAAGCCATGCGGGGAACGCCATAACGGTCAGCTTGACGCCAAACCGTCTCTGTCTGCGGCTCAACGCCTCCCTTAGCGGAAAGCAGTGTAACAGCTCCATCCAGAACGCGCAGAGAACGCTCGACTTCAACAGTGAAGTCAACGTGTCCGGGGGTATCAATGATGTTGATACGGTTACCCTTCCATTCTGCGGTGGTGGCAGCAGATGTGATTGTAATACCACGCTCTTGCTCTTGCTCCATCCAGTCCATGGTAGCCGCGCCTTCATGTACTTCACCGACCTTGCGGATCTTGCCGGTGAAGAAAAGAATACGCTCCGTAGATGTTGTCTTGCCGGCGTCAATATGAGCCATGATGCCTATATTTCTAGTATTTTCCAAAGAGAAGTCTCTGGCCATGGTTTCATTTGCTCCTTCTACTGCTTACCATCTGTAATGTGCGAAGGCTCTGTTAGCGTCCGCCATCTTGTGCATATCTTCCTTCTTCTTAAATGCATTGCCTGTTCCGTTTGAGGCATCAATCAGCTCACCTGCAAGGCGCTCCATCATGGTGCGCTCGCTGCGCTTTCTGGCATAGCTTACAATCCAGCGCAGAGCGAGTGTCTGACGTCTTACGGGACGAACCTCGATCGGAACCTGATAGTTGGCACCGCCGACGCGTCTCGCCTTGACCTCCAGAACCGGCATAACATTCTCTAGAGCCTGATTGAAAACTTCGATCGGCTCCTTGCCCGTACGCTCTTTAATTAAGTCGAAAGCGTCGTAGCAAATTTTCTGTGCAACACCCTTCTTACCGTCGAGCATGATGTTGTTGACGAGCTTCGTCACCTTCACATCGTGAAATAACGGATCGGGGAGCACTTCTCTTACTGGGACATTGCCTTTTCTTGGCACTTGTCTTCCCTCCTTCTCGTGATCATCAGATTCATTCTGAAATCACAGGTACTCACGTTTGTCTTGGACCGTGTCAGAGCCAGCCGCAATGTCAACAATAAGTCTCTTATTAAAACCTATATGTAGACAGTGTACTGATCACTTATCTGTCCAACCGCAGACAATTACTTCTTGACCTTTGCGGCCTTTGGTCTCTTCGCACCGTACTTCGAACGGCTCTGTAGACGATTCGCAACACCGGCTGTATCAAGTGTTCCTCTAACGATGTGATAACGCACACCGGGAAGATCCTTAACACGTCCGCCTCTGATCAGGACAACAGAGTGCTCCTGAAGATTGTGTCCGATTCCCGGAATATAGGATGTAACCTCGAACCCGTTAGATAAACGTACTCTGGCAACCTTACGGAGAGCAGAGTTCGGCTTCTTCGGGGTAACAGTCTTTACAACCGTGCATACTCCGCGCTTCTGTGGAGAAGATACATCAGTAGCTCTCTTATGTATCGTATTCATTCCACTCTGAAGAGCCGGGGATTGCGACTTGTAAGACTTGTCCTGTCTTCCGGACTTAACCAATTGGTTGAACGTAGGCATCAATACACCTCCTTTCACTAATAATGATCCTTAGATTCTTCGCGCAACAGACATATAATGAAATGCGCAACGAAAAATCACCCCTTTGCGGGGTACAGGCAATTTAGTATATCACCGGGTTTGGGATCTGTAAATCA
>CAZOFY010000037.1:0-1691 GCA_964579245.1 uncultured Mageeibacillus sp.
TCCAGCAAGTAGTACGTCTCTTAAAGGAACAAGTTAAACTGGCCGTAGCTGCTGTATTGCAGCACACAAGAGGGAGTTACCGCTAGCAATCCTAAACCTGCTTGTGCCGACGGACTGTATCACGCAATAAAGAGATACGATCACAAATGCCAAACCGGCATTTGCTGTAAGTGATTGTACGAATGTGAAAAGCCAGCGCCTTTAGACGCGGGAAAAAAAGAGGCTGCTGCATCCTGAACTTTACAGTTCATTTTGCAACAGCTCTTTCCTCTTTTTTCGTATAAATCAGCTCGCCATGAGCCTTGATGGTATAATAATAAGTGAATTCGGGATTGTGGAACTCGCAGAAAGGAATATAGATGCAGAAAGCAATCATAATTCTTGCGGCAATGATTTTGACCTCCTCCTTTCTGAGCGGCTGTACGGTTGAGACACAAGTCGGTGATGTGTCAACAGGAGTTTCCTCAGAGGTAAGTACACCGGCATCTTCCGAACTTTCTGCGGCTTTTGAATCGGAGTCTTCTTTTCAAGAGACCATCGTCGAGACAACGAACTCGGAACAGAGCACAGAGGGACGGATTTTTCCTGACGGGGATACGGATCTGATTCGATGGATTGATTTGTATCCGCTCTCATTGACGGATCTTGCATTTGCCAGAAATGACTTTTTTGCTAAAGAAGGCTATCTTTTCGAAAAACCGGAGTATTTGGAGCATTATCAGGCGCTTCCATGGTATGTGCCTGACCCGGATTTCAGCTATGATAAATTTAATGAGGTTCAGCTTGCAAACATCCTTCTGATCCAGGCCGCAGAAGCAAGGGCAGGCAACGGTCTTCTTTATCTTCCCTCCGGGAGCGACCTTGACTTTGATCAGGACGGAACTCTGGAGGAATTGACGTATCAAGCGCCGGATTCTTATACGATGCAGATCACTATTCATGACTCTGATGGTGATCGTTCTTGGGATATTGATTGTTTGGCTGCTAATGGTAAGGTCTATATCGGCGATATCAGCTACGAGGACGGTATTCTCGATTTTTTCACAGATGAAACGGGTGACAGTGACGATTACAAAACATACGTAGCCGGTATAACAAATCAGGGTTTTCTCATGCGCGGGAAGATTCCGGGTACATGTTCGAATGTTATTGTGTGCGGAGAGAGTGTGGTAACAACTCTTGGCAGGAAAGATATGTTGATGACCTGGTTTACCAACGTTCGATATCTATTGGGCGAATCAGGAGAGCTGATTTATGAGACTGAACCCCAATATTCGTTTGAAGATTTCCCCTGTACGGCAATCGTCGATATTCCGTTGCGGTCTTCGCCCGATCTATCGCTTGGAATTGATTTTACGATTCCGTCCGGCACACAGGTTTTTCTCGTCACAACCGATGATGTCGAATGGGTTAAGGTCCGTACAGCTGATATGGCTGGATGGATTCATGTTACAAATAAAGCAACGATTACAGATCTGGATCTGCAATCTGTCAAAGTTTTTGATGGATTGGTTATCGCAGATTGACTGAACATATGATGAAAGGGTTAATATGAATTTTCAATTGCTTCGCCACGCTACCTGTCTAATCACCTACCAGAATTTGCGAATTCTGATTGATCCTGTTTTTTCGAAGAAGGGTGCTCTTGATCCTATTCAGGCATCTCCACATCCAAGGAGAAATCCGCTTAC
>CAZOFY010000037.1:1791-22624 GCA_964579245.1 uncultured Mageeibacillus sp.
TCCGCTTACGGATCCGGAAGTAGAGAGGATGAAAGAGAGCTTGGACTTTATTATCCTTACTCATTTACACACGGATCATTTCGATCCGGCTGCTGTCGAGATGCTTCCGAAATCTGTTCTGATCGTCTGCCAGCCCGTGGATGAAGCGCGTCTCCGTAATCACGGTTTTTCAAATCTTTTTCCGATTCATGATTCTGCCACAGTATCGGGCATATCGATCCGGCGTTTTGGAGGACATCACGGAAAGGGTGGGATTTCTGAGCGGATGGGAGCCGTATCCGGTTTTCTCCTGTCGTCAAAGCTTGAACCTTCGATCTATTTTCCGGGTGACTCGATTTGGTGTGTGGAGGTAGCGGATGCGCTGACCCGATATCGCCCGAATATTGTAGCCGCATTTTCCGGTGCGGCACAGTTTCTGATTGGTGGAAGGATCACAATGTCTGTTTGTGATATTCGCAAAATAGCCTCGGCGGTTCCCGAAGCGAAGCTGATCGCCGTACATATGGAAGCCTATAATCACTGTGTGCTGACGAGAAAGAAGCTTCAGACCTTTAGTGAAAAACACAGCTTTTCCGATCGTTTGTGGATTCCTGAAGACGGGGAGCAGAGGAGCTTTTCTTCTCCGGCATATTGAATCCTTCTTGATAGAGCCGGAAATCCGAGAGGCTTTTCGAGAGATTTTGCGGGATATATTGTATTGACCTCTTTATTTATCAGATAATCTATCGGCCGGCCTGCTGAAGCATTCACATTTTAGCGATTTTACGGTAGAATCATAGGGCTTGAGAAATGCATTACACCGCAAAATTTACCTTTTTCAGAGGAAAAGGCGAAGAAATAGGAGAATTATCCATGAAAGCTCTTGGACTGAATGAAATACGCGAGAAGTATCTGTCATTTTTTGAATCAAAGGGGCATCTGCGACTGCCGTCTTTCTCGTTAGTCCCGCACAATGATCCGTCGGTACTATTGGTCAACGCCGGAATGACGCCGCTGAAGCCATACTTCACCGGTGCGCAGACCCCTCCGTCGCTTCGTGTCACTACGTGTCAGAAATGCATTCGAACCCCGGACATTGAACGTGTCGGTCATACTTCGCGTCACGGTACCTATTTTGAGATGCTCGGAAATTTCTCCTTCGGCGATTACTTCAAATCCGAAATTATTCCGTGGGCATGGGAGTTCTGCACTGAGGTCTTGGAGATGCCTGCTGATCGATTATACCCTTCTGTATACGAGGATGATGATGAGGCGTATGCGATTTGGCGTGATGTTGTGGGCGTGCCCGAGAGCCATATAGCGAAGCTCGGGAAAGCAGATAATTTCTGGGAACATGGTGTCGGCCCTTGCGGTCCTTGCTCAGAGATTTATTTCGACCGTGGTGTCGAATACGGCTGCGGATCATCGGACTGTAAGGTTGGCTGTGATTGTGACCGGTTTGTTGAATTCTGGAATTTGGTCTTCACGCAGTTCAATCGTGAGGAGGATGGTACATACACACCTCTGGCGAAGAAGAACATTGACACAGGCGGAGGACTTGAGCGTTTTGCGTGCATCATGCAGGGCGTCGACAATCTTTTCGAAGTTGATACGATCCGTGCAATATTGGATGCTGTCTGCGAGAAGGCCGGTGTCGAGTATGGCTTACAGTCGAAGACCGACACAGCAATCCGTGTCATTACGGATCATGTCCGCTCGACGACGATGATGATATCCGACGGCGTCCTTCCCTCGAATGAAGGGCGTGGATATGTCCTGCGCAGACTTCTGCGCAGAGCCTCGCGCTATGGCCGCATGATCGGAATCAGGGATCTTTTCCTGACTGAGATCGCTGCCGTCGTGATCGACCAGAACGCGGATGCATATCCCGCACTGCTCGAGAAGCGGACCTACATCATGACCGTTATACGTAAGGAGGAAGAAGCCTTCCTACGCACCGTAGAACAGGGAACAGAGATCCTCGCCGGCTATATCAGCGATACGAAGGCACAAAATCTCACAGCTTTATCCGGAACACAGATCTTCCGATTACATGATACCTACGGATTTCCTCTTGATCTGACCAGAGAGATTGCACAGGACGAAGGCCTGTCTATAGACGAGGAAGGATTCCAACAGGCGATGAAGACCCAGCGTGAAGCGGCCCGTGCCGCTACAAAGGCTAAGACCGGAACTGCCTGGGGAGGCAAGGAACTTCCGGCAGAGTTGCTGCGTGATACATCAGAGACTGAATTCGTCGGATACCAGACCTGCGACTCGGAGGCGGACTTGATCTACCTCCTCAAGGAGGACGAGGAAGGAAATCTGCAACTCATCGCAGAGGCTTTCGCGGGTGAGTCCGTTATTGCAATCTTAAATCGCACCCCGTTCTATGCTACATCAGGCGGGCAAATGACCGATATCGGAAACGCTATCGAAGATGGCTTCCATGCCCGTGTTCTGTCGGTAGATAAGGATTCTGCGGGCAAGTACCTGCACACGATCTCTATTGTGAGCGGAGTCATGCGTGCCGGAATGACCGTTCATCTACATGTAAATAAGGCTCACCGTCTCGATACAGCCAGAAACCACACGACTACACACCTTCTTCAGAAAGCTCTCCGGGAGGTCCTCGGTGAACATGTCGAGCAGTCGGGTTCCCTGGTGTCTGCTACTCGTCTTCGCTTTGACTATACGCATTTTCAGCCGGCGACAGACGAGGAATTGCGCCAGGTTGAAGATATGGTCAATGAGATCATTCTTTCCGATCTGCCGGTCACGACTCGCGTAATGAAACAGGACGAAGCCAGAAAGCTTGGAGCGATGGCGCTTTTTGGCGAAAAATATGGAGATACGGTTCGTGTTGTCACAGTCGGAGAGACAGAGAATCCATACTCGCTGGAGTTCTGCGGGGGCACGCATCTTTCGCACACCAGTCAGGCATGTCAGTTCCGCATTCTTTCAGAAACGGGCGTCGCTGCAGGCATTCGCAGGATCGAGGGCGTTACCGGCTCGGCTGCATATGCTTTGGCCAAGAGCGAAAACTCGACCCTTAACGCAGTTAAGAACGTATTGAAGACAAGCGAAGATCAGATCATTCGCAAAATTCGCCAGCTTCAGGCAGATATGAAGGTACTTGAGAAGGAACTGGCCGCGCAGAATGAACAGAATTCAGCGGGACTGGCAGCCGAGCTTTGCGCAAAGGCTAAGGTGGTGAACGGTGTATCCATCGTCGTAGCCTCAGTTTCTTCCGCAGATGCTGATGCCCTTCGAACGACGGCGGATCAGATCCGGGATCGTTTGACAAACGGGGTCGTTCTGCTTGGCGCTGCTTGTGATGGAAAGCTGATTTTTGTATCGATGGCTACAGCATCCGCTGTGCAACAAGGAATTCATTCCGGTAATGTCATTCGTGATGCAGCCAAAACAGCCGGCGGCGGTGGAGGCGGGCGGCCGGACATGGCGCAGGCAGGCGGCAAAGACGTTTCCAAGCTCGAGGATGCCCTGGCCGCGGGACAGAGAGTGATTCTCACCCAACTCGGCCAATAGGATCCTGTCGTATTATTGAGAGGAGTATTTCCATGTGCATATTTTGTAAAATCTGTTCCAAGGAGATTCCATCGAACATCGTTTTTGAGAATGACGATGTTATTTGCATCCATGATTTGAAGCCGATTACACCGGTTCATGTACTCATTATTCCTAAGAAGCATTATGATGATATCCTCTCTCTCTCGACGGAAGAGGGCGGGGCGGAGACAATGACGGCGGTTCTTCAGTCTATTCCGGAAATCGTGAAGAAGCTCGATCTTGAGAAGGGCTTCCGGGTTATCAACAATTGCCGTGCTTTCGGGGGACAGACCATCCAACATGTGCATTTTCATATCATTGGCGGGCGAGAATTAGGAGAAAGAATGCTATGAATTCTTTGACAGCCTGCCTGCGGAAGTATAATATAACGATAGCAGAACGAGAATGTCGGGTTCGTCAGATTCTCTCGAACCGGAGTAAACCAATGAAGGCATGGGGGCTTTTATATGGCATATATTGAGCTTTCTAATGAAATGAATTATGGGAAGAAGATTCTGGTCTTTGTTGAAGGCACGATTCTGAAGCCCAGATCTATACTTTTGCAGTACAGCTACAAGTCATATGTACCGATTGGTAAGGCTGTTTCTCTGATTGAGAGATGGTATTCGCAAGGGGCCGAGATCGTATATTGCACTCACCAACGGGATCTTAATAAGGTCAATGATACTGCTGATATGCTGAAGAATTTCGGCTTTTTGGGCTCGAAGCTTTACTACAGGGCGGAAGGCCAGGAATACAAGGATGTTGTTGAGATCGTATATCCTGATATTCTGGTCGAAGATGATTGCTACAGTATTGGCGGAGCGAAGGAAATGTGCATAACAAATGTTTCAAAGCCAATTCAAGATAGAATCCGGTCTGTTGTTGTGAAGGAATTCAAGGGGATTGATCTTCTTTCTTCGAATTACCTCGAGCTGTAAAGAACCGCTAGAATTATTTGCTATCTCGCTTCCGGAATTCTGTGAATTGCTTGACGTTTTTGCCTGTAACAGTTATAATACCTACGATATGGACAGAAGGTTCTTCCTTTTTCCAATCGATATTGTTCCGCACGAGGGGAGGGAAGAAAGTGTCAGAAATCAGAATTAAGGAAAATGAGTCCCTTGACAGTGCGTTGCGTCGTTTTAAGCGTTCATGCGCGAGATCGGGTGTTCTTGCTGAAGTACGCAAGAGAGAGCATTACGAGAAGCCAAGCGTTAAGCGCAAGAAGAAGTCTGAAGCTGCAAGAAAGCGCAAGCGTTAAGATTTTTTAAAATCCGAATTATCTTTGGACCCGGTGCAGCGCATCGGGTTCTTTTCTTTCGACATCAAGGATGGAGAGTCCTCTTTTTCGGGGGGCGGGTGTGTATTGTGATTCTTTTAGAGAAAAAATGGGAAGATCCTTTCGAGTTTTCAGAAGAGTATTTACGGCTGCCTCTCAGCGAACGGGTTTTGGTTGCGCGGGGGTTCTCTGACGAGAAGGACAGACAGGCTTTTCTTTCCGGCAAACCGGAAGCCTGGCATGACCCGTTTTTACTGCCTGACATGAAGAAGTCCTGCGATCGGATTTACCGCGCGATCGCGGAACGGGAACGTATTCTTGTCTTTGGCGATTATGACGCGGACGGAGTGACGGCTACGGCTTTACTTGTCATGTTTTTGCGAAAGGCAGGGGCAGACTGTGAGTACATGATTCCGGACCGCCTTTCGGAAGGGTATGGTATGTCTGAAGGCCTTTTCTCGCGTATTCGGGCATACGAGCCTTCTCTTATGATTACCGTGGATTGCGGAATTTCTGATGTCGATGAGATTGACAGCCTGACACGATCGAATATTGATGTCATCGTGACAGATCATCACGAAGTGAAGCCCATCTTGCCTGCCGCTTTTGCTGTGGTGAATGCGAAAAGGAAGGACAGTACCTACCCATATCCGTTGCTATCCGGAGTGGGTATTGCGTTAAAGCTTGTCGAGGCACTATCTTCTGTTCTTTTCCCGATCACGAACAAGGAGGAATGGAAGGAATATCTCGATCTGGCTATGCTGGGAACCATAGCGGACGTTGTTCTGCTGACGGATGAGAATCGCACGATCGTTAAGAGGGGGCTCGAACGAGTTTCCCATGATTGCCGGGTCGGAATTCGTGCCTTGATTGACGTTTCGGGTCAGGAGGACAAGCAGCTGAGTTCAATCTCCATAAGCTATCTACTCGTGCCAAGAATCAATGCGTCTGGGCGCATGGGAGATGCGACAAGGGCTGTCGAGCTTTTGATGACGCAAGACGAAGGGACTGCAAGAGAGATTGCTACGCTGCTGACGGAGGAGAATGTCAAGCGACAGGAGATTGAGCTCCGGATCTTTACCGAGGCTGTGGCATCAATTGAACAAACGGAGGACAGCATTCATACTTTGGCCTCGAACGGTCCAATCGTTGTTATGGGTGAGAACTGGCATCCGGGCGTAATCGGTATCGTGGCTTCCCGACTTGTTTCCCGGTATTATCGTCCGGCGATTGTTTTTACGAAGGATTCCGGACAGAAGGGCATTCTGAAAGGATCAGCACGCTCCGTTGAGGGCTTCAATATTCTGGCATCAATCATTTATGCCCGTGAGTTCACGGCACAATTCGGAGGACATCCGAAGGCGGCCGGAATATCGGTGCATGAGGACGTTTTTCCCCGGTTTGTTGATAAGCTGTCCGAGTATGCGCAGCTTGAGGCTGAGTCTATTTCTGAAACAGCTTCCTGCAAGCCGGATGCGAGGATTTCTTCCTTGGATATTTCGAACGAGGCGGCAAGAGAGTTAAAACGTCTGGAGCCGTTCGGAGAGGGAAATCCAGAGCCGTGTTTTCTTCTTGAACGTCTGGTTATCGAACAGACGGCTTCCTGTGGCCACGGACGCCACTTGAAGATGAAGCTTAAGATTTCCGAAGATGGGCAAAGCCGGACACTGGACGGCATCGCCTTTGGATACGGGCAATATGAAGAGCTGTTTCGGGTTGGAGACTCTGTTGATATCCTGTGCTCGCTCTCGCTTTCTGTTTGGAAAGAAAGAGAGAGTTTGTCCTTGATGATCCGCGATATCCGATTCTCACGCTCGGGAGAAATAGTATGGGATTCACCTGATATTATTGAATCTCTTTATAGGAGCAATCTCGGTTTGAAGCAGTTATCCCTCCTTTCGAAGCTGAAGCCGGAGGCACTCATGCCGCAAAAGGATGACTTCAAACGTGTGTATCAATTTCTTAGGACACATTGTACTCCGGGATTTCAACTGTGTGATGTCCGTATATTGTCCCGATATATTCAGGCTTGTTATAACAGCCCGATCCACGGCTTTGCTCTTATGCGTATTCTCGATGTCTTCGAGGAAGCGGGACTTCTTCGGATCGATTTTCGAAAAGGACAACGCATAGGCTTTTCCTTGTTATTTGTGGATGGCAAGGTTAAACTGGAAAATACGAGCACATATCAAAGAATATTTTCCGGGAGGGAATAGTATCAATGGCACCGGATTCGAAGAAGGATCAGCAGCGAGCCGCGGAACAACAAGCGGAGGACGCCAGAAGACAGGTGATTTTTGAAGAGCACCTGCACGATCTTTCAATGCCGGAAAGTATTTCTCCGGTTGTTTCCGAAGCATTCAATGAGATCATCACAAGATATCGTTCTTACGCAGAGAAGGATGATTCTGATCGAGTCACACGAGCTTTTGTCTTTGCTTATAAAGCGCATGGAGACCAGGTTCGCCGGACAGGAGAGCCCTATATTCTTCATCCTTTGGCAACAACAGAGATCCTGACAGAGCTTGAGGTAGACTCCGACACCTTGTGTGCGGCGCTTCTTCATGACACGGTCGAAGATACCAATGTAACCGTAGCGCTTGTATCTGAGCTCTTCGGTGAGGATGTTGCACTTCTTGTCGACGGCGTTACGAAATTGAATAAGATTTCGTATTCGTCAAAGGAAGAGGTTCAGGCCGAGAACATGCGCAAGATGTTTCTTGCTATGGCGAAGGATATTCGCGTTGTTCTGATCAAGCTGGCCGACCGTCTCCACAACATGCGTACCATCAAGCACATGTCACCGGAAAAGCAGCTGGAGAAAGCCAATGAAACCTTGGACATATATGCTCCGTTGGCCCACCGGCTTGGTATTTATAAGATCAAATGGGAATTGGAAGACTTAAGCCTTCGCTACCTGGATAAGGATGCTTATTACGAGCTTGTGGGTGCGATTTCGCAGAAGCGTTCGGAACGAGAAGAATTCCTTACAGGCGTTATCTCGGAACTTCAAAAGCGCATAGCAGACATGGGGATTGAGGCCGAGATTGAAGGGCGTCCGAAGCACTTTTATAGTATCTATAATAAGATGAAGACTCAGGGCAAGACACTGGACCAGATTTTCGATTTGTTTGCCTGTCGCATCATCGTAGGCACGGTTTCTGATTGTTATGCCGTATTGGGTCTCGTTCATGACCTGTACTATCCTATGCCCGGCCGTTTCAAGGATTACATCGCGATGCCGAAGTCGAACATGTATCAGTCTCTCCATACTACTGTTATCGGTAAAAAAGGAATCCCGTTCGAGGTTCAAATCCGGACGCTTTCCATGCACAGGACCGCTGAATACGGTATAGCCGCTCATTGGCGATACAAGGAAGGCACTACGAGTAACTCACAGGATGCCGTCGAGAGCAAGCTTTCGTGGCTTCGTCAGCTTCTGGACTGGCAAGGCGAGTCGAAAGATGCGGACGAGTTTCTTGATACGTTAAAGAGCGGTCTTGTCGCAGACGAGGTTTTCGTCTTTACACCGAAGGGAGATGTAATCTCGCTTCCTGCTCATGCTGTTCCGATCGATTTTGCTTACAATATCCATAGCGGCATCGGTAATCGAATGTTCGGAGCAAAGGTAAACGGAAGGATTGTACCGTTGACCTATGAATTGCAAAACGGCGATATCGTAGAGATCCTTGCATCGGAAAAGGTTCATGGTCCTTCCCGCGACTGGTTGAAGATCGTTAAGAGCAATTCAGCCCGATCAAAAATCAATGCCTGGTTCAAGAAGGAAATGCGCGATGAGAATGTTGTTCGCGGCAAGGAAATCCTGCTCGGAGAAATCAAGAAGTCCGGTTTTACCTCCGGTCAACTTATGCGTAACGAGTTTATGGAAATAGCATTAAGAAAGCAGTCCTTCAGTACCGTCGAGGATATGTACGCGGCCGTCGGGTATGGCGGCATTGCTGCATCAAAAATCGTAAGCCGCTTGCGGGATGAATATATCCGATCCCTCCCGGAGAATGATCGATTTACGCTTGGTTACAGAGTGACTCCGGGCGGACAGGTCATCTATTCGCCGCTTCCGACGGGCATCACGGAGGATAATACGATCCTCACACCGAAAGCGCTTCCGAAGAGCAAGACTGTATCGAAGAATCGGCGTCGCGATGAATCCGGGGTGGTCGTAAAGGGTATTGAGAACTGTCTGGTGCACTTATCGAGGTGCTGCAGTCCCGTCCCCGGAGATCCGATAATCGGATTTGTGACGCGCGGAAACGGCGTCGGCGTCCACCGAACCGATTGCAGTAACATCAAGAACATTTTGAAGTATTCAGGGGATTCGCCGAAGGATGCCGAGAAAGCCTCCAGACTGATTGATGTTTATTGGAATCAACGAGGAGAGCAGGATAGCTATCAGGTAGAGATATCCATTCTGGCGCATGATCGACGTCATTTACTCGCTGATATTTCGAATGCGATATCGGAGGAGAAAGTATCGATTATCTCGGCCCAGTTGCAGGCGATGAAGGATGTGACGGCAAACGTCAACATGACCATTGAGGTAAAGAGTCAGAGTCAGTATGATCGAGTCGTCGGCCGCCTGAAGGCGATCCGCGATGTCATCGAGGTCAGGCGCGGCCACTGAGTCATGAAATTCGCTGCGGCGAGTAATGTTTCATGACTCCCGCAGGGTTCTGTTACGGAAGCTTTTCCAGTTTCCACTGCATCTCTACCGGATTTTCCTTGCGGAAAAGATCCTGTAGCAATTCGACCTGCGTGATCAGGGCTACATCATAGGCGTTTTCTTCCAGATATTTCTGCATCTTTTCAGATTGAGACACCGCATTCTTTTCGTTTATGAGAACGCATGCATAGAGCCCTCCAGGAAGGTGCTTGTAACAAGAATCTTCAAAAGGGTAAAGAACAGTAGTAAAAAAGAAAGTCGGAACAAAGGACGAGTCATCGCCTTGTCTTTCAATGAGCGCGCCGGACTCGTATGTGCCCGAATAATGACGTTTCTCGGCAAGAAGCTCGAGTTCACTGATGATCCTCTCGCTGTCCGCAAATGCCCTTTGAGAATCAATCCGTCTCGTCAGCAGATGACGATCCGGAAGCATTCGTAGGTATACATCATGATAGTCCGCTACCTCTTGCGCATGATTCAGCTCGGAGGTAACACCGTCCAGGCGGTCTAGTAGCTTCTGGAGTTGTATCAGCTTTTGCGTCTGTTCTTCGCGATGTTTGCTTATAAAAGAAAGCAGGCCGCCCGTATCTTTGTTTTTTACGTAGGGCACCAGGTCATTCGGACTGACATCCATACCTCGAGCGGCTTTTATGAGCTCGATAACGAGAAACTGGTCACGATGATAATACCGATACTTTGTAAAAGGATCGATCTTGTACGGATACAATAAACCGATCTCCTCATAAAAACGAAGGGCCTTGACTGTCAGGCCCTTCATTTCAGCTACTTCTCCAATCGAAAAAAGTTGCTTCTCTTTCATGTTAACGGTCTCCGCATACGAGAAATGATTTACGATTAAATTTTAACGATGTTGATGAGAATCATCGGACGCCGCCTCGTCTTCTCGAAAAGAATGCTCTTTAAATACTCTTTCAGTTGCCCTGATTCCGTTACTGTCTGCAGTGACTTATTCTGTGTGCCGCATTTTGCGATATATGAGAGGACCTTATCCGTGCAGTCACGGATGACCTGCTCTGATTCGCTTGCGTAGAGAAAGCCAACGGCTTGTATTGCCGGGATTCCAAGAAGCCTGGTGCTTGTCTTATCCAGCACCAGAGATACACAGACAACGCCGTCATCGGAAAGGAGCTTGCGGTCCAACAGCACCCGATTGTCAAGATCTCCGACGCCGGACCCATCAATCAGGACAGGCGCGGCATTTACATATCCGGAACGATGTGCCGCCTCGCGATTGCATTCAAAAATATCACCGTTTCCGAGAATGAAAATAGACCCGTCAGACTGACCAAGGGATTTCGACAGCTCGGCATGCTTGAAAAGCATCCGATACTCACCGTGGATCGGGATGAAATATTTCGGCTTTACCAGTTGGTGGATCAGCATTAACTCTCCGCGATAGGCATGTCCGGAAACATGGACATCAGCCAGATCCTCGTAAATCACGCGTGCTCCGCGACGGAACAGCTCGTTTATAACACGATAGATAGGTTTCTCGTTACCCGGGATCGGGTGAGCAGAAATTATGACCGTGTCGCCCTGCTGAATCTCAACAACTTTATGTGAGGAAAAAGCCATCCTTGTTAAGGCAGACATCGGCTCGGCCTGGCTTCCGGTGGTCAGGATGACCACTTTATCTGCGTTGTAGCGATCAATATCATTGATGTCAATCAGTGTATCCGGAAGCATTTTGATGTAGCCGAGAGAGTTGGCCGCACCGAAAACATTGAGCATGCTGCGTCCCACAAGAGCCACCTTGCGATTATACTTCTCCGCCGCCGTAAAAATCTGCTGCATTCGATGTACATGAGAGGAAAATGTGGCGACAATCACTCGCCCCGGAGCGTCCTGGAAGATACGCTGGAAGGACTCGCCCACCTGCGACTCTGAGATAGAGGTGCCGGAGGCTTCAATGTTCGTGCTTTCAGCCATGAGAAGGAGCACGCCCTCTTTTCCGTATTGGGCGAAACGCTGCAAGTCGATCGGGCCGCCGTCGATCGGGGTATAGTCTATTTTAAAATCACCTGTATGAATAACAGAACCGACCGGCGTCTTGATTGCTAAAGCAAATGCATCTGCAATACTGTGATTGACGTGAATAAACTCGACGGCAAAGGAATGCCCGGCTTTGATGACATCACCGGGAAAAACCTGTTGAAGCTCGATCCCTCTTGTTCCGCCGGGCTTCTCGTTAAGCTTCCCTCTTACCAGTTCAATGGTCAATCGCCCGCCGTAAATCGGGCACTTGAGATCTTTCATCAAATAGGGAAGAGCCCCGATATGATCTTCATGTCCGTGTGTAAGAAAAATTCCGCGTACCCGATCTTTATTGTGAAGCACGTAAGAAAAGTCCTGAATAACAGCATCAATACCGGGCATGTTCTCTTCAGGGAATGCCATACCGCAGTCCACCAGAATGATATCGTTGCCGAATTCGAAGAGCGTCATATTTTTCCCGATCTCTCCGAGACCTCCAAGGGGAATGACGCGTAAATAGCCTTGGCGTCTTCCCTTGTCCTTCTCTTTCTTTATCAGAAGAGCGGAGGGGAGTGTTGCCTTCCTATCCGGTCTTGGAGCGCGCTCCTCGCGCTTTTGTCTGTTCTCGGGTGTGCGTCTCGATTGAGTCTGTCCGCTCTTCGCCTGCTTCGGAGGCTTGGGTGGCTCAATGACACCGGCAGGCAAAGTCTTCTGTGGCTTCTGCTTGCTCTTCTTCCTGACACTTGAGGATTCCGGAACCCGATTAGCCGGATTCTGGGCCTCCGCAACCTTGCTTGTCTGCATAGGAGAAGACGGCTTCGTCAGCTTGACACGATTATTGTAGTCTTTTTCGGGCTCGTCGGAGGAGAGGGGATCTTTGCTGTTTTGATGATGGTGTTTCTTATCACTTGTCATATTTTTATCCTTTCGGTACTAAATCAAATCTTATCCACACCAAAGAACGCACCAAAAACATTAAATGTTCCTTGGTGCCGCTCTTTACGAAAAATCCTATGATATTCTGACCGAAGTGAAATCGCGGAATCACCCGCTGATTATTTGACGTTGCCGGCATTAACCAACGCTGACCAACGTCACCATAAACGTCCTCTGGTTACCCAAGGCGTCTGCAATCTCTTCGGACGGAACAAATATATCAATCATATATCCTTTGACTGCGCTACCCTTGTCTTCCACGACATAATAACCGTCATCCGAGAACGAGCCGTCATAGAGGTTCAGAGGCAATCCTTCGATATAGATATTGGAATTCGCTGGGAAAATACTCCAATCGGCCGCTACCGTTCTACCAACTTCACAAGTGGTTCCGGTTGCGGTTCTGTCCGAAAAGGAGCCGTCTGCTTGTTTCTGCGGGCCGTAAAAGGTTATGGTACACGCAACGGTCTGTCCGACACTAACGGGTGACGGAGACGGATTTGTCGGCTCTGTGGGAGCCGGCGGAGTGGTAGGCTTGGGTACGGGGGTCGGAGTGGGAGCGGGAGTAGGAGATACCGGAGGTGTGCTTGCACAGACCTCCTTGTTGACATAGGTATTCTTAACTGTTCGATACCAGCCATTCGAGGTCTCGGCGACGACAGATATCTCATCTCCGGCCTTGAGTGTCTTCAAAATATCATATTGCGTTCCCGGTCCGGAACGTACGTTGACATCACCGATTGCGTAAAAAGTCGCTTCCAGCGAAGTCTCAGGAGGCAATTGAGAGAGATAATCGCCGATCACGTATTTCTCGGCTGCGAGCTTCTTCCAACCGTTACTGGTTGCCGCGATACTATCAATCTCGTCTCCGGGCTGCAACGAACCAATCTTGTCATACTCTGTACCGGGTCCCTTACGAATCGAAAGCTCGGCAATGACATAGTAGTGAACAGATTCTGCCGATTCAGTTATCGGCACAGTGGTCTCCGGTGGCTCTTGCTTGTCCGAAGGCTCCGAAGATTTCTTGTCCCCGCCTGTTGTATCGGACGGATCAGAGCTCTCTGCAGGCGTAGGTGTGCCTGTCGGGGCTGCGGTCGGTGAAACTCCCGCCTTTGGCGAGGGGGAGGCAGGAATTGTAGAATTGCCGCCCTCTATAGCAAGGGAAAAATCGGAAGAACGGTTGGCAAGCTGAGGCAGGGATTCGTTGGCGTTAGCCGGCATGAGTGACACGGTAGCTTCTGTTGCCGGCATGGTCTGCCCATAATCCTCTTCCAATATGACGGTGCTCTTCGGCTTGGATAACAAGGATTCTGCACCAAGAACACAAATGAAGACAAAAGAAAACAGAAGAATGCCCCCTATAACGGAACGAATCTTCTCCCCTTTGTCCTTCTCGGCTCTCGGAATTCCGATAAACTTCATATATTCCTTTCCGAATGATCAATGATGTCCGGTTAATATGTTAAAAATAGAACTAGCCTAGATGATTATATCACATGAGGACATAAAAGGGAATACAGTGTCCGGAAGCCCTGATATAGGTGCGTCTGAAGGATGCGGATACAAAAGATTGACTATTTTTCTTTTCGAAAGCTTAACAAGCGTTCTCGTAAACTGACTTTATCCTTGCGGTTCAGCTTAATCTTCGGGAAGGCGTCGAAAATGCGATTCATTCTGGCCATAAAAGCTGCCGCGAAGTTTTCTCTCTGTGAGAGCAGCGAGGTCAACTCTTGCTCCAACTGTTCCTTCTTTTCGATTCCATAGGCCATCCACTCGTCACGCTTGAGCGTTCCATACTTGACCAATTCATCCTTCAGCCTGTCGATTCGAGTTGACAGCTCGGAAAGACGATTCATTTCACGGTTGAAAATAACCGTGTCGCGAACGGAAAACACAAGATCTGTCAGAATTCCCGCAATCAGGACAAATGCGATGATCAGCTTTGCCGTGTCAGGAAGAAGCCGGATGATTCGAAGGACCGGCGGATGAAGAAGGTACACAAGAAACAGCGCCAGAAAGCCCCAGGCAGCGCTTGCGGGAAGCCAGACTCGGCCGTTGATGTTCAACTTGTGGTCACTGTAATCCCACCAGGATTTCTTGAAAAGAATCTCAAGAATAAGGCTCACGGCATATTCAAATGCCGAAGTAAGCACGACGGCGAAAAGATAAACGAGAGGAGGTGATTGTATAACAGGCGAAAGAACCAGAATAATCAGTAAGGACCCAAAACCATAAATCGGACACAAGGGACCAAACAGAAATCCCCTGTTAATGATTTTTTTTGAACGAATCGAGCTGTAAGCCGATTCAAATGCCCATCCGATAAGACTATACAAACCAAAAAGAATACATATTTCACTGAACACGATATGTTTTCCCTCCGAAAAGAAGTGTGTCTAGGAAATAATACCTTGCTCGATATCAACGGTAACGGTCCAGCCATCCTTCAGAAGGCGCGTCGCGTTTTCACTCGATAGAACGGCCGGGATTTCCAGTGCCACGGCAACGGTTGCCGTATGCGAGCTTGGATCATCATCTTCAACCACAAGCGCCTTAGCCTTGCGGATCAGCGGCATCATCTGGTTGTTCGTATAGGGTGCGACGAGTACAATCTCCTCGTTCGGTTCGATATCACATTCCTGAATATGTTCCGGGTCTCGAATAATGAGCACGTTCCCGGTAACCTGGGTGGGAGCTTCCTCTGAGACACGAAGTCCCTTGCCCTGCACGAGGGAATGGCCAATCGTCTGTACCTTGATTGTGTTCGTCGTGCCGCTCATGCCAACAGGAGTGCCGCCGGTCATAACAATGATGTCCCCGTCGAAAAGAAATCCGCAATTCTTGGCGGCAGTCAGACCGACATCGAACATCTCGTCCGTCGTTTGTACTTCCTCAACGAGAATCGGATTGATTCCCCAGGATAGGTTCAGCTGACGTTGTACTCTCGGGAAAACCGTAGTCGCAACGACGGGGCATCCCGGACGGAATCTGGAGATTAGTCGGGCGGTACGGCCGGCGTGGGTAATTGTGATGATGGCTTTTGCATTCAGATCCATAGCGGTGGTACAGGTGGCATGACTGATCGCGTTGGCTACGGAGGAAAGCATTGTATATCGTGCGTTCTGAAGATTCTTCCAGTAATCAATCGAACCTTCTGTTTTTCTGGCGATCTCGACCATCATCTCGAGCGATTCCAAAGGATACTTACCTGCTGCCGTCTCGCCGGATAGCATGACGGCACTGGTTCCGTCAAAAATTGCGTTTGCAACGTCGCTGACCTCGGCACGGGTAGGACGCGGATTGCGGATCATTGAATCCAGCATTTGTGTTGCAGTAATGGAGATCTTTCCCACGCTCTGGCATTGTTTGATGAATCTCTTCTGCACGATGGGAACTTCTGCTGCCGGGATTTCAACACCCAAGTCACCTCTTGCCACCATGATTCCGTCGGCGACCTTCAGGATATCTTCGAAATTGGACACGCCTTCGCCGTTCTCAATCTTGGCGATGATGTTGATGTCCTGTGCGTTGTGACGCTCCAGAATGTGTCGGATCTCTTGGACGTCTTTCGGCTTTCTGACAAAGGAGGCCGCTATAAAGTCGAATCCCTGCGTGATTCCGAACTCGATATCCTGTACATCTTTCGCGGTTAATGCAGGCAGATGAAGCTCCGTTCCCGGGACGTTGATACTCTTCTTATCAGAGACCTGGCCTCCGTTCTGGATACGGCAATAGATATCTCCGTCCTTGATATCGGTGACGACCAGCTCGATCAGACCGTCATCAATCAGAATTCGCGTGTCGAGTCGTACATCGTCAGGCAGACCCTTATATGTGACGGAGAACTCCTTCGAGTTCCCCAGAATATCCTGGCCGCGAATAATGACAGTCTCGCCCTCGGCCAGGGTGGCTCGTCCGGATGAAAACGCACCGGTCCGAATTTCCGGGCCTTTGGTATCGAGAAGAAGAGCTATCGGGAGATCTAATTCCTCTCTGATACGCTTGACAAGGTCGATACGACCTTGATGCTCCTCGTAAGAGCCGTGTGAAAAATTGAAACGGGCTACATTCATACCCTTAAGCATGAGCTTTCTCACCACGTCGTCAGTCTCGGCCGCAGGTCCGAGTGTGCAAATTATCTTAGTCTTTCTCATGTACATATACACCTCTTTTCGCTACAGTCATCCAAAAATTCGATGCCATGGCGGCTAGTTATTCATGTTCATATTCATATTTAAAGTATAATCGAAAACGCAAAATATAATACCATGAAAAGCAGGTTTGCTGATAGCTCGTTGACATAAAATTTCGAACGGTGCAAAATACGATGGAAAAAGAAGGAGAGTGACATGGGTTTTATTACTGTTTTTCTGACAGCTGTCGGTCTCGCTATGGACGCACTGGCGGTATCAGTCTCTTCGGGAATCGCTGCCTGCCGAATCCGCACAAAACAGATCCTGAAAATGGCATTCTTGTTTGGTTTGTTCCAAGCACTCATGCCGATAGCCGGATATTTTCTTGCAACCAGCTTTCGCAAGTATATCGAGAATTTCGATCATTGGATCGCTTTTATTCTGCTTCTTGTAATCGGGGGCAAAATGCTTTTCGAGGCGATGAAGGAGCTTCTGTCTACGCGAAAGCTTAAGAACGGGGACGGACTTGTTTGCGATATTTCGAAAACGCCGGAGGAGCAGGAAGCTGCCGATTGCATTCTTTTCAGCACGAAGCGTCTTCTGATCCTTGCAGTCGCTACTTCGATCGATGCTTTGGCCGTCGGGATCAGCTTTGCTGTTCTTCGTGCGGATATCTGGAGCTCGGCACTTATGATCGGCATTGTTTGCATGGTTTTTTCCTTTGCCGGTGCATGTATCGGCAGAAGAATCGGTTCTGTGTTTGGTAAACTCGCGGAAATTATTGGAGGCCTCATTCTGATCGGGATCGGACTAAAAATTCTTGTCGAGCACCTCTTTTTCGCGATTCACTGAATTCAACATCCTGAATTTTTCACGTAAGGTATCCTATAGTGAACTTGCTACATGTTCACATAAAAATGCTTGTAAAATTTGTGACGTGATTTTCCTATCCATCTGTTAACGTCCCGACAAAAATACGTTATGATGTTTGTAAAGAACGAAAGATTGTATTTATAACAACTGAGGGCTTGCGTTATGTTTAATGTGGGAAAATGGTGCGAAGATATTCATGTGCGAGATTTTATCGTGCGTAATTATACTCCTTATGACGGTGACGAGAGTTTTCTTTGTCCCCCCACCGATGATACGCAGGCATTATGGTCAGAGGTAATGGAGCTTCGGGAGAAGGAGATCGCCAACGGAGGTGTCCTTGACATCGATGAGCATACGATTTCCACCATTCTCTCCCATAAGCCCGGATACATAAATAGCAGCAAAGAGAGAATTGTCGGCCTTCAGACGGATGAACCGCTAAAGAGATCCATCATGCCCTTTGGCGGGATCCGCATGGTTAGGAATTCACTTAAGGCGTATGATCGTGAAATGGACCCGGAGGTTGAACGTGTCTTTCAGTACAGAAAGACGCATAACGACGGTGTTTTCGATGTTTACACTCCCGAGATGCAGCGCGCCCGGCGGGCCGGTCTTATCACAGGATTACCGGACTCTTACGGGCGAGGCCGTATCATCGGTGACTACCGGAGGGTTCCCCTCTATGGAACCATGTTCCTGATTGAACAGAAGCGCAAAGCCAAGGATGAGGTCGTTCCGGATATCATGGACCCATCGACGATCCAGCAACGAGAAGAAATATCCGAACAGATTCGCGCATTGTATGAACTCACGCGCATGGCTCAGGAATACGGATACGATATCAGTCTGCCGGCGAAGAACTTTCACGAGGCGGTCCAGTGGCTGTATTTTGCATACCTTGGCGCCGTCAAGGAACAAAACGGTGCGGCGATGTCTCTCGGGCGAGTCTCGACCTTTCTGGATATATATGCCGCAAACGACCTGCTTGAAAACAGCATCACCGAGGACGGCATCCAGGAGATCGTCGATCATTTTATTATGAAGCTGCGAATGGTGCGTTTTCTTCGCACGCCTGCATACGACGAACTTTTTTCCGGAGATCCGACATGGGTAACAGAGTCAATCGGAGGGATCGGACTGGACGGACGTCATATGGTAACAAAAATGTCCTATCGTTTTCTTCATACGCTCAGAAATCTTGGACCTGCACCGGAGCCGAATATGACAGTGCTGTGGAGCAGCAAGCTTCCTGTTGCCTTTAAACACTATTGCTCACATTTGTCTATTGAAACAAGTTCGATTCAATATGAGAATGACGACCTGATGCGGGAGAAATTCGGTGATGACTATGCAATCGCTTGCTGCGTATCGGCCATGCGAGTCGGAAAGCAGATGCAGTTTTTCGGAGCAAGGGCGAATCTTGCGAAGGCTCTGCTGTATTCGATCAACGGAGGCCGCGACGAGAAGACAGGAGAGCAGATCGGACCTGCCAGAGAACCCTTATCGGGAGAGTATCTGGATTATGATCAGGTGATTTCGCGTTTTGCAGAGACCTGTGTATGGCTTAGCAAGCTGTATATCAACACGCTCAATATTATTCACTACATGCATGACAAATATTGCTACGAGAAGCTTGAAATGGCTCTTCATGATGAGAAAATCCTGAGGACGATGGCCTGCGGGATTGCCGGATTGTCTGTTGTGACCGACAGCCTTTCGGCGATACGGTATGCGAAGGTCAGGCCGATTCGCAATGAAGAAGGCCTGGTCGTCGACTTTGAAGTGGATGGTGAGTATCCTGCGTACGGTAACGATGATCCGAGAGCAGACAAGCTTGCCGCGTCTGTCGTAAGAAACTTCATGACGGAGCTCTCGAAGCACTCGACGTATCGCGACAGCGTCCCGACAATGTCCATTTTGACAATTACATCAAATGTCGTTTATGGGAAGAAGACAGGTTCGACTCCCGACGGAAGAAAAACGGGGGAACCTTTTGCACCGGGAGCAAATCCCATGCATGGGAGGGACCGTAAGGGAGCTGTTGCTTCGATGCGTTCAGTTGCCCAGCTTCCGTATGATTACAGTGAGGACGGCATCTCCTATACTTTCTCCATACTTCCCGCAACACTCGGCATGACAGAGCAAGAGAGAGAGAAGAACCTTTCCGGCATTTTGGACGGATATTTCAATGACGGCGGACATCATATGAATGTAAACGTGATCCAGCGCAAGGTCCTTCTCGATGCGATGGAACATCCGGAAAACTATCCGCAGCTCACGATACGCGTCTCGGGTTATGCCGTGCATTTCATTCAGCTGACACGAGAGCAACAGTTGGAAGTCGTAAGGCGTACGGTCCATGCAAGACTGTGATGCTGTCTTACCTCTCGAAAGTATTCGCGGAAGGATTCATTCCGTGGAAACGCTGGGTACACTGGATGGTCCCGGCTTGCGATATGTTATCTTTCTTCAGGGCTGTCCCATGCAATGCGCGTATTGTCATAATCCGGATTCCCGGACTTTTGACGGCGGAGAGGAGCAAACCGCGGGAAGCCTGACCGAGCAGATCCTTCGCTACAGGAATTATCTCACAGGAGGCGTGACCTTCTCCGGAGGAGAACCGCTGGCACAAGCAGTGTTCGTACGTGCCGTGACAGAGCTTCTGCACCAAAGAGCGAATCTTCATTGCGCGATCGATACCTCGGGATCAGTTTGTACCCCGGAAGCCATAGAAGCATTGAATCAGGCGGATCTGATTCTTCTTGACATCAAGGCATTTCGCGAAGAAACCGCGGTCCTGTTGACAGGCTACGACACACGAAACGCGATGCGGATTCTAGATCATTGCGAGGCAACACAGAAGAGTGTCTGGATCCGTTGCGTTCTGGTTCCCGGCATTACCATTTTCGAAAAAACAGCAGATGGAGCCGAAATTACGTCCAGTGAGGATTTCGTTCGGGCGAATCCGGATTTTTGTGAGGGAATTCGCAAAATCATTCGTTATACCTGCGTTAAAAAGATCGAACTCCTTCCTTTTCACAAAATGGGTGAATTCAAGTGGCGGGAACTTGGACAAATCAGTCCTCTTGAGAACACATCCGAACCTTCTGAGACCTGCGTCGATTTGGCAAGAAGCTTTGTTGACTGTCAACACTGTCGATAGGATGCCACACTTTTTATCCTTTTCCCTCTGCAATTATTGCTCTTTGAAAAACATTTAAAAAATGTTAAAACCAAAGCTTTCTTGACTTGACACTCCTTTTTTCAAACCGTATGATTTTTTTAAGGAATCAGCTACAAACTGATCCGTACTTCACTGGAAGACAAGAGGGCTGTTGCAAAATGAACTGTAAAGTTCAGGATGCAGCAGCCTCTGTTATTTAC
>CAZOFY010000038.1:0-9937 GCA_964579245.1 uncultured Mageeibacillus sp.
ATCGAAAAGCCTACTCAATCGGCAGATAAGCGCATTTGAGTAGGCTAAATTCTAATTATTAACGAGTGACTTCTGTTTTCACTCGGAAAGAGCGAGAATCCTCTCTTGGATTGCAGACCAGATCCGGTCGCCTGTTTCACGGCAGAAACATTCGGAATCGTAGATCATCGTCATGTACAGTTTCCCCTGGAGTGTGAGGGCACCGATGACTCTTTCTCCGCGAGTGGCACTGAAGACCGGGCCGAAAGCTTCCGCCAGTTCCAAATCTCCAAAATTGCGTTCCAGATCAATTTTCCCGAGATTTGAGAAGGAGAAATCGTACTTCATATCCGGGCCGTTCTTCTCGCGGCTGTCGTAGTATACTTCTGGATCGTCGACCCCTTCCAGAACGTAACTCATAAAATTGAAGTAGCCGGCCAGCGGCTTTAGACTTTGAATCTCATCGTGAAAAGATTTCCCGATTTCGCGGGCAATCTCAGCCGTTGCGCGGCCCTCTGAGCAGTCGGAGTCCGCAGTGAGCAGACCGTTGAAAAGACCGAACATGCGGTCCGCGCCGGGGATCAACTGAGGCCGGAAATTGATTGGACTCTGTATGGTTCGAAGGTAGCCTTCCGATGGGCCGAATTCGGCGGCAAAGCATTGGAGGATCATCGCGCCGAGATAGGCGTGAACCGTAACGCCGGAGCGCTTGGCGGCCGTGACGATACGAGAGGTTTCCTCTTCCGTAAACGCGACGGTGTGAAGCGCGAAAGGTAAGATTGGAAACGGCTCGCTGGGGACGATCTTGGGAACATAGTGGGTATATTCTTTGTTGTCCTTGTACTCGGGCGGAACAAACATCTCGATGATCTTCATGTTATCGGGCGAAATAATTTTGTGAAGCATCGGTGCCCAGGTATCTTCCGTGGGTATGGAAGCGGGCTTCCCAGGGTCGCCGAGGTGACAAAGAAGACTCTCCAGAAACAGAACAGCGCCGACGCCGTCACCGACCGCGTGATGGAAGACCGCAATCAGGTGGTTCTCAATTCCGTTGCGAAGCAGTTTGAATCGAACCATCGGGCCGGTAGCGTTCTCAAATGGCGGCTGAAGAAGTGAAATGAGTTCCGTACGCCAGTCGCCCATGAAAGCGTCGATTACACAGAGCGGGTATTCGGGAACATGTTCCGTCGTGATAAACTGCCTGTTGTCGGCAAGCTTCTCGATTCGGACGGCCGTGAGGGGAAACGCAAGACGTACTTTCTCCAGTGCCGGGAGAAGGCGCTCCCGCGTCAGATCTCCTTTGATATAAAGGCAGAAGGCAAAGTACATCGGACCTTTGCCGCTGTAATGAAACATAACCCGTTCATAGGCAGACGTCTCTCTTCTCATGTTATTCCTCCCTTGCCGGGGTAGCGGCAACCAACCGGTTCAGCCAGCGACCGGAACGATAGCGCAGGAAAGCAACAATCATCTTTGTGATTTCTTCAACAGTGACGCAGGCGACAATCAGGTTTACCGGAAGTTTAAGGACAAATCCAGCAAAAAGGGCAATCGGAACGCCGATCAGCCAAACACCGCCGACATCAACGATCATACTGAAAAGGGTATCGCCGCCGGCCTTGAGGATTCCCATGTGAAAAATAACATTCGTAGACTTGGCCCACATAATCAGGGACATGACCAGAAGAATGCCAAGCATATACTCACGACTGGTATCCGTAAGCTGATACAGTCCTACAATCGGCGTTCGCAGGAAAAAGAGAAGCACCGAAAGAACAACTGAGATGCCGATATTGAGCAAAAGGAAGTTCTTCGCGTACCCCCGCGCCGTCGCTTCCTCTCCCGCGCCAATCCGGTTGCCGACCATAATGGAGCAAGACGCACCGATACCGGTGAAAAAGATCATGCAGATGCGTTCGATTGAGCCGGATACACTGAATGCAGCGAGGGATTCCGTGCTGATATTTCCATAGATGATCGAAAACATGCTGAAACCAGCCGACCATCCAACGGACCGCAGGACAACAGGGAGGGCTTTCTTGATATACACCTTAGCTTGATCCCGTGTGAAACGGAACAGGTCGGCAAACATCACCGCTGCCGGAAGCTTGCGAATATACGTAATCGAGACAATAATGCTCATCTCTATAAATCTGGCTATCAGCGTTGCAAGCGCGGCTCCGGATACACCCATCTTTGGGAAGCCGAAACTACCGAATATCAGCAGGTAATTGAGCACGGTGTTCGTTATTACGCCGATGAAACTTGCGACCATCGGGTATATCACGTTCTCCGTGCTTCGCAGAACGACGCTGTATGAAATACTAATCGCCGTGATAATAAAGGTTAGTGAGATAATCTTCAAATAATCACTGCCCATCTGGACAACCGTAGCGTCTTTTGAAAAAAGCCGTATGACCAGATCCGGAGAAATGAACGTGGCAATGGTGAAAATTACTGCGATAGCGAGCGTGAGCAACAGACCGAAGCCCATGACACTGCGAATGCTCTTCACATCTTTCTGACCCCAATGCTGTGCGGTAAAGATCGCGGAACCGCTAGCCAGACCGAAATTCAGCATGTTGAAAACAAAGAAAAACTGGTTCGCACTCCCGACAGCGGCAAGCGCCGTCTCACCAAGACGGCCGACCATAAAAACGTCAATGAAATTGAGGGAAGAGGAGAGTAAATTCTGAAGAAGAATCGGCGCGGCAAGCGCAAGCAGACGTGGAATAAAGTACTTATCTTTGTAAACAAGCATAATAAGCTCCTGACAGTTAGATTTGAGTAGTTGTAACAGAGATGAAATTCTTTTGCAAATGATTATAATATCTTCATCCGTACAAGATGCCGCATCCTAAAACCACATATTATCAGAACGGGATTCGGAGGCAGATATCTCTCCTACAACGATATAATTATAACGCGGATCTCAAAGCAAACAAATGTTTTTGTTGTTTCGGCAGTAAGTATTTTTAAAACAATATCACAGAATAGAATGAAAAAGAAATAGTTCGCCATAAATTCTGTTAACCAGTGCGAGACGGACACGGTTTTACAATACACTCAACCAGGCCGACGGCATAAGGAAGTCCGCGCCGGGTTTCGGGAATGACTACTGAAACCGGCAAGATCTTCCAGTCAAATCTCCCCTTTGCATCCCGTCTCTTTTCGAGAATAAAAGCTGAAGTCACGATAAGGTGAAAGGTAATTAATAATTTGATAAGACTCTGATAGTACTTCCTTAAAGAAGAGGATTAAGAGAACATATATCATGTTTTCAGAGGGAGTAGTGCGGGTAAGCAGATACTCTCGTGACGGTTGCACATAAAATTCATTTAAAGGAGCGTTATATATGGTTTCTTCTATTTTAAGAACAGAAAAATTAAGTAAGAGTTTTAGTAACGGTGGCACTCAGCAGCATGTTATCAAAAACCTTGATTTGGCAATCAGGGAGAAGGAATTTACAGTTATTATGGGCGCATCGGGCTCTGGCAAGTCTACATTATTATATGCATTATCCGGAATGGACAAGCCTTCTTTGGGGAAGATCTACTTTGGAGAGGAAGATATCTCCAAGTACAACAATGATGAACTTGCCATGTTCAGAAGAAAGAATTGTGGCTTTGTATTTCAGAGCATTCACCTTCTCGAAAATATGAATGTACTTGATAACGTACTTACCGGAGCACTTGTTGTGCAGAAGAATTCAAAGGAGCTCGTAGCGAAGACTAAAGAGCTTCTGAAGAAGGTTGGAATCGATGAACAAGCGTGGAAGAAGTATCCAAATCAGTTATCCGGTGGTGAAGCACAACGTGTAGGTGTCGTAAGAGCAATTATCAATGATCCAAGAATACTATTTGCTGATGAGCCTACCGGAAATCTTAACTCTGCATCAAGTCAGGATGTTCTGGACATATTTACAGAGATTAATAAAAGCGGGCAGAGCATCGTGGTGGTTACGCATGATTTGAAGACGGCTTTACGGGGTGACAGAGTAATTTTTCTTCGGGACGGGACAATTTGCGGAGATCACAGCATGGCCAAGTATGGCTCGGATGATATGAAGCAAAGAAGAAATGAATTGCAAACGTTTCTTGACGACATGGGTTGGTAAACACAAGAAAGAAGTAAACAGAGGGACATTCATAATGGAATCAGCCATATCCTAAAGGAGAGAAAATGAAAATACTCAGATTGGCATATTTCAATATAAAGAAGCACTGGTCGGAATCCGTGTCTGTTGTCATCCTGATGACGATCTGTATGATTCTTCTCGGCTCGGCATATTCGAGTCTGATCAGTATACAAAATATTTTCGGGGATACGGTAAATAAATATAATGGCATCAGAAATCACATTGCCATAATAAATGATGAGAATTACTATCCTGCATATGATGAGTTTTTTAAAGCTGATGAGCGCGTAACCAAATTTGAACATGTTGACTGCATATTTGCCCTTGGCACCAAATATCTTGATGAAGATGGCAAGGAAAGCACGCAGTTTATGTGCTTTGTTGATGAAGAGAATGAGAAAAAAATCGAGGATTTCATCGTAGAGACAGACTTGTCAACGGAAGAAATCGCTGCCATGGAACACCCTATTTACGCTCCCTTCTATGTTAAGGATTCGCTTGGAATGAAGGAAGGCGATACTTTCACCATGATTAATAATGGGAAGCAGTATCCCTTTACAATTGCCGGATTTGCAGAATCCTGCATCTATTCTAATAATGCGGATTTTCTAAAGTTTGTTATCAGCGACGATGACTATGATTTGCTACAGAAGGTCATCGGGAAATCATATATGTTGGGATTTGAAACCACAGAAGGAATGGAAAAAGATGTTGTTGCAGATTTCAAAGCAGATGTAGAGGAGAAAACTTCAAAGGGTGAGGTTCTGCAAGTAGGGGCCGTTTTGTTTGAGCAACTTGAATTTGCGTCAGGCGGATATATCAAAATCATTCTTCTCATTATGATGGTGATGGCAGCTGTTGTGCTTGTTTCCGTACTTATAATGATAAGACATCGTATAACAAGTGATATTAACGAACAAGTAGTCTCAATCGGTGTGCTTGAAGCTCTTGGTTATAAATCAAAAGATATATCACTCTCGTATGTCCTTGAATATGTTCTTTTGGGGATTATAGGAGTTGTCTTGGGAATTATTGGTGCGGTGGTTCTCAATCCGATACTTTTCCGTGTTGGAGAGATGATGAGCGGTCATCATGGAACCGTTCAGATTCAAGGGGGATTGATCGCGATTCTAGCCACCGTACTGCTCCTTCTTGTAGCTGTGCTTTCATTCTTCAAGTCAGGAATGGTCAAGAAATACCCACCGGTAGTCGCATTTCGAAAAGGAATAAACGATCATCATTTTGGCGAAAGCAGACTACCTCTTTCGTCAACAAGGACGAATGTTCATGTAAGACTTGCACTTAAGGGCGCATTAAGCAACACCAAACAGAACATTGGTGTCGGGATCTGCGTGGCAGTGTCCACTTTTACCATTATTTGTTGTTTTCTTTTGTACAGTTATAGTAATGACGGGATGAGCGCCTTGCGAGCTATGGCAGGTATCGAGATGCCGGACTTAAGTGTTGTTGTGACAGCGGATACAGATGTAGAAAAGATGAGAGAAGAACTCATAAGTCATCCGGAAGTAAAGAAAATCAATCTGTCCTCCAATTGGCTTGCTGGTGTTAGTCTTCAGTATAAGGATTACAGCGTAATTCCGATCGTATATGAGAACTTTGATGTGACAGAACAAATTATTCCTCTGGAGGGACGTCTTCCCAAACACGATAACGAAGTTATGATTGGAAAGACGGTAGCCAGTTCGGAAGGAATAACCGTCGGCGATACAGTTACCTTCAAGTTCGGGAAAATAGAGAAGGACTACCTAGTGTGCGGTACGATTTCGACGATAACGAATGGCGGGAAAAACATATATTTTACAGATGCGGCGATGCAAAGAATAAAACCATCATACAAACCAGGAGTACTGGAGATCACCTTGAAAGAAGGCACTGATGAGAAAGAATTCAGCAGCTGGTTATCATCATCATATGGCAGAACGATTCAGGATGCGCTGGAAAATGACCGAAAGTATGTCACGGCAGAGGAGAGAATCAGAGCTGAGGCAGAAAAGAAGATGGCAACGCTGTTAAGCGTATACGGATTAAGTCATGTGGAGTATGCCATCAAAATCGGAGATACGTTAATTAAAGGAAATAGTTCTATCTTCAAAATCGAACTCATCCATCACCTGAAAGACATCATGGAGACCCAGTTGAAAGGAGCATTAATGGCCTTTTCTGTAGGATCTGGCATCTTCATGATCATCGCGGTTCTGGTCGTCATGATTATCATGTTCATGATTATGGAATCCAGTGTGAAGAAACAAAGAGGAGAACTGGGGATATACAAGGGACTTGGATATACATCAAGGGAACTGATGCTTCAATTGTCCTTTAGGATCATTCCTGTTCTTGTGGGAGGAATCATTCTTGGCTCCATTCTTGGAGTAGCCAGCACCAATATCTTATTGATCATTATAGGAAAAATAGAAGTTAATTTTTACGGAATTATAATCCTGGATATTGCGATTTTTCTGTTCGCATTTCTGGCGGCATACTTCGGGGCGAGGAAGATCAAGAAGATTTCGGTGTATGAACTGATGGCGGAGTGATTCGCTTTTCGAAAAAAAGCGGAAGAGATCTACGCATGATGAATGAGGGAATTAATAGATGAGAAAGATATATACAGAAAAACGGTTGAAGAAGAATAGACAGATAAAACAGGCGATTATCTTGACACTTTCCTTTGGAATGATTTTTTCTGCGGGGGCGTGTGCAACAACCTCGTCCGTAGTCGATGAGCCTGATATGGGAACAGAAGCCAGAGTATATGATGCAGCAAACGCACAAGCCAAAGCAAATGAGTCGAAGGCCGAGGAGGAAACAAAGGACGTGGTCTGTAATATCGGTTCTGTCAGTAAAACGTTCGTGACAGTTGCCGCGCTTCAGCTGGTAGATGCAGGAAAGCTTGATTTGGACGAGCCGGTAGTAACATACATTCCTGAGTTCACCATGAAGGACGAGCGGTATAAAGATATAACGGTTCGGATGCTTATGAACCACTCATCAGGACTAATGGGAACGACATTGGGGGATTCTTTTCTGTTTGAAGATAATGATTTGATATCTCATGATCTTCTTCTTGAGAATTTAAACAGGCAGAAATTGAAGGCTGATCCGGGTGAATTCAGCGTCTATTGTAACGACGGTTTCTGGCTTCTAGAATTAGTTGTGGAGAGAGTGAGCGGCGAGACGTTTACAGAATATCTGCAAAATCATATAGAGAAGCCTTTGGGGCTCACACAGACAGGTACGCCCGTAGATATGTTTCAAACACCGGAAGCTATAGATATTTTCACAAACAGCGGGGACAGAATCGGACACGAGTATGTGATGGACATCGGAAGCGGCGGCATCATTTCGACGGCATCGGAGCTGTGTATCTATGGGAGCACTTTCTGGGATGGCGATAATACACTCCTATCGGATGAGGCCAAAGCGCAGATGTCGACGAACTACTCCAAGGATAAGTACGAGTCTCCCTATGGTCTGGGTTGGGATAGTGTCGAGGTCAAACCTTTCAGTGATACAGGCGTAACAATCATTGAAAAGGGCGGGGCCACATCGCAACAGTTTGCGGACCTAATGGTGGCACCCGATGAGAAAATAAGTATCGCGGTTTTAAGTTCCGGTTCAACTCCTGTGGGCAGTTCGGCTATGGCCGGAGCACTCATGAAAATTGTCCTGGAAGAACAAGGAATTACGATACTCGATGAGGAACCAGCCGACTTACCTACAAAAAATTTAGTGCCTGAAGAGCTTCGACAATACGAAGGTATATATACCACAAACACTACTGTGTTTAGAGTAGAATTCCCGAACATGGAGTACATGACCGTGACCGGCTGTGATACGGATACGCCTAAAACCACATATTACAAGTGTACGGAGGATAACGGTTTTGTCCTTATGAGCGGAGACATAAAAGAGGATATCCAGGATGCAAGCCGAACCGTATATCATTTTACGAGTAGAAGCAACGAAAGAAAGTATATCGTCCAAGATGCGGCTACTGAGTATATAGATTTTGGAGTCTACTATCAAAAGGGTTATTTTGCCGAGAAGCTTGAGCCCAATGAGGTGTCATCTACGTTGATAGATACCTGGAAAGCTTATGAGGGTGAATATAGTCTGTACAGCGGAAAGTATTCCAATATGAATTTCACATTGACTCCAAAGGTTGAAATGAAGGTATCAGAAGCTATGCCGGGATATGTGATTCTGGAAGGAACGCAGATTCTGAAGATGATCGATGAGACACATGCAGAGCCGTTCCTGCAGATTCCTTGTCAGAACAGCCGGGATCTCACGAATATTATTATGGAAAAGCAGGACGATACGCTTTTTGTCCGCGCCATATGTTCAGATGCGGTGTATATCAAAGACAGTTGTCTGAATGATTTTTCGAAGGATATCCGTGAGGTGACCACGACCAGAAATGAAGCAATCTGGTACAATCTTACCGAAGAGACAAAGGGCATAACTGTGTCATTTGATAGAAGTGAATTTACATCCATCTATGTATATGACAAGTACGGAACTCTTGTCTATTCAACGTACATGATCGATTATCCGAACGAGGTAGCTCTTCCTTCGGAAGGAAAGATTGCATTCATAGGCAACGACGGTGAGAAGATTGCATTGAGTTTCCTTCAGAAATAGTCGAGAAGGGGATTCCAGACCTATGTTTTTCGAAAATGGATACTGCTTCTGCTTTTAATTGTCCACGGTTTGATATACTTGTTTTGAAGTGACTTCAGACAAGTATATCTTTGCTTATACGGAGATGTTATGAAATATCAATGCCTAATGATAGATGACGATATGGTCATCGCCGAATCTACCTCTGAATATTTTAATATGTTTGATATCAAGACGGCTTATGTCCTTGATTATGACGGCGCTGTCAATTTTCTTAACGAAAATGAAGCATCCTTGATTCTCATGGACATCAATCTGGGAGATCGATCGGGATTTGAATTATGCAAGAAAGTCAGAGCAAACCACAATATGCCCATATTATTCATCAGTGCAAGAACAAGTGATGACGATGTGTTGACCGCTCTGAATATCGGCGGGGATGATTATATCAAGAAACCGTACACGCTGAATGTTCTGCTTGCCAAGGTCAAAGCGATTTTGAAAAGATACGAGAGTGTGTCGGGCATAATAGATTCTTCCGTTAGGCCCGAGAATCGCGCGAATAAGGATATCCTTGTTATTGTAGATCATCTGTCACTGGATACCCTGACGCACAGACTTGTGAAGGAGGAAGCGGCGGTAAGTCTCAAGAGCATGGAATATAAGCTCCTCCTATATCTTCTTCAAAACAGAAATCGAGTGGTAACCAAGGACGAGCTTTTCAGCAAGGTCTGGGATGACTCCTTCGTAGGGGAAGGAACACTTGCGGTTCACATAAGACATCTGCGTGAAAAAATAGAGGAAGATACAAGTAATCCAAAGATTATAAAGACGGTCTGGGGTGTGGGATATATCATTGAAGAGTTTGCATAATGTGTTTTCACAGCAGGACATACCGGATGCTCCTCAGATAAAGGGAGCAGCGACATGGAGATGGTATCAATGAAGAGATACAACAGAATACTGCTTATCATCAGTCTGATTTTCGTAGTATCTCTTGGCGCGAGCCTTTTTATTATGGCTGATACCCAATATGAGAAAGTCGACATAGTGCGCATAAATGACATGGTTCAAAACGCAAGGGAGAACTGGAACCACACCGAAGTTCTGGCTGAGCAGGATTTTGGTATAGACTATTTGATCATGGATCAAGAGGGCAAGGTTATTTTTCAAACA
>CAZOFY010000038.1:10037-18153 GCA_964579245.1 uncultured Mageeibacillus sp.
CCGATTACAGGAATTAAGCTTACCAGTGAACTTCTTAAGGTTAAGGTGACCGATGAGTATGAACGTGAGAAAATCGAAAATATCTACCGGAAAGCGGATCAGATTGATGCCCTCGTCAGCGACTTGTTTGCTTCGACACTTGATGAACTCGGGCAGATGCAGGTTAACGTGAGGGATGAAGACGCGGAAGTGCTGGCTGATATCGTAAAGAGGAATGACGACAGAGGTTTAGTGAAACAGGATGCTATCCCGGATTGCCTTATTTGCATTGACGCAAGGCGAATGGGGCAGATCATAGCCAATGTAATCAGCAATTCCTACAAGTACGCTAACACAAAGATAGACATTACTTATAATATTATCGAAGGATATCTTCAGATGGATCTAAGAGATTATGGGCCGGGAGCATCGGAAGATGAGATTCACCTTGTAACCAACATGTTCTACAGGGGAAAATCAGAAGAGATCAGTATGCAGGAGGGCAGCGGCCTGGGACTCTACATATCCAAATCCCTTATTGAGATGATGAACGGCGAGATCATTTGCTCCGACGCTGATCCGGGATTCAGAGTGAGCCTTCTGATTCCGCTCTCGTAAGTGTCCCGCTATGAGCAGCGACAGCAATTTCACGCTCCCTGCGAATTTAACGATGCAAATCACTCATAAAAGGCGGGATGAATGTACGTCCCCTCTGCCACACAGGGAAAGCCTCCGTCAGAAGATCCGGAATTTCTTCAGGTCTGGCCGCTCGAAAAAATACAATTGATCCCCCGCTTGATGTCGATTCTTCGATTATAGTTCAATCGGATATTGCATTATTGGGCGTTGCGTATATCATAATCATTTTACATGTAATAAGCCGAGATTATACGGTTTCATCATCACGATGAAGGAGCTCATGATGACAAGCGATAACTTGATACTCCAAAAAATCATCTCCTACGCAGAGAACGATCCCCGGATTTCGGCGATGGTGCTTTTCGGGTCGAGAGCGAGGGAAGAGAAAAAGGCGGACCGGTTCTCCGATTATGACCTGATTTTCTTTGTCAGCGATGTCGATTACTTCATCCATACTGATGAATGGCTTCGCGGGATCGCGGAACCGAGGATTTCTTTTTTCGAGAATACAGCGGTTCAGGATTATGAGCGGCGCGTATTTTTTGATGACGCGTTGGACATGGATTTCCTATTCTATAATGTCAAGGATGTAGAGCGGATTTCGGCAGATCCGATCATTCGCGCATGGTACGTTAAAGGACACAGGATTCTCGTCGACAAGATTAAGTATTCAAAGATTATCGAAGCGAGCTGTCCCGTGCCCATGGAAAAGAAAACCATTACGGAACAGCACTTTTGTAACAATGTTAATAACTTCTGGTTTCATACGATCTGGGCGATAAAGAAATTATGCCGGGGAGAGGTTTGGGCTGCGAAGAACTGCATCGACGGATACCTGAAAAACTTGTTGCGAGAGATGCTCGAGTGCGAGGCGATCGCGATAAACGGTGCCGAATTTAACATCTGGCATGACGGCCGATTCTTCGATGAGTGGGTTGATCCGTCTGTCCGTTCGGGACTTCAAGAAGCGTACGGAAAATACGATCGGGAGTCTCTTCAGTTGGCCTTAGCGAACACGATGGATTTATATACGACAGTTGCCCAAAACACCGCCCGACTGATGAACTATCCCTATCCGGCCGGGGTTGAAGAGTACGCCCGTCGGACACTGCAGCAAATGGAAGTCGCCCTATCCGACCGGGGTTGAAGAGTACGCCCGTCGGACACTGCAGCAAATGGAAGTCGCCCTATCCGACTGGGGTTGAAGAGTACGCCCATCGGACACTGCAGCAAATGGAAGTCGCTCTATCCGGCCGGGAGTGAAGAATACGCACGCCGAACCCTGATGCAAATAGATCCATCTCTTCCGGAGACGCCTGCCCTTTTCAATAGATCAAAAAAAGATTAGAATAGCCATCATGAAAGACAAAAAAGCTTTTCGAAAAGTGCAAATCTCGATCGTCGCGCTGATCAGCCTCGGTATCATCGCTTTCGCGGCGATTGCCATTGTGCACGCGGTGGTTTTCCGGCGATATGATTACAATAGTTATGACAGCAGCCGTTTCCTGACGCATGCTGATATCGATCACGAGAAATATCCCTGTGAGACGCTGCAGATTCCGTCGGGCGATAACCAACTCACCGGATTTCTTTACAGCGCTGCAAACACGAAAGGACTGATCATCATCAGCCCGGGGCACACGGACACGACGGATATCAAGCTCTATGAGACGCTGTATTTTGTCGATGCCGGATGGACGGTGCTTTGCTATGACTATACGGGCTGCTATAACAGCCAGGGCTCCGCGATGAACGGATACACACAGACAGTCTACGATCTGGATGCGGTACTGGACTATGTTGAGAAAGAGGCTCGCTTCGAGGAAATGCCCGTGATGCTGTTCGGCCATAGTCTCGGAGCTTATGCGAGTGCCGCCGTGCTCGCCGAGGGACACGCGGTCGATGCAGCCGTCGTCGCTTCCGGCTTTGATACACCGAAGGAGCAATGGACGTATTCGATCGAGCGGTATACCGGGCCGTTCCACTATGTGCTGGAGCCATTTACGCAGGCTTTCATTGCACTGAAGTATGGCGACGACCGGGATCTGTCGGCAGTCGACGGGATCAATTCGGTGACGATCCCCGTCCTTGTCATCAGCGGCCGGGACGATGAGTTCTACGGGGATGAGAGCCCGATCTATGAGAAACGATCCGAGATCGTGAATCCGGCTTGCGAATTTATGTACATGGACGAGGAGAGACATGACGGACATTATGATTACTTTCTGACGGATGCTGCCTTGGATTATCGCGAAGAAGCGGAGCAGAAAGGTCAGAAAGACGGATTTGATAAGTTTTTGTATACGGAGCTCGATCCGTCACTTATGAATCAGATTAATGAGTTTTTCTTGGGGGCAATTGAGAAATAAGGCAGTTGACTACGTTTTGTAGACAACTGAAATTGACTGCGGCAGATTGCGAGAATGAAGACAGTGACTGACGAAATCAATCACTCGAGGAAGTAACGATCGGAGCGAACAAGATGGAAAAGAGGCAGAACGACATCGTCATGGCAGCGCTGGAATACGTGAAAGTCGTTTTTCGAGACGATTTCAGCGGGCACGACTTCTATCACACACAGCGGGTGTACCGAATGGCCTCGAAAATAGCCGCGGAGGAGAAGGCGGATGCCTTCGAAGCGGAGTTGAGCGCGATCCTTCACGATGTGGATGACCAAAAGCTGTCGCCGGAGACACATGAGAAGAAGAGTCACGCGGTACTTTTCATGAAGAAGTTCGATTTGCCGGAGGACCTGATTGCAAAAGTTTGCCGAAATATCGAAGAAGTCTCTTTTGCGGGAAAAGATTCGGTCAAGCCGAGTAGCTTGGAAGGTCAGATTGTCCAGGACGCGGATCGATTGGACGCGCTGGGGGCGATTGGGATTGCCAGGGCATTTGCTTACGGCGGACATGCGGGAAGGCCGATCTTCGATCCGGAAATTCCGCCGCTTCAGAACATGAGCAGAGAAGACTATGTGAACCGTCCGTCTACCAGCATCAATCATTTCTACGAAAAATTGTTCTCTCTGAAGGAGAAGATCAACACACCGTCAGCTCATCGGATCGCCTGTGAGAGGCATGCCTTTTTGGAGGCGTTCGTGGACGAGTTTTGGGCGGAGACGTCAATGTGAAGAGAGTTTTAGGCAGAGACGCTACTATGAAGAGAGTCTTAGGCAGTGACATCACTGTGAAGAGAGTTTCAGGAAGAGCCCCACTGTGAAGGCGGGCGTTGAGAAAGCGTCGAGCGAGGGCGCGGCGTGTGAAACGAACGTCTAGATCATGCTCGGTGTGATCTATTTTGACCGAGGTCCTTGACAGCCTAACGAGTGTTAGATATACTTTGCCTAACAGATGTTAGACGAAGGAGGATCCGATGAGCGATACGAGGGAGAGAATCTTAACTGTTGCGCTGGATCTTTTCGCGCAAAGAGGTTATCCGTCTGTTTCCATTCGTGACATATGCAAAGAAGTGAACATCAAGGAGAGCTCCGTTTATTATCATTTCAAAAATAAGCAGGCGATATTCGATGAACTTCTGGACAGATTTCAAATGAAGGCACAAGGGATGATGAATCAGCTTGACTCTTCGCTGGGTGAGACTCCGGGAGCTCTGACAGGTAACTTCGGCGGGAGTGTGTCCGATTATTTTTTCGAGCAGTATCTTCTGGATGATTTCTGCAATACATTTTTACGAGTTCTTTCCATTGAGCAGTTCAGCAGTGCTGAGGCGCGTAAGACATTTGATACCTGGGTCATCACGGAACCCCTGCGATACCAGGGAACGGTTTTTAAGGCACTTATCGAAAGAGGTCTGATCAAACGGCAGGATCAGGAATATCTCGCAGTAAAATTCTATGCTCCGATCCTTTTGTATACACAGAGATGGCTGCTGTCAGGGAATCTGTGCGAGGAGAGTAAGAATCAGTTTCGCAAGGACGCACAGGCACATATACAGCATTTTTTTAAAGAGAATCTGGGGGCAACTGAATGGCAAACGTAATGATAACAGGCGCAAATGAGGGGATCGGATATTTTCTAGCCGAGCAGCTTCTCAAAGACGGCCAAAGAGTCGTTGTGCTGGACAAGAATACAGAGCATATCCGGGAGCTTCAGAAGATCTACCCGGAGGCGCTTTCTGTCTATATTGCCGATGTTCGGAATCAGTCTGTGCTGCAGTCAGCGATCGATGATGCTTTCTCAAGACTTCGGAAAATCGATGCAGTGATTCACAACGCTTGCCTCTGCACCTTCGACGCGATCGAGAATTCGGATCTGGACACGGTTCAAGCTGTCTTTGACGTGAACTATTTCGGCGCACTGCGGCTTACGAAGGCAGTCCTCCCTTATCTGAGAAAGCAGAAGGAAGGGCGAATCATTTACACGAGCTCCGGAGTCGGCGTAACAGGATTTGTGAATATCTCGCCGTATGCTTCCTCGAAGGGCGCACTGGAGTCTCTGGCGAAATGTCTGAATATCGAATGTGCCAAAGACCACGTGAGTTTTCACATCTTTCATCCGCCTCTTACGAATACGAAGTCGTCGGAACCATTACCGATCCCGAAAGAGTTCATGGCCGCACCGGAAAAGGTCGGAAGAGGCTTCGCCAAGCATGTCATGTCAAAGCGCTTTATTATCTGCGACAGCTTTAGCCAGAAACTGCAAACGATGGCCTGCTACGCCTTTCCTGTCAGAATGGGCAGGCTGCTGTCGAAAATGACCGAACGATATGTAAACAGTCAGCAAGCATCCGGCGGTTGACGGCCGGTTGCTCGAAAAGAGTCACAGAGAAAGGATCCGAGATTATGAAAATATACGCGATTCGATATGCCGAACATTTTAAGTACGCAACAAAGGGATCTGTTTTCCGGAATACGCCGGATGCAGCAGAGCGAATCGAAGATTTCGCCTTCTTCTATTATCTGGCGGAAGTTGATGACAAGTATTATTTAGTCGACACCGGTTTTCGAGATGAGGAGTTGGCAGAGAAGATGGGCGTGCACATCTTTCCGATGGGAGAAGTGGAGCAGGTGTTCGGGAAAATGCCACAGATCGACACCGTGATCATTACGCATAGCCACTGGGATCACATCAATAATCTAGACCTGTATCCGGAGGCCTCTGTCGTGATGGCAAAAAAAGCATATGAGATAGCCAGGGAGACTGGCACCGATGCCGTGAAGAAACGTCTGATGGGTGGGAATCTTACCCTTGTGGAGGATGAGTGTTGGATAGCCGACAAATTTTTGTTCCAACTGATCGGCGGGCATACGCCGGACTCCTCCGTTGTGTTTTTTGAGGAAGCGGGGAAGAAGTACGTCATCACAGGCGACGAGTGTTACCAGCGCGAGAACGTGATCCGAAATATTCCGATCGGACTCACATCAGACGCTGAGAAGAACGAAAAGTTTATCGCCTCGATCCATGAGCAGGATATCATTCCCCTGCCGTTCCACGATGCCTCGATCCTCGAAAAGTACACACGCCTATCGGAGAATATCGTACAGATTATTTGAGAAGAATCTGGCACCTCGTGACAGAAAAACAAGAAAAGCGGCGACCTGACTCTTCGGAGCCGGCCGCCGTTATCAATTCATTGATGTTAAAGACGACGCGTGTACTCATTTAAGTTCTTCAAGAAAGACATTCACCACATCCTCCGTAAAGGGTATCGATTCACTCTCAATGCGAAGAAGCTTGTCCGCGAAAAGAATCAAACGCGTCTCCCGCCCGATGTCGTCAGTAGCAAGATAGACCTTTTCGGCGCCCCATAGATTGCCCTCTGCTTCGGTAATATCTTCGAAAATTCCGATGGCCGGCATACGGAGATATCCGTCGCGTGTGATCTCGAGAATCGGAGCAAACGAGCTCTTCAAGATGGTATAGTCCAGACAAGCAAGCTCGGTCATGTTCTCCCCATAGACAGTCTCCCAATATTGATCTCTTGTCCCGAAGACGGAGCGATCGTGGGATGCCGATGTGTCGGTGATCACAATTTCGGCAGTCACGACGCCGAGCTGATCCAGCGTTACCGAAAAAAAATCGTGCGACAGGAATTGCGTGACCGAAGCTCCGGAAACAGGATCGAAATAAGAGATTCTCTCGCTATCTGGACTTAGAAATATGGAGCCCAGTGCCAGGAAACCGATCGCGAGGTTGAGGAAGACTACGCCGACGATGGAGATGATGAGAATGGCAAGAATATTATGGGCTCGCGAAAAGGAACGATCCATCTGGTTGAACAGAGCGATGGAGATTCCGGCGATGATCAGGATAACAAAGATCACAAATGCCATTTTGCTGTCAAGATCTAAACTCGTCACAAGGAAGAGCGCAAAGATGATTAGGACGAGAAGAATGTTTGCCAGATGAAATCGGCGCACATTTTTTTCGGAATAGAAGAAGAGGGCTTCGTTGTTCTTGATGCGGTTCTTGTTATGCACATAAAAAACGGTATACCGGATGATCTGCATCAGACAGACAATCACAAGAAGTCCTTGTGTCACAAGAGAATTACCAAGCGGAATCAGCTGATTGAGAAGAAGTGATTGAACCAGGATCATGACGAACATGACAGGCAGCAGGATCCAGGTGACTCCATTCGTGGCCAGCGTATTCTTATGGATCAGCTTCAAACGCAAGGCGTTATCTGTCTGGATCTGTACGGCATTCTCGCTTTCCGCACAGAAAAACTGCAGCTTTCCGTCTGTATGTAGGTGCTTCCAGCCGGAGGCCATGCAATACTCGATGTACTCCTCGGTTTTCGGGTCGGGACGAGTATCGAAGATCGATGCCTTCGCAAATACATCGACGAAGAACCGGACCTTCTTCGGCTCACACTTCTCGAAATAAAAAAACATTCCCCTTCTTTTCGCGAACATCAGGCCGGCTCTTGCCATGCCCTCTAAGTATTCCTCTATGGCCCGCATGTCGTAGGCACTGACCAGAAACAGTTTTCGAATAAACTTCGTCTTCATCGTAATTCTCCTTCACTCCATACCTTACCGTCACCGAGCATCTGCTTCAGGCGGTCAAACTCTCTTCGCAGGAACTCTTTCCCTATGTCGGTAATCACATAGCTGCGCTTGCGGCCGTCGACCTTCGTCTCCCGGATGACGCCGTTTGCCAGGAATTTGTCCAGGAGGGCGTAGACTGTGCCGGGGCCGACTGTGATCCTCCCCTGTGAGATCTCCTCGACACGGCTCATGATGTCGACGCCGCATTGCTCCGTCATCAGGGCTAGCAGAATATAATACATGGGCTCACTTAAGGTTTGAAAAGTCTCCCTTGCCATCGTGATCATCCTCCGTGATTTTTGGAAAAAGCTCGATAAGGGTTGAAAAGTATCCCTTGTTCTCCACAATTTTGAAAAAGCGCGCTTCAGAATATCGAGTGTCGATATTTTGACATCAATCTAACATCGAGTATCGATATTGTCAACAGGTTTTTTCGGGCGCGAGAAAATATGCGTGCTGAGTCGCGCCGCAAAGGAGGAATAGCAT
>CAZOFY010000038.1:18253-22132 GCA_964579245.1 uncultured Mageeibacillus sp.
CGCAAAGGAGGAATAGCATGCGTGCGGCATTTCGCGCCATCAAAATGGCAACTTATGCTTTTGCCGTTTGTGCTCGTCGAAAAGACATGGTACTTTCAATACGCAGGGAGGTGAAGCCAGCTTGAAAATATCGATACAAACAGACGATTGCGTCAAGGATACAGAAATTGTGATTACCTGTAATCGATTGACTCCGGAAATTGAAAAGATCATGGCGACGCTTCGCATTCTGAATCAACAATTGTTGGTCACAAAAGGGGACGAGGCGATCATTCTGGAGGTCTCCCAGATTATCTATATCGAATCGGTAGATCGCAAGACTTTCGTATACACGAAGGACGTTGTATACGAGTCAAAATTGAAGCTTTACGAGATTGAAGCGAGATTATGCGAAAGCGGATTCATCCGCGCCAGCAAGTCCTGCTTGATCCACTTGCGCCACATCAAATCCTTGCGAACGGATATCGACCGGAGAATTCGTGTGAGCTTCGAAAGCGGAGAGCAGATCTTGGTGTCGAGGCAATATGCGGATGAATTGAAGAATAGGCTGGGGGTGTAAGGAATGGAAAAAAATAGAACGCTCTTTGATTACATCGGACGGGTTCTTACAACCTTCGGAGGAACGATTGTGATCATGAATCTTTTTTGTGTGGTGTTTGGAGAGGGTGCGAAAGACTATTCCTCCATGTTTTCTCTCGGAAGCAACGGCCTGAGCGTCTCCACGACACTACAATTCCTCCTTGTTTCCATCATCATCGTTGTCCTTCGATTTGTTTGTTTTTCAGATAAGATCATCAAACAGCTCTCCGTAGCTTTTCGCATGATATTGGTGTTCGTATCGGTTTTCGCAACGATTGTTGTTTTTATATTTATTTTCAACTGGTTTCCGATCGACCAGTGGCAACCCTGGGTGGGCTTCCTGATATGTTTCGGCGTTAGCGTCGGAATCAGTACCGTAGTAGCAATCACCCGCGAAAAGATGGAAAATTCGAAAATGGATGAGGCACTGAAACGATTCAAACAGGAGAAAAATGAGAATGAATAAGTGTGTTGAAGCGAGAAATATCGGGCATTCCTTTCGCGAAAAAAAGGTTCTGGAAGATGTGTCTATACGGATTGAAACAGGTGAAATCTTTGGCCTTCTGGGCCCCTCCGGTGCCGGGAAAACGACGCTGATCAAGATATTAACAGGACAATTGATTCCGTCGTCCGGAGACTCGTCGATTCTCGAGAAAAACTCCGCAACGCTTCAAGGAAGCGACTATAAACAAGTCGGAATCATGATGGATCAATTCGGGCTCTACGAGAGACTCAACTGCTACGACAATCTGTTTCTATTCGCCAAGATCTATGGAATTCCTAAGGAAAAAATACGAGACGTCCTCGACAAAGTCGGCCTGACCGATGCGACAAAAACAGCCGCCTCCGATCTGTCGAAAGGGATGCGAAGTCGGTTGCTGCTGGCCCGCGCGCTGATGGCCGCACCCCTGCTCCTTTTTCTTGACGAGCCAACCGGCGGGCTCGACCCATCGACCGCCGAAGAGATTCATCAACTGATCCTTGCAGAAAAAGCTCGCGGCGTCACAGTCTTTCTGACTACGCACAATATGTCAGAGGCGGAGAAATTATGCGATCACGTTGCTCTTCTGAACGAAGGAAGAATCGTCGAGTATGGTGTTCCGAAAGAATTATGCCGGAGATACAATCACGAGAAACGATTGCAAATACACCTATATAGCGGAGAAGACAGGGTTTTGGCGCAAAATGCCTCTACGGCTGATGAGGTTCAAGAACTTATCGCAAGCGGAGAACTGGAAACAATCCACTCCACCGAGCCGAATCTTGATAGCGTCTTCAAAGAGTTGACGGGAAGGAGCCTAGCCGTATGACAGGACATGTGCAAGCTATTTTCTGGAAGCAAACGAAAGAGACCTTCAAGAACAAGACAATATTTATCCAATTCGTCATGTTTCCGGTCATGACAATCATCATGGAGAATTCGATAAAGATCGACGGGATGGAGGAGCACTTTTTTGCGAACCTATTTGCCGTCATGTTCGTCGGGATGGCGCCGTTAACGAGTATGGCGGCGATCCTTGCTGAGGAAAAGGAAAAAAATACACTTCGCGTATTGATGATGTCGAATGTACGGCCAATCGAGTATTTTCTGGGAATTGGCAGCTACATCTGGATTGTGTGTATGCTTGGTGCGGCTGTGATCGGTCTAGGCGGCGGATATACCGGAAAGGCATACGCTGCATTTCTGCTGATCATGGGAGTAGGAATACTGGTCTCCATGTTGATCGGCGCCGCCATCGGCAGCATCAGTAAAAACCAGATGATGGCAACCTCTTTCACCATTCCCGTTATGATGATTCTCTCCTTTCTTCCGATGTTGGCGATGTTCAACCAGACAATCGCTCGCATCGCACGATTCACCTATTCCGAGCAGCTTCGCATCATGATCTCTCGCCTGGATCATTTGGAAGTATCTCCTGAAACAGCTTTCGTGATTATAATCAACATTCTGATTGCTTTCTCACTTTTCCTGTTCGCTTACAAAAAGTGCGGCCTGGAACACTGAAGAAAACTGATCTTGCAAGTATTACCATTGTGAGATTGGGATTGTGCCGATAGACTAAGCGCAAAGACTATTTCAACAGATCATGCAAATATCACCCCTTCTGAAAATGCGATTGTGCCTCTCATTTGTGTGGCTCGACCACGTTTTTCGATTAGGGGCAAGAGGAGCGTCGTGCTGACTTCTCCCAAAGGATGAGAACGTGATTGACCATATCTTTCCCATTAACCGTGCGAAATCTGACTTGTATTTGATTCCTCATCCTACTTATAACAAGTGATTATGAATATTGAACTCAATAATCCGGGAACTTAGCGGACGAGAATCTATCTCAAATGACACAATAAGGTTGTCCCCCGGAGAGTAGCCGGCCAGTGTATACATCTCGATCTTCTTTGTCGCATAATCTGCATACTTCGAATCTGACATCATTCCGTTATGTTCCCATATGTACTCTTTTCGTTCTCGTACATTCAGACAGGTGAAATCTGGGTGAACTGTTCCATTTCCGGGGAGGATTATAGGATATTCATAACGATAGGGAATATTGCGTCGACTTAACGCATCTGCAATTAGTATCTCGGATTTAGATCTTACGCGCTCGCCTTTGGCGGTGAAGTAATCCGGAGTGTTATTTTCAAACGCTTTCTTTTCATATACAACACTCATCCACCGCTTGACATAATCTTCATCCAGAAGCATTGCCGGCCGGATCAACGGTTTACGGCAGTCATGAAGACACAGAAATATCTCGTTGATCTTTTCCGGCCGATATTCGACAAGAAGTCTTTCTAACGCCGTGATCTCGGTACTCAATTCTCGGATCAACTTACGGTCATAATCCTTCTGAGCGAGAGCAGCTGCGAGCGAATCCTGCTTGCGCTTAAGATAAGCACCTTCCGTGACAGAATGATCAAGTTTGTGATAGTATTGGATAAAATTTCCTCGCTTTACAAAACGTAGTTCTCCTTCCGGAGCGTCCCGAAGAGAGTTCTCTTTTTCTATCAGAACCTGTTCTAACTCCGCTTTTCTTGCCCTTATGTGTTTCAACAGCAAATCCGGGCTAAGTTCTGACATTTTAATAGCGTTCTTAAGCATATAGGCTCATTTCTTCTCCTTTACGGGTGTTTCCTTGATAAGTATTTCTCGGATCACTAGACATTGATATTCTATCCGCTTCTGCTTGATAAGAAATGACGATGTTTCGACATTAACTGTCAATACACGACAATTCAATTCATAAGAGAAAGCTTCTTTTCGTCCTGGTTGATTACTTGCGCAAAAATACGGCCTGAATT
>CAZOFY010000039.1:0-5550 GCA_964579245.1 uncultured Mageeibacillus sp.
CATCATGTTGAAGTCTGCCGCAAAAGTCTGCCGCTTTAGGGCTTCCGCATAAGACTTTGCTTTCTGAAGTGAACCCCCAAGTGCCAGTTTCTTCATCCAACCATTAGAGTCTACTTTTACAAACCTTTTGAGACAGCCCCTATAATGTCCGGCCGACATGCCAGCGTCCGTTCTCCCGGTACGGACAACATTCCGCAAGAGATACGTAAGCGATACGGACATCGCGCGGTTTAAATCGGGCGCAAACGGCTTCGACCGCTGTCCCCAGACAATCCGGCTCAATGTTGATTGCTACTGAGCAATGAGGGATCCAATCCGGCTGCAAGTAATGGGATTGAAAATTTGTAGCGTATGGTGAGAGACGCTGCATCAGATCATCATGCAAGAGCAGGAGTTCATGCGTTACGACAGGCAAAAGATTCACGACGGCCAGGGGAGTGTTGAAAACCCCGACACTGCCGAGTCGGATGGGGAAATCTATGCCGTCCCTCGCAAAGGCTTCCACAATTTGCGAGCTTTCTTCGGGCCGATCAGAGGAAAACAGGGAGAGCGTGATGTGCGGAAGCATGTTGTTCTCTGCCATAAAGGTATTGCCGGTCGCAACACCGACTTCATTTTGCAGTGCGAGGATCGCATCCTCACTGTCCTTGTCGAATCCCAGAAGCACAGCAAACTCGTGCATCTTCCGCCACCTCGTCCATGTGTTTTTTCTTCATCATAACATGGAGCACTTTCTTTGAGAAATCAAAAAAACCTTCGCGTGCGGATACGCATTTTTCGAGGGGTATCGTGATATAATATTCTCATGAAGTCCTTATGACCAAGTAGATATTTGTGTTTGAGGAGGAAATTAAGAATGAAGAAGATTTTTGCTCTGGTCCTGTGTCTGGCTCTTGCTGTCGGTGTCGCATCTTGTGCGACCACGTCCGCACCGAAGGCGGATACCTACGAATTAGCCCTGGTCACCGACGTCGGCAACATTGATGACAAGTCCTTCAACGAAGGTGCTTGGAATGGTGTCAAGGAATACGCCGAAGCAAACAAGATTACATATGCTTATTATCGTCCAAGTGAAGATTCCACGGCAGCCCGTGTCGAGTCGATCGGAGCGGCCATTGCTAAGGGCGCCAAGACGGTTGTCTGCCCCGGCTACCTCTTTTCAGAGTCGATCTTTGAATGTCAGGATAAGTACCCGGACGTACAATTCCTGCTTCTGGACGCAGAACCTCACAACGCTGACTATTCCGTATTCAAGACGTCCACGAACGTACACTGTATCCTCTATCAGGAGGAGCAAGCCGGATATCTCGCCGGCTATGCTGCGGTCATGGACGGATACACGAAGCTCGGATTCCTCGGCGGAATGGCGGTTGACGCTGTTATCCGTTATGGTTACGGCTTTGTTCAGGGTGCGGAAGCTGCCGGTAAGGAATTGGGTTTATCTGCTGGAGACATCGAGGTTAAGTACTGGTACAGCGGCGTTTTCAGCCCGAACGATGATATCAAGAACAAGATGGCCGGCTGGTTTACAGACGGCACCGAGGTTGTATTCTCTTGCGGCGGCGGTATCTACCTAAGCGCAACTGCGGCAGCGGAAGCGGCGGGAGCCAAGGTCATCGGTGTTGACGTCGATCAGGCTGCCCAGTCTAAGACAATCATTACCTCTGCTATGAAGGGTCTGACCGAATCCGTTAAGCTCGCGCTTGCTGATATCTATGCGAACGCAGGCAAGTGGCCGGCAAATCTCGGAGGAAAGACAAGTATTCTCGGAGCCAAGGATAAGTGCGTAGGCCTTCCTACAGCTACGGATTCCTGGAGAATGCAGAAGTTCACGGTCGATCAGTACAACACGTTATTTGCAAAGCTGGTAGACGGTAGTGTAGTCGTATCGAATGACACGAAAGCGGAACCTGCTGTTGAGATCTGTGTTGTTGATTATCAGACTTGATCGTATGAGATAGGAATAGATCAGGGGAAGGCTGGGCGTATGCCCGGCCTTTTTCTCAAATCGGAGAAATGCATATGAGTGATTATGTAGTCGAAATGCTGAACATCACCAAGGAATTTCCCGGCATACGTGCAAATGACAATATTACCCTGCAGTTAAAAAAGGGCGAGGTCCATGCCCTGCTGGGCGAGAACGGCGCAGGAAAGAGCACACTGATGAGTGTGCTTTTCGGCTTGTATCAGCCGGAGAGCGGGTCGATCAGGATCAACGGCGAGGCAGTGAAGATCAATAATCCGAACGATGCGAATGCGCACCGGATCGGCATGGTACACCAGCATTTCAAGCTCGTTGAGGTCTTCACCGTTCTGGATAACATTATTCTCGGAGTCGAGCCGAATACGGCAGGTGTCCTGAAGCGGACACAGGCCAGACAGAAGATCCTGGATCTGAGCAAACGATATGGACTGAAGGTGGAGCCGGACGCCAGGATTGAGGATATTTCCGTCGGCATGCAGCAGCGTGTCGAGATTTTAAAGATGCTCTACCGGGATAACGAGATCCTTATTTTTGATGAACCTACAGCTGTTCTGACTCCTCAGGAGATCCGGGAATTGATGGACATCATGCGCGGGTTAACCGCGGAAGGGAAGTCGATTCTTTTTATCACACACAAGCTCAACGAAATCAAGGAAGTCGCCAATCGTTGCACCGTACTTCGGAAGGGGAAATTCATCGGCACCGTGGATGTTGCCGGGACCTCTCTTGAAGAATTGTCCAGAATGATGGTCGGACGAGATGTCCAACTTGTCGTCGAAAAGACACAGGCTAACCCCGGAAAGGCCGTGCTGACAGCGGCAGGGATCACGGTCGCATCGAAGCGCCACAAGAACAATGCCGTCAGGGATGCTTCTTTTCAGGTGAGATCCGGTGAGATTGTTTGCCTGGCAGGCATTGAGGGCAACGGACAAAGTGAGCTGGTATATGCACTTGCCGGAATCGACAAGATCGTTTCCGGACGTCTTACGCTGAGCGGCATGGACATCACGAAGACAAGCATTCGAAACCGTTCAAAGGCCGGGATCAGTCATATTCCCGAGGATCGGCATAAATACGGGCTGGTTCTGGATTATTCCCTGGCGGACAATCTGGTTTTGCAGCGATATTGGGAACCGGAATTTCAAAAAGCCGGCTTTATCAGGAAGGACAAAGTACTCCAATATGCCAATAACCTGATTGAACAATATGACGTACGAAGCGGACAGGGTTCTGAGACGATTGTTCGCAGTATGTCCGGCGGCAATCAACAGAAGGCTATTATCGCCCGCGAGATCGATAAGAATCCGGAGCTTTTGATCGCAATCCAACCGACCCGTGGTCTTGATGTCGGTGCGATTGAATATATTCACAAACAACTTATCGCTCAGCGAGACTCCGGCAAGGCTGTTCTGCTCATCTCCTTAGAACTTGACGAGGTCATGAACGTCTCCGACCGCATCCTTGTCATGTATGAAGGAGAGATCGTCGGCGAGTTCGATCCGAAGATGACATCTGTCGAAGAACTTGGTCTGTATATGGCAGGAGCGAAGAGACAACAGCTTGCGTCTGACGGTACATCGGGAATCGAGGGAACCGCAAGAGCCGAGGCAGCTGACAAGGAAGCGACAGACAAGGAATCGACAGACAAGGAATCGACAGACAAGGAATCGACAGACAAGGAAGCGACAGACAAGGAAGTGGCTGACGATTCCGGGACAGACAAGAGACTTGCAGGTGCGCAGACGGACGAATTGCAGCCTGAGATAACAGACGAAGATAAGGCGAAGGAGAAGGGCGGTGAGGATCAATGAGAAAGCGTCTTGGAAGACTGATTACCTCACCCGGAGCAGTCAGCCTGTATGCGTCGATTTTTTCCATCATAATCGGATTGATTTTCGGGTATCTTTTGCTCTTGATCATTCATCCGGGCATGTCTCTCTATGGGATTCAGCAGATTCTCGTCACAGGCTTCGGATCTTCGGAGAAACTCGCGAAAGTGCTCTATCAGGCTGCTCCGCTGGTCTTTGTGGGTCTGGCAGTCTCGTTCGCGTTCAAAACCGGACTCTTCAATATCGGAGCTACGGGACAATACACGGTCGGCGCGTTTATGGCGCTCTATGCGGGGGCAGTGATGAAGCTGCCTTGGTGGGCCGCTCTGCTGGCCGCGATGCTTGGCGGTGCGATATGGGGCTTTTTTCCCGGTATTTGCAAGGCGCTGTTCAACGTCAATGAGGTCATCACCTCAATCATGTTCAACTGGATTGGATTGTTTTTCGTGAATCTTCTTATGTCGAACATTCCCGAGATGCTGGCGAATTTCTACGGGGCGTCGAACGCGGATCGCACGGCGAACTTGGAGGCGGCCAATCCGGGCGCTATTATACCGAAGATGGGACTCGATCAACTATTCAACTCGACGTATATGAATATCAGTATCCTTCTTGCGGCTCTTGTGGCCGTGCTGATCTACCTGCTTCTCAATCGAACGACATTCGGGTATGAGCTGAAAGCTTGCGGATATAATCGTGATGCCAGTATCTACGCGGGTATCAACGCGAAGCGTAACATCGTGCTTTCTATGATGATCTCCGGCTCTTTGGCCGGTATGGGCGGCGGCATCTATTTTTTGAGCGGCACCGCACAATATACGATCGTCAAGTCTTTGCTCTCGATGGGCTTTAACGGTATTCCCGTCGCATTGCTGGCGACATCCAATCCAATCGGTGTTATTTTCAGCGCATTGTTCATCTCCTACATACAGGTCGGTGGTGAGGCTATGCAGCCTGAATTCGCCAAGGAGATCATCGATATCATTATTTCCGTCATTATTTATCTGGCCGCATTTGCCTTGATTCTGAAGGGTCTGGTGCGTCGAATCATCAAGAACCGCGAGGCAAAGAAGGCGAAAGCTACAGGGGAGGGACAAGAGGTATGATGATTTTAGCGGATATCTTAAGTGCTACCATTCTGTTTGCTATCCCGCTTCTTGTCGTGGCCCTGGGCGGCATGTTCAGTGAGAAAAGCGGAACAATCAACATTGCTCTCGAAGGCATCATGATCATCGGCGCGCTTTTCAGCTGTCTTTTTCTTCAGGCAGTTGACCCATCCGGTTGGGGTATGGCAAACCCGCAACTCGCGATGCTGATTGCGATGCTCATTGCTGGGGGATCCGGAATGATTTTTTCGATCCTATTAGCAATCGCGGCCGTCAGCCTCAAGGCGGATCAGACAATCGGCGGTACTGCATTGAATATGTTTGCCCCGGCATTTGCGATCGTTCTTACATGGGCGATACAGGGACAGGGACAGACAACGATCAATATTCCGACGTGGATCCGAGTGACACAGGCCAGCTTCGGCATGACAGTTCCTGAGGATCCGACCTTTTTCGATACGTTGTTTTTCAAGAATTTTTACCTGACGACACCGATTGTGTTTGTGATTCTGATTGCCTCGACCTTTGTCATCTACAAAACGCGCTTCGGACTTCGGCTGTCCGCCTGTGGTGAGCATCCGCAAGCGGCTGACTCGGTCGGTATCAACGTGTATAAATATCGCTATATCGG
>CAZOFY010000039.1:5650-21358 GCA_964579245.1 uncultured Mageeibacillus sp.
CCGTATATTGTGACCATGGTCGTGCTGATCTTCACCTCGAAGAACTCACGTGCACCGAAGGCCGAGGGCATTCCGTACGACAAGGGAATTCGATGAGAGGGAGAAATATCTATGGCTGTACATGTTGTCCTGTATGAACCGGAGATTCCGCAGAATACAGGTAACATCATTCGTACCTGTGTCGCATGCGACGTTACATTGCACCTGATCGAGCCGCTGGGTTTCGATCTGATGAAGAAACATATCCGGCGTTCAACGACGAACCATCTCGAAAACGCCAGGATTGAGACACATGCGAACTTTGAAGCGTTTGCCGAGAAAAACCCCGGCGAGTATTTTTATTCGACCCGGTATGGGAAGATGCCGCATTCTTCCTTTGAGTTCGGAGCGGCCGGGGGAGACCGGGATATCTATCTGATTTTCGGCAAGGAAAGCACGGGAATTCCCTATGATCTCTTGCGGCAGAATCTTGATCGGTGTTTTCGGATCCCGATGTCGGAGAAATGCCGCAGCCTCAACCTGTCGAACAGTGTCGCCATCGTCCTGTACGAGGTGATGCGTCAGCTCGACTATCCGGGTCTTTCTTTTCGCGAGGTTGAGAAGGGCGAAGACTTCCTGGAGTCGTTCGATCTGGTTAGACCCGACTGACCGTAATCGAACAGAAACCGTTTTGCCCATCCTATTGATTCTCATCGAAAAGCGCCCCTTCGGGGGCAGATAAAAGCTGGATAACTTGATTGCAAGGGAGGTTCATTGATGTACGATATTGCCGTTATCGGTGCCGGAATCATCGGGAGCATGCTGGCCAGACAGCTCTCGCAGACGCAGGCTTCGATTCTGCTTCTGGATAAGGCCTCGGATGTCGGGGTCGGTGCGACGATGGCAAACAGTGCGATTATCCACTCCGGCTGGGACCCTGAGGACGATACGCTGAAGGCTCGTCTGAATGTGGAGGGGAGTCGGATGTTCGAAGCGCTGTGCCGGGAGCTCGGTGTGTCCTATTCGATGTGCTCCGCGTTCCTGGCGGCGACGTCCGATGAGGAGAATGAGACGCTTCGATTGCGTGTTGCGCGCGCACAGGCTCGAGGGGTTCCGGCAAACATTCTGTCACGGGATGAGGCGTTACGTCTTGAGCCGAATCTATCCGACGAGGTCACGCTTGTCGCGGAGCTGCCGACGACAGCAATCGTCAATCCCTGGGAACTTGCGATTGCCTGTGCCGAGGAAGCCGTACTCAACGGTGCGACTCTTCTTCTGGATACCGAAGTGAGGCGGATTACCCGCGAGGAGAACTCTGCCGGAGGATTTTTCTACATCAAAACAAGTAAGGGTACAATCCAATCCAGGATCATTATCAACTGTGCGGGGATTTATGCAGACGCCATAGCAGAGAAGGCGGAGGGGCGGAAGAGTTTTTCCATCACACCGCGACGCGGCGAGTATTTTGTCATCGACAAGCTGAAGAAGCCAGTCGTATCACGCGTGATGTATCCGGTACCCTCCTCGGCCGGCAAGGGCGTGTTGGCGGTTCCTACCGTCGACGGAAATCTTTTGATCGGCCCGAATGCCCTGGATATCGACGACCGCGAGGGTGTTAATACGACTGCACAGGGGCTGGATTTCGTCCTGAGTCGCGCCGGACACATCGTCAGAAATCTTCCGTTGGATAAGGTCATACGAGAGTTTGCTGGCTTACGGGCAAAGGGAAATGACGGGGATTTCTATATCAAGGAGTCTGACACAGTCACAGGCATGATCCATGTCGCCTGCATAGACTCGCCCGGTTTATCTTCGGCTCCGGCAATTGCGCGGTATGTCATGGAAACGATTCTGACCCGCCACATCGCGCTTACGCTGAAGGAAGATATCAAACACCGCCGTCCGACGCTTCGACTGGACCGTATGGATCCTGAGGATAAGAAGCGGCTGATCGCGTCCGATCCGAGCTTCAGCACTATGATCTGTCGATGTGAACAGATATCGGAAGGCGAGATCCTTGACGCAATTCGCAGACCGGCCGGCGCAAGAACCGTAAAAGGCGTCAAGAAACGCGCCCGTCCCGGGATGGGGCGTTGTCAGGGCGGGTTCTGCGAACCGCGCGTGGTGGAGATTCTGGCCCGAGAACTGGGAATCTCGCCCGACGAGGTGACCTACGACGGGGAGAAGGCATATCTGTTTACGCCGCGTCCCGGTGAGCCGCGCCCGTACACGGCCTATACCGAAGAAGAGCAGGCAGATGCCTCTCTGATAGAAGAAGAATTATGGAAAGGAGACTAGTGCGCATGGAATCGCAAGAAAAACGGCAAAAGTCTTCTTTTCCGGATGGGGAAAACGAAGAGTATGAGGTTCTGATCATCGGGGCCGGCAGCGCGGGACTTGCCGCGGCATTGGGAGCTTATGAAGAGGGCGCAAGAAGAATTCTTCTTCTCGAACGCGACAATGAACCCGGAGGGATTCTCCTGCAATGTATCCATAACGGATTTGGGCTTCACACCTTTCAAGAAGAACTGTCGGGTCCCGAATATGCGGAGCGATTTGTCGCCCGCCTGCGCGAGAAGAACATCGAATGTAAAACGCGTGCGATGGTCACATCGATCTCGCCGGATCGCAGGGTCACTTACATTCGTCCTGGCGAAGGCATAACTCAGATCCGCGCCAAGGCGATCGTCCTGGCAATGGGCTGCCGCGAAAGAACGCGGGGAGCGATTCGCCTGCCCGGATTCCGGCCTGCGGGAATCTGGACCGCCGGCACAGCGCAGCGATACATCAACATGGAAGGTTATATGGTGGGCCGCCGCGTATTTATTCTGGGTAGCGGAGACATCGGCCTTATTATGGCAAGACGCATGACTCTGGAAGGGGCCGAGGTTCTGGGAGTTGCCGAACTCGAGCCTTATTCGAACGGTTTGCCCCGTAATCGGAAGCAATGTCTGGAGGATTACGGGATTCCGTTGTTTCTCTCACATACCATCACCGACATTCGCGGCAATGATCGTCTGTCTGCCGTTGTCGTCTCGCGGGTCGATGAGAAGCGTCAGCCAATCCCCGGCACCCAGAAGACGTTCGAAGTCGATACCCTGCTCTTATCCGTCGGACTGATCCCCGAGAACGATCTCGTTGTCGATACCGGTGTTGAGCTCAGTGCGCGGACAAGAGGAGCTGTCGTGAATCACTCCTATGAGACGACCGTTCCGGGTATTTTTGCATGCGGAAACGTCCTTCACGTCCACGATCTCGTCGACTTCGTCAGCGAGGAGGCAGAGAAGGCCGGCCGGGCCGCCGCCAGATTTGCCGCAGGAAAGATGGCCCCGACGGACACCTTCGATGTTCTGGCCGCAGAAGGCGTCTCTTATGTTCTTCCGCAACGTGTCTCGAAGAGCCCGGGTACAGATATCGAATTCATGCTTCGCGTCCGTGATGAATTCCGCGGCGCTTCGATCTGTATATGGGCGGACGGAACCAAGCTTCGCTCCATTCGTCGCCCTCATATGGCACCTGCCGAGATGGAAAAGATCCGCCTGCGCGCCCCCGAGCTGGCACAGATATCGAAAGAACTGCGCTTTTCAATCGAGAAGTCAGACCTGCCGTCCGCCTATACACGCGTCAGCCGAGAGCCCGCTGAGGATGCCCGCGACGGCGAAGAGATGATTTGCATCGTCTGCCCTGTCGGCTGCCGTCTACGCATCAAAAGAGATGAGAAGGGAAACCTGTCCGTGACCGGAAATTCCTGCCCGCGCGGCGATACTTACGCGAGGCAGGAGATCCTTACCCCGACACGCATGATTACGGGGACTGTCCGGATCAGTGGTGCCCGGTATGTACGATTACCGGTCATCACTTCCGGCCCTATCCCTAAGGGGAAGATATTTGACGTGATGAAAGAACTTAAGAATGTATCCGTCACGGCCCCCGTCACGGTCGGACAGGTCATTGTCTCCGGAATAGCGGGTCTTTCCGTCGATATGGTCGCGGAAAGAAGTATGGATGATATTGCGAAATCCGAAAGATTGTAGCTGTCCCGGGAAAAGTACAAAAACATGCCGCCGGCTATTGCAAGGCGGCTGTTTTTCTCATAAGATAAAAACAGTTGAATTCGATACAACTGCCAGATGGAATCGGTGCCTCTTTCTCCTTTTATAAGAAGAATATCCGCGCCGATTTTTTGTTCAAAAAAATTATTTCACTTTTTTTCAAGAAACTGCATCATTTCTCCGCGCTCAAAAGTATTACTAGTGAAGGACCTTCACAGACGAGAGGAGACCGAAAGGTTTGCAAAATCAAAACGAATACTTGACGTATCTGGTAGAGACCTATGGCGATATGGTCTATCGGCTAGCCGTGACTAGAGTCAGGAACCCACACGATGCACAAGACATCGTGCAACAGGTGTTTCTGAAGTTGGTCAAGCATATCGATAGCCTTGAGTCGGAAGAACATGTGAAGGCATGGCTGATCCGTGTAACGGTTAATGAGGGAAAGAGTCTTTTCTCATCCGCTTGGAGAAAAAAGATGATAAGTCTTGAAGAGACAGGCGAATTCTCTGTTCAACCGCGAGAGGTCAGGGAGACGAACGATATTCTTGAGGCTGTGTTCCGTCTACCGGAAAGATACAGGGTCGTGATTCATCTTTATTACTATCATGATTTGTCGACAGAGGAAATCGCTAAAATCCTCGGGCGTTCGAATCACACAGTACGGTCGCAACTATCCCGCGGCCGGGAGAAGATGAAAAAGGATCTAAAGGAGGTATTCGAAGATGTTTGACTCTAAATACAAGGAGGCGTTGGAGAATATGAAACTTACTGATGATTTTAAGGCCGTATTGGCTAAGAAAATGAAAAATGTCAAGCCTATACCGCGTGCTCGTCTGGTGCTTGCCAGCATCGCTGCTGTGCTTGTGCTGACGACATCCGTCGGACTTGCCGCGAATGTCGCGTCCAATGGAAAGTTGTTCCGCAGTTTATTCGGAGGACAGGATCCACAGACGACAGACCTTAGTACAGAGGTTACCGAGTCCACGGAAGCCACAGATGTGACGACGACTACAGAAGAAACAACAAATGCCACAACCGAGTCGACAACAGAGGCGACGACCAAAGAGACGACCGACGCCACCACAAAGGAAACGACTGTAGAAACGACGAAGGAGACCACGAAGGAGACGACACAAGAAACGACGACTCCAACCACGACGGTTCCGGAGACCACAGCGCCTCCTACGACCACGGCACCTCAGGAAACCACAGCGCCCAGTGCGAGAGTAGCTCCCGTCGTTCGGGCATCTGCCGGAGACAATAATGTCACAGTATCCTGGGACAGGATTGACTCTGCTGACCTTGTCGGTTACAAGGTCGTGGCATCCATCAGCGACAGTACTCCACAATATGATGAAAACGGTTACTACGCATGGATTACAGACCGCAACACCACGAGCTGTACGATCACAAACGGTGACGGATACGACGGAGGAGACATCGGTTGCTTCTCAGGCGGACAGGCATACTACTTCAGCGTGACGGCCGTATACGGCGAAGAATGGCAAAAGATTGCCGGCAACGCTGTTCAGGTCACCATGCCGGGCGAAGCCGCACCTACACCGAATCCTGGTCAGCATGTTGCTCCGGTCGTCAATGCAGCCGCACAGGCTGACGGAGTGCTGGTCACATGGGATCGTATCGATGCTTCTGATCTCGATGGGTATAAGGTGGTCTACTCTGCAACAAATCCGAATCCTAAGTATCCGGATGACGGTTACTATGCCTGGATCACGGATCGCAACACCACGAGCTGCCTAGTCAAGAGCAGTGACGTTCCTGCAGGCGATTACTGGTTCAGCGTGACGGCTCTGTATAATGGACATGAAGTGAAGATTGCCGGAAATGCTGTCAAGGCAACTATGCCGGGCACGGCCGCACCTACACCGACGAACCCCGCGGTAACGATCACTGTAACGCCGGCCGAAGGCGGAGTGAATGTTTCCTGGACGCCGACGACTGATGCCACAGGATTTGTTTACTACAAGGTCGTTGCTTCGGTCAACAATCCAAATCCGAAGTATTCGGAGGACGGCTATTACAAGTATTTTGAAGATCCCAACTGTACTTCGTGCTTTATCAAGACCGGCGACGGTTATAACGACGGTGACGTTGGAACCTTCACATCTGGACAAGCTTACTATTTCAGCATCACGGCCTGCTATCAAGGAGGAAGAGCTGTCGGTAACGCCGTACAGGTCACAATGCCTTGAGCATAAGTAATCGATCGTAATCGATATTCTAAGCTATCTTCATTCGCTCCCCCAAGCGAAGTTGGTTGCCCCCCTCCGCGAAAGCCGATGTGCCCCTCACATCGGCTTTCGCACGTTTTCGAGGCAGGTATTGCTCTTGGTTTATCATGATTATCGCGAACGGCACAATAGCTGATTGTGCGCGGCGTTCCTTTCCGAAATCGCATCTGCTTCAACTATTTTCTGATATCGGGTATAATATAAGCATATCTATGATCCCGTCTTGTGCGAGGTCCTTCTTTCACGAATCCTTCCGGTTAAGAAGTGTTGAGACATGATCCGGTGTTTTTGAAAAGAGGTGGCAATTTATGTTCTGTATTCATTGCGGTTCTGAGATCAAGGAAGGTTCCGGATTTTGTATTTTTTGCGGAGAACCGATTCCGTCCGGCGCGAGTGCGTCGGCCTTTGAAGCTCCTATATCCTCGGTACGAGATCCCGTTCTCGGAGATGAATCCGACAAGGTTTCCGATGCACTGCCGGGAATGCGACCCGGTTCTTCGGTGCAAACCGAGACGATCGTTCCAACAATACCCATAGCTTCTGTCGGTTCGGCAATTCCTATTGGCTCCGAATCCCCTGTGGCAACGATTTCAAGCATTCCTCTGTCAGCCTCCGCGACGATTCCGAACACATCGCCGACGACTTCGGCAACCGTTTCTGCGGTGGTCAATCCGCCTGTGACTCCCGTGAAAAAGAAGAAGCGAACAGGGCTGATCATCGGCCTGGTCCTGGGCGGGATTGTGCTCTCTGTTCTGATCGTAGCAGGCATTATCGTCTCTCAATTTCTAATCAGCAAGACAAACAAGAGGAATACGCCGGGTCCGGACGTGACAGTGGAAACCGAAGAGACGGATCTTTCTGAGGAGAGCACGAAGGAGACAACAGAGCAGACAGAGGCAGGCGTACTGAAGCTTGACGGCATGGAGATCGACTTTGGCGATGCTGATATCGAAGGGGAAGCGAAAGACTACATCACGCTTGTCGACCTCAAAGACGAAGAGGCACCCGACGGACTGGCATCGGACCTTTATGACTTGACACTTGATCCGGACTCCGGGGACAAGGTCACGGTAAGAATCCCTTATACTGAGAATCCGTCAGAAAAAGACACGGATGCCGTCCCGATGCTGGGCATCGGACGAACGATCACATTTGACGACGGCAGCACGGAGACCGTTTATACATACCTGTCGGCGGAGATTAAGGACAAGATCGCAACCGCGTCCTTTGTGCCTGCAGACAGGATGGGAGAGCTTCTGGCAAACGGATCCTCAAGCGGAAAGGGCAGCTCGGCCCCCAGTCGAGAGAAGGTTCGTGCGGGCATTTTCTGGTGCACGACACAGTATACGGACGGCGGTCATTTCCTGGTCTATTTTCCTGCTCAACCGATGAAGTTTTTTATCGACAACAAGGATCGGGATGCACTCCTTAAGGATCTGGAGGCCGTCTACAATAAATACCTGGGTTTGAATTTTACATATGCCAAACGAACCCAGTGGCCGATGGAGGTGACGGTTCGTAACCTCTCCTCAAATGAGGGAGCCTATGTATACGGTTATGACGGTGCCGGCGGGTCCATTGAGATCAACCGGGACTTTTTCGAGGGCGGATATCAACCAACGTATGTAAAGCCTATTCTGGCACATGAGTTTTTTCATTTTGTTCAGATGAACTATGTTGAATACGACAATGACTGCCCTTGGTTCGATGAGGCGACAGCGACCTATTTCGAGGGTGAAGAAAGCGGATCCGTACCGGGAGTTGTATCAAAATATCAATCACAGATATTCGAGGGTGCGATTCCGCCTGAAAATACACCGGAAGCGGGTTATGCGCGCATGCCGCTGATACGTTATCTCGTAGAAAAGTATTCGGCGGACTTCATCCGTTCCGTGTATGTTTCGGCAGGGTCTGGGACCTCTTGGGATTCAGCTATAACAGATATTATCGATCAGCCTTCTTCGTGGGCGGGTGAGTTCTACACGAAGCTGACCAACGGTTCCTATTGGGACGACAGAACCTATTCTCTGTACAAGGGGGTTGCCGATGATTCGATTCCCGGATTGGGTCAGACACTTCCGCTTGAGATTCCGAGTGAGGAGGATATCGCGACCGCGGCAGAAAATGGAGATCCGCCGCTACTTGGACAGGTATCTCTTGAAGTAGGATCCTACGGAGCGCAGCTCGCTGCAATCACAATCAGCAAAGATATGCTTAAGCAGATTCCCGACGGCATCGATCCGGAGGTTCGCGCTGCAACAGGGGCAGAGATGCGCGTGTTCTCAATCAGATCGAAGACCGTGACAGAGCTTGCGGTTGTAGACGGTGCAGCGAGCTTGACAGATTTCAAGAAGGCATCGGCAGATAAGACTGTTTTTCTGGTTTTAATCATCGGTACACATACAGACGGCAAACAATCGTATGATGTTCAAGTGACCCTGCCGCTATTCCCGACTCTTGATGAACTTATCGGCAGTTATATGGATGGTAAAATGATCATCAACAATGTGTTTATTTCAGAGGAGCTGCGTAAGCAGTTAGCCGACGAGGCTGCGAATCCTGAAGATGAGGAGCCGTCACCGGAGGATCAGGGGGCTGAAGGGCTTGGCTGTGATATCGACATCGATATTCTTGCCATGCTCGAGCAAATGAAGGGTCTCGAGAATCCGGCCGTTCTGACAATCGAAAAAACCGGTGAAGATACCGGGAATCTTAAACTGTCGAATGCAGATGCTGAAGATGAGGAGGCTGTTATCGACGAGGATGCCGAGGCTATCCCGTTCACCTATGATCAGGGCAATATTATCCTGGAATACACCATAGACGGCGATACCGTGAATGGACTGCTTCTTGCACGGTACCTGCCCGGAAAGAAAGGCGTCGGCGTGGACGGAACGATGAGGTTGACCCTGGCTGATTATCCGGAAAGTGATTTCTATATTGATATTACGATTTCCGGAACACTGCCGTTTGAGACTCCATAATGTTCCCGCAGTGGCAAATAGAGCTGTTCGGGCAGGCCTTGCAGCTGCATACATATCATTTATTTGCCGTGCTGGGAGCTCTCGCAGGGCTTGTGCTTGCGGTGCTTTTTCTGCGGGGGAAAGGGTTTTCGGCGACGCAAAGCCTTCTTCTTCTTCTCCCCGCCGCCGCATCTTTCCTGGCCGGAGCACGCCTATTTAATGTTCTGGTGAATCCGGATATGTATCACGACGTTGCGGATGTACTCCGCTTGCAGATGTCGGGATTGTCCCTCTATGGCGGGATTCTGGGGGCGTTCATGCTGATTGCCTTATGGGCTGCCTCTCGAAAAGAATGTCTCTGGCCGATTCTGGATGCACTGGTGCTGCCGTCCGGCATCGCCTTTGCGCTGGCTCGGATCGGATGTTATTTGAACGGCTGTTGCAGGGGAATCCGGACGGATCTTTGGGTGGGCGTCGTATTTCCGGAAACAGGTGCGGATCGAAAAATCAGTTCGATTTTTTCTGTGCTCGTCGAACCCGTACGCGCGGTGTATCCGACGCAGCTTTTCGAGATGGGGCTGGCATTGATCGGACTGATTCCCGCGATGATCCTTTACAGAAGGGGCAAATCGAAGGCCGGAACGGTTTTTCTCCTGTACGGGATCTGGTTCTGCCTGATGAGACTTCTGGTGCTGCCTCTGCGGAGTCTTCCGTATTCAGACACGGTCACACGTGTTTTTCTTCCGGCATTTTATCTTTCCCTCATCCTGATCGGTACGGTCCTTTTGCTTGTTCGTCGTTCTTCTTTTCGCGCGGGGAAAAAAGAGATAGAATAGTAAGGTGCTTTTCTGGCGCATAAGGGAGAACGTACGATGACAGGTCCTGAGATTTTAATCCAGCTTGCGGCGGGTCTGATTCTGCCGCTGTGTGTAATCCTGATTGAGTGTATTTTCGCGATGACCATCCGCTACCGGGTGACGGTTTATCATATCGCTTTTTCGGCGTTCGCGCCGTCGGCATTTGCCATCCTGTGCCTTCTGATCCCGAATCTTCTGGTGCGTTATCTTCTGCAAGGCGTACTGCTTGTTGCCATCCTGGTCCTGTACATATCGCAATTTATCTACTATCGCATCTTTCAGACGCTCTTTATCACGCAGTCGCTGAGGGGCGCCGGCAAGGCAATGCAGTTCATCCGGGTTGCGATCACGAAGATCGAAGAGAATATCGGCGCTTTCCTCCTGTTTCTTGTTCCCGGCGTCCTTTATTTCGCCGCAGGCTATTCACTTATCTGGCTTGCAGGGGCCGCGAGGAAGATCCAGGCGGGCATGCATGGAGGATTCCTCTTACTCTTTCTTGTCATGCTGGCCGCGGCGCTTCTTAACGAGGGAGAGGCACTGAGCCCGCGATTTTTATTAAAACACGCATTCGTCACCGAGCCGTCTCTAAAGCGGTTCGGCCTTCTGATGACGATGGCGATAGATGTGAAGGTCAATGTTTTCGGAATTGTTGATGAGACGGATCCCAAGGTCGACCTGCGAAAGATTCGCATTGTACGCGCACAGGAGAGGACGATGACCGGGCTGTATACAGAAGCATCTGACGGGGCACGTCAGACGCAGGCTGCCACGCCGCGCGAATCTTCTGCGCCGCAGAAACCGGAGCCATCCGCTGGAGAGACGGGGGATCTGCTCAATCAGCTGGATATTCGTTTCCCCGAGGGAGAAGACAAGTCGATCCAAGCGATGCATTCCTATTTCTCGAAAAGAACCGCGACCGCCCGGAATTCTTATACCGGTTTTTTTCGAGGGAAAAACCTGATTCTGATCACGGCGGAGAGCTTCTCGAAGTATCTGATTGACCCGGTCCTGACTCCGACGCTCCACCGTATGGCCACGCAGGGATTTCAATTTAATCACTTCTATACGCCTCTGTGGGGCGTCAGCACTTCTGACGGGGAATTCGTCGCGACATCCGGTCTGATCCCGAAATCAGGAATCTGGAGCTATACAAAGATCGCCGGAAACCGGATGCCGTTTGCGCTCGGCAATCAGTTCCGCTCAGCCGGATACGAGACGCGGGCGTACCACAATAACACATATACTTATTACAACCGGGACCGCTCTTATCCGACAATGGGCTACACCTACAAGGGGCTCGGCAGCGGGCTTGAGGTGCGTGCGACCTGGCCGGAGTCGGATCTCGAGATGGTAGGGTTGTCGGCCGGCGATTACGTGGGGAAGGCTCCGTTCCATGTTTACTATCTTTCCGTAAGCGGTCATATGGAGTACAGCTTCGAGAACAACTACATAGCCGGGAAAAACAGGACAGCTGTCGAGACTCTTCCGTATTCCGAATCGGTCAAGGCCTATATCGCCTGTTCGATCGAGCTCGAATACGCGTTGGCGGAACTCATCAGCCGACTTAAGGCCGAAGGGGAACTTGAAAATACGGTTATCGCTCTGTCGGCGGACCATTATCCCTATGGCCTGTCACACACGGCCTATGAGGAGCTCGCCGGCAGAACCCTCGACAAGACGTTCGAGATTTACGAGAACGCCTTTCTGCTGTGGAGCGCGTCTATGCAGACTCCTGTTGTCGTCGATAAGACCTGCTCCAGTCTTGATATATTACCGACTCTCTCCAATCTCTTCGGCTTGTCATACGATTCGCGTCTCTTGTTCGGCACGGATATTCTTTCGCCGTCGTTCCCGACTGTCTTTTTTCAAGACAGAAGCTTTATCAACGAGAAGATGCGGTTCGATGCTGCGCATCAGGAGATCACACTGTTGACAGAAGAGGAGATCGAGCCGCAGGAGATACAAGCATATTTGAAGGATGTGGCAGATCGGTTCCGCTACTCGGCGAAAGTCATCGAGACGGATTATTACCGGCGTCTTTTTTCTCAGGGAGAATAATATAGCGATTGTGACGGGAATCTATGTTGATTCTTGCCGGTTTCTTCCTCCCGTGAACAGAACCGACACAAAGAGTTGAATTTCCGATACAATAGAAGCAGTAGTCGATGCCCCGAAAGACGGGCAGGTACGGAGGATAGAAATATGGATAAGAGATCAATGGGAAGAAATGGCGAGAAGGTATCGCTTCTTGGCTTTGGATGTATGCGCTTTCCCCTGACGAAGGACGGCAAGATCGACGAGACCGAGTCACAGAAGATGTTGGATGCGGCCTACACAGGCGGAGTGAACTATTATGATACCGCGTGGCCATATCATGAAGGAACAAGTGAACCGTTTGTCGGACGTGCGATGAAGAAATATCCGCGTGACAGCTTTTATTTCGCAACGAAGTTCCCCTGCTGGGAGGCAAAGACTCTGGAAGACGCAAAGCGGATCTTCGAGCTTCAGCTCGGACGGTTGCAGACGGATTATATTGATTTTTATATGCTGCACGCTCTGGACAAGGGTTCCTGGGACCGCATGCTGGGCCTCGGCATTGTCGATTACTTTGCCGGCCTGCTCGAGGAAGGTCGGATTCGTAATTACGGGTTCTCCTTCCATGACAGCTATGAGGCCTTCGAGGAAATCGCTTCATACCGTGCCTGGGACTTTCTCCAGATTCAATATAACTACATGGACATTGACGAGCAAGCCGGCGATAAGGGATATGCGCTTGCGAAGAAGCTCGGGATTCCCGTCATCGTAATGGAACCGATTAAGGGCGGCAATCTGGCGTCATTTCCGAATGAGATCACATCCCTGCTTACCGATGTTCGACCAGGTGTTTCCACGGCCTCCTGGGCTCTTCGATGGGTGGCCGATCACGACCAGGTCAGACTGATTCTGAGCGGCATGTCTAGCATGGAGCAAGTTACAGACAATATGAAGACCTTCTCGCCATTTCTTCCGTTGTCACCGGAGGATAGTACGGCGATTGATAAGGTCAGAGAAGCTTTAAGAAAACGCGTCAACAACGGTTGTACGGGTTGCCGTTACTGCATGCCGTGCCCGTATGGCGTGGACATTCCGGCTAATTTCAGCCTCTGGAATCTGTATGGCGTATTTCAATCGCCGGGCGATGTAATCTGGAGCTGGGGGACAGCCATGTCGGAAAATCAGAAAGCAAAGAATTGCGCGAAGTGCGGCTTGTGCGAGACGGCTTGTCCGCAGGGGATCGAAATCCGCAGAGATCTTGATCTGGTACAGGTCGAGATGGACGCCGTGTATGCGGCAAACAAGGGGAAATGAGAATGACATCAGGAACAAACGAGGGAACTCGGATGACAACAAGGAAGATCACATATGCAGGTGTTTTGCTGGCTTTGAGCATCGCACTGCCGCAGGTCGTACATTTTACCGGGATCCCGGAGGCAGGGAAGGTCTTGCTGCCCATGCATCTCCCCGTTCTGCTCGGTGGTCTTGTTCTGGGACCTGTATTTGGACTAATTCTGGGGATATTAGCCCCCATCATCGGTTTTTTTGTCAGCGGGATGCCGGTCGCAGCACGCCTTCCGTTCATGATTTTTGAGCTTGGAATTTACGGCCTGACGGCCGGGCTGTTCTACTATACTCTCGGACTTCGGAACCGTCGGTTCGGCATTTACATGTCCTTGATCGTATCGATGCTTGCCGGAAGGATGGCTTATGCGATATCACTTGTTCTTGCGGCGGCGCTTTTCTCCATTCAGGCAGGCGGGCTGGAGGCGGTTATTGCCGCGGCAACGACCGGAATATTTGGCATTGTGATTCAGCTAGCTCTGATTCCGCCGATTGTCTATGCGTTAAAAAAAGGAGGACAGCTGGATGCAATCCATTACAGAAGCACAAGCGATGCAGCTACAGAGAGCCAAAACAGAGCTTCTTGAACGCAAGGCAACCTTTGTTCTGGTCAACGGCAGCCTGATCCTTGACTCGCAGAAACGCGGCGTCGCGCCGATCTTGGATATTCTCTCCGGGGAATCGTCAGTCCTGAAGCATGCCCTCGTCGCCGACAAAGTGATCGGCCGGGCGGCGGCGCTGTTGCTTGTGCTTGGCGGTATCGACGCTCTGGATACGCAATTGATCAGTGATCATGCAATAGACATATTTAAGAAATATGATATTCCGTTTACCTACGACAAGAGAGTTCCATACATCGTCAATCGTGACGGGACGGATATGTGCCCGATGGAGAAATCCGTTCTCGATATCGATGAACCAGTGGCGGCGAAGGCGGCGATTCTTTCCATGCTGGCCGAGCTTCGAAAACGTTAGGAGAGCGGAAGAATATGACGGACCTGACCGCTCTCGGTGAACTTCTGATTGACTTTACTCCTGAAGGTCTGTCTTCGAATGGCATGCCGTTATTCTCGCAGAATCCGGGCGGTGCCGTAGCGAATGTGGCATGCACGGTTTCTCGTTTAGGCCGATCCGCCGCATTTATCGGCAAGGTTGGCGAGGATATGCACGGTCGGTTCTTACAGAAAACATTAATCGACGCCGGCGTGAATACGTCGGGGCTTATTTTGGATCCGAGATACGCGACCACGCTTGCCTTCGTGTCTCTTGGTCCGAATGGAGACCGCGAATTCTCATTCCGCCGGAATCCGGGTGCGGACACTTGTCTTTTTCCTGAGGAGGTCGATGAGAATCTGATTCGCGGCTCTCGGATTCTGCATGTCGGCTCCCTGTCGATGACAGACCAACCTGCGGCTGATGCCACACGAAGAGCGCTGCGCATCGCATCCGCTGCCGGCGTTACAATCTCCTTTGATCCTAACTACAGACATCGATTGTGGTCCTCACAGGAGGCGGCCGTCACCGCTATGCGGGAAATTCTTCCTTGCGCGAAGCTCGTGAAGCTTTCCCTTGAGGAAGCGAAGTTGCTTTTCGGGATAAATGATCCGCATCTCGAGAATACGAACTATTTAACCGGAGAGACGCAATGTCTCGTTATTACGATGGGAGACCTGGGCGTGGTTGTCCATACCGCGGACGGTTCTGTTCATGTTCCTGCTTATCCCGCCGATCCGGTGGATACGACAGGCGCGGGAGACATTTTCTGGGGTGCGTTTCTATATGCCTATCTGGAAGATGCAGGAGATGATCTATCTTTGAAGACCTGTGTGGAGTACACACGTTTTGCCAACGCGGCCGCGGCACTCTCCGTTGGAATGAAGGGCGCTATTCCGGCGATCCCATCCATCCAAGATATTTATCACCGAATGAATCTATGATCCAACGCTTCAATCAGCGTTGAAAATACACGCTGTAAATCATGGGGCTGTCTCGAAAAAAAGTGTGCCAAAATGCTGGACGAGAGTCTTACATTTGAGGTGAAAAAGAGCGGATGGGCCGGGAGCCAGAATTTACCGCTTAGAACAGACGAAACTCGGGTTCAGACCGTATTTTAGCGCCGACAGACGGGTTGGGAACGTAAGAATACAGCCTAGAAAAGTCGAAATGTGAATCTAGGCCGTATTTTCGCGACGGCGAACGTGATAGGAACGAGATTTTACGGCCT
>CAZOFY010000040.1:0-18192 GCA_964579245.1 uncultured Mageeibacillus sp.
CTCCGTTTAGATGAACAAATTATACTCCTTCTTTCACGGAATTAGATAAAGAGCCATTCTTTCCGATTCGCGAAAAAAAATAACGAGCGTATTCATATTTACGTTATAAGAAAAGTCCTGTACCATAAATATCCGATACTTTGTAGTGGAAAAGTGAAAGTGAGGCAATGCCTTTGGATAATTATTCGATGATCCAATATTTTGAATGGTATCTCCCTGCTGACAAAAAACACTGGAATCGGCTCGGTGCTGACGCCGGACATCTTTCTTCTCTCGGCATATCCGGTGTCTGGATCCCCCCCCTGCTGCAAGGCGACCTCGGATCAGGATGTCGGTTACGGGATCTATGATCTGTATGACTTGGGCGAATTCGATCAGAAGGGAACCGTCGCCACCAAATACGGGACGAGAGATGCCCTCCTTGCCGCCGTCGCCGCGCTTCATGAGGCGGGACTCAAGGTTTACGCCGATATTGTCCTCAATCACAAGGCGGGTGCGGACGAGACCGAGGAGATTACAGTTGTCGAAGTCGAACAGAAGGATCGCGATCACCAGATCTCCGGCGAGCAAAGGATCTCAGCATGGACCCGCTTTGTTTTTCCCGGCCGGGCGGGAAAATACTCAGATTTTATCTGGGGCTGGCAGCATTTCACGGCTACCGATTATGACAACAGGACAGGGCGAAAAGGCGTCTTCAAGATCGTTGGTGAGAACAAGACCTTTTCCGAGAACGTTGATCAGGAGCTCGGAAATTATGATTATCTAATGTTCGCCGATATTGATTATCATCATCCTGACGTCGTCGGGCAGACCGTCGCCTGGGGCAAATGGCTCTGTGATACGCTCGCACTTGATGGGATGCGTCTCGATGCGGTCAAACATATCAACCAGGATTTTCTTGAGTCCTTTGTCGTACAAATGCGCGAGCATGTCAAGCGACCCTTTTTTGCGGTCGCTGAGTATTGGCGCGACGACTTGGGTCTTCTGGAGCGATACTTGAAGGACGAGGCCTTTTGCCTGACGCTTTTCGACGTTCCCCTGCATTACAATCTTTTTTCGGCGGCTCAGAAAGGCTTCGATTACGATCTCAGAACGATCTTCGACGAGACGCTGGTACAGAGTAATCCCTTGAATGTCGTCACCTTTGTCGATAATCACGATTCCCAGAGGCACCAGGCACTCGAATCCTGGGTGGCCGATTGGTTTAAGCCCTCCGCGTATGCCTTGATCCTGCTTCGCAGGGATGGATATCCATGCGTATTCTATGGCGAATACGCCGGCATTGACGGCCTTGACCCCGTCCCCGGCAAGAGAGACACGCTCGATCCACTCCTGTGGGCGAGAAAGAATTGTGCCTACGGTGAGCAGAGAGATTTTTTTGACGACCCGCATCTGATTGCGTGGACAAGAGGCGGCGATAAGGAGCATCCGGATTCCGGTCTTGTTGTCTTGATCACGAACGGCCCGGCTACCGGACGCGTTATCGAGCTCGGAACTTCGTTCGCCGACACCACCTGGTATGATTGTACGGGAAGCAGAACCGCCCCCGTTATCATTGCCGACGATGGAAAAGCCTATTTCCCGGTCGAAGGCGGGTCGCTGTCGGTATGGACCCGACATGCGCCTAATAGTTTATAGAGAATCCGATTCAAAGCCCGATTGAATCGGGACCTATATAATTTGATTGTCTGGTAACAAAGCATACGAAGGGCCGAATGTCGCATTCGGCTCTTCTCGGTTTCAGGGCAGATTGCTTCTGCCCATTAAATAGACATCGCATTCGCGCGCGGCGGCACGGCCTTCATTGATCGCCCAGACTACGAGACTTTGTCCTCGCCGCATATCTCCCGCGGCAAAAACGCCCGCCTGATTGGTCGAGAAGCTCCCATATACAGCCTTCACATTGCTTCTCTCGTCCCGATCGACTCCAAATCCCTCGAGCGCCGGATCCTCCGGCCCGAGAAAGCCCATAGCCAGAAGGACGATATCGGCAGGATAGACATGTTCCGTCCCAGCCTGCTCGATAGGTGTCAGCCGTCCTGCTGCGTTTTTCTCCCATTTCACTGAAATGGTGTGCACCTCTTTGACAAAGCCGTCTTTATCCCCCACAAGACGCTTGGCCGTTGTCAGATATTGACGAGGATCCTCTCCGAACAATGCAATCGCTTCCTGTTGGCCATAGTCGGTTTTCAGGACAAACGGCCACTGCGGCCAAGGGTTGTCCACAGTCCGCGCCTGCGGAGGCTTCGGCATGATCTCGAGCTGGCAGACACTTTTCGCGCCGTGCCGGATACTTGTTCCCACGCAATCCGTCCCGGTGTCTCCGCCGCCGATTACAAGGACATTCTTTCCCTTCGCATCAATGCTCATACTCGAGGAGGCTCCGGCATACCGGTCTCCTCTTTGTTGGATCGCATCCTCATCAAGTAATGTTTTCGTGTTTTCCGACAGAAAATCGACGGCAAAATGGACTCCCTTCAGCTCGCGTCCCGGGATGGCAAGATCACGGGGCTTTGTCGAGCCACCGCAAAGGACAACGGCATCAAAGCTGCTCCGGATGAGGGCGGCATCGATGTCTTTCCCAACCTCGGTGCCCGTGATAAAGGTGATTCCCTCCTGCTTCATCTGCTCGATTCTTCTAATAACTATATTTTTGTCCAGCTTCATATTCGGAATTCCATACATCAGCAGTCCGCCGGGACGGTCTCTTCTTTCGTATACCGTTACCTGATGACCGGCTTTATTGAGCTGCGCGGCACATGCCAGGCCGGCAGGTCCCGAGCCGATGACGGCCACCGACCTGCCGCTCCTCTTTACAGGAGGCTCGGCGTTGATCCAACCCTCTTCAAACGCCCGGTCAATAATCTCACATTCATTCAGCTTGATTGTCACCTGTGGTTGATTGATCCCAACAGTACAGGCTCCCTCACACGGAGCGGGACAGACCCGGCCCGTGAATTCGGGGAAATTGTTTGTCTTAAGCAGACGTGCTGCCGCTTCCTTCCATTGTCCGCGGTACACCAGGTCATTAAATTCCGGGATCAGGTTGTTAATCGGACAGCCGGAAGCAGCCCCCTTGATCAGAATCCCTGAATGACAGAAGGGGATTCCGCAATCCATACATCGGGCGGCCTGTCGTCTTCTAGCCTCTTCATCGTGTTCTCCATGGAACTCCTGCCAGTCCCCGATGCGCTCCTTAGCTGATCTGTCCGGCGGAAGTTCCCGTTTGTATTCCATAAACCCTGTCGGCTTTGCCATATCTATATACCTCCTCGAAGAGTAGTCTGCTCAATTTCCCGATATACGCTTCCCGTCACTGTTATTCATCTCAAACGCCGCCATCAAAGCTTCGCCGCCAAAAAGACCCTTGGCCTCAACCTCTTTCATTGCTTCCAGCATTCTTCTGTAATCATCGGGGAATACTTTGACAAACATCGGGCAATAGGAAGTAAAATTTTCGAGGATTTTGGATGCGAACGGACTTCCTGTGTACTGGATATGCTTGCGGATCATAAGTTTGACCAGGGAGACATCATCGTCTTCGCTCAAACGACTCAGGGAAACCATTTCCGTGTTGCACCTTTGAGAAAATTTTCCATCCTCGTCAAAAACGAAGGCGATGCCCCCGGACATACCTGCTGCAAAATTCCGGCCGGTCATACCGAGGATAACAGCGACGCCGCCGGTCATATATTCACACCCGTGGTCCCCGCATCCCTCCACGACCGCCGAAGCTCCGCTGTTTCGAACAAGAAAACGCTCGCCGGCACGTCCGTGAATGTACGCCTCTCCGCTCGTCGCACCATAGAGAGCGACATTTCCGACAATGATGTTTTCCTGGGGCACAAAGGTTGAGCGTTCATCGGGAAAAACAACGATCCGTCCTCCTGACAGCCCTTTTCCCAAGTGGTCATTCGAGTCTCCCTCCAGGCGCAGGGTCATGCCTGCCGGAACGAAGGCTCCAAAGCTTTGGCCGGCTGAGCCCTTGAAATGCAGATCAATTGTATTGTCCGACAAACCCTTCGCTCCGAACCGCCGAGTCACTTCGCTGCCGAGTTGTGTTCCCGCCACGCGATCAATGTTCCGTATGGGCAACGAGACACGCACCGGTTTAGCATGATCCAGCGCAGGCTGACACAACGGGATCAGAACCTGATGATCCAGTGTTTCTTCGAGCTTATGATCCTGCTTGCTGACACAATGCCGGATTACGCTCGAATCAAGACTCGGCTGATACAGTAATGAAGAGAGATCGATTCCCTTTGCCTTCCAGAACGAGATTGCGCGGTTCGGACGAAGCACATCCGTACGGCCGACCATTTCATCAACCGTTCGAAAGCCAAGCTCAGACATGATTTCACGCAACTCCTGGGCAATGAATCTCATGAAGTTCACAACGTACTCCGGTTTGCCGGAGAAATTCTTCCGTAACTCGGGATTTTGCGTGGCGACGCCGACCGGGCAGGTATCAAGATTACAAACACGCATCATCACACATCCCAATGAGACCAGCGGGCCGGTAGCAAATCCGAATTCCTCGGCACCGAGCAGTGCTGCGATCGCGACATCTCTTCCGGTCAGGAGCTTACCGTCTGTTTCAACGACGATACGGCTTCGCAAATCATTCAAAAGCAGGGTCTGATGTGTTTCCGCGACCCCCAACTCCCAGGGAAGTCCCGCATGCCGAATACTCGTCTTTGGCGAGGCCCCCGTTCCTCCGTCATAGCCGCTGACCAGAACAACGTCCGCACGTCCCTTCGCGACACCGGCCGCAATCGTGCCGACTCCGACTTCCGATACGAGCTTGACATTAATTCGGGCATACTTATTCGCGTTCTTCAGGTCATGGATCAGCTCTGCCAGATCCTCAATCGAGTAGATGTCATGATGCGGCGGCGGTGAGATCAGTCCGACACCCGGGGTCGAGTGACGGGTTGCGGCGATCCAAGGGTACACCTTTTTCCCGGGAAGCTGTCCGCCCTCTCCCGGCTTGGCCCCCTGAGCCATCTTGATCTGTATTTCCCTGGCATGCACCAGATAGTCGCTTGTTACGCCGAATCTGCCCGATGCAACCTGCTTGATTGCACTGTTTTTCGAGTCGCCGTTTGCAAGTGTCTCAAACCGCGCAGGATCCTCGCCGCCCTCGCCTGTGTTGCTTCTTCCGCCGAGGCGATTCATGGCGATCGCCAGTGCCTCATGAGCTTCCTTGCTGATCGAACCGTAAGACATCGCACCTGTCTTGAATCTGCGGACGATGGATTCTATCGATTCGACCTCATAAATGCTGACCGGTTGCTTCGACGGGATGAATTCGAGAAGTCCTCGAATGGTGCATAGCCGTTGCGTTTCCTGATTGAGATGACGGCTGTATTCCTTGAAGGTCTTATACTCTCCCGTACGAACGGCTTGCTGCAGAAGATGAATCGTCATCGGGTTAAACTGATGGTATTCGCCATCCTTTCTCCACTGGAAGAATCCGCCGCTCTCGAGACCTTGATTTGTCGAATTGCCCGAAAAGGCCAGCGTGTGACGCATCGCGCTTTCGCTGGCGATATCGTCAAGATCAATGCCGCCGATGCGGCTAGGTGTTGATGTGAAATAGGTGTCAATGACCTGCTTGCCGATGCCCAGAGCCTCGAAAATCTGCGCACCCCGGTAGCTCTGAATGGTGGAAATCCCCATTTTCGAGAGAACTTTGATGATTCCCTTATTAGCGGCTTTTAAGTAGAGCGAGCAGGCTTCCTCCGATGAAAGATCTGTAAGTATCCCCTCCGCCAATGCGCTTTTTACTGTTGCAAGAGCCAGGTACGGATTAACCGCCGAGGCGCCGTAGCCGATCAGCGCCGCAAAATGGTGAACCTCACGCGGCTCTCCGGACTCAAGGACTATGCTAACATTTTGACGTTTGCGCTTCCGGGTCAGGAATTGATGAAGGCCCGACACCGCCAGCAAGGCCGGAATCGGAGCTAAATTCTTGTTTACCCCGCGATCTGACAGGATTACGATGTCGGTTTTTTCATCAACTTCCTTTTCTGCCAGTCGGAAGACCTCTGCCAAGGCCTTTTTCATCGCATAACCGTCACCGGCAGCGGGAAAGAGAATTGGAATGGTCCTCACACGGAAGCCCCTTTGAGAAGCATGCTTCAATTTTTCGAGCTCCTCATTTGAAAGAACGGGATGTTCCATTCGGATTTTTCTGCAGTCCTCCGGCTTCGGATCCGTGATATCTCCCTCGGCCCCCAGATACATCGTGCTCATCGTGACGATGTCCTCACGGATCGAATCAATGGGAGGATTCGTGACTTGTGCGAACAGCTGCTTAAAGTAATGATAGAGCAGCTGCGGCTTGTCTGACAGGACTGCCAGAGGCGAGTCCTGCCCCATGGAGCCGAGCGGATCAATACCGTCCCTCGCCATCGGGATGATCATTTTCATCACATCCTCATAGGTATAGCCGAAGGCTTTTTGATACGTTTCCAAGCCTTTTTGTACGCTCTCATCGGCATTCTCGTTATGATCTCCGGCTTCGAGGTCTTGAAGATCCACAGTGTATTGTCCAATCCATTGCCGATATGGCTTCTGTTTTCCCGCTTTACTCTTGATTTCGTCATCGGTGATGATACATCCGAGTTCAGTATCGATCAGAAGCACGCGTCCCGGACGCAGGCGATCCTTATGCAGAATCCTCTCCGGTTCTATGTCGAGCACCCCGGCCTCCGAGGACAGGACGATCATGTGATCCTTTGTTACATAGTAGCGCGAAGGCCGCAGTCCGTTCCTGTCAAGAATAGCGCAGATCTGTCGACCGTCCGTAAAAGCCATCGCCGCGGGTCCGTCCCAGGCTTCGCTGATCATTGCGTTACATTCATAGAAAGCCTTCTGTTCGTCCGTCATGCTTTCATGCTTTGACCACGGCTCCGGGACCATCAGCATAGCTGTCTCCGCCAGCGTTCTGCCGGAAAGCGTAAGAAACTCGAGACAGTTGTCAAACATCGAGGAATCGCTTCCCTCCGTATTGACGATAGGAAACACTTTCGGAAGATCTTCTCCAAAAGCTTTTGTGTGAATATTCGCCTCCCGGGCGTGCATCGAATTGATGTTGCCCCGGATGGTATTGATCTCACCGTTATGGATCAGATAGCGATACGGATGCGCCCTCTCCCAGCTCGGAAAGGTGTTCGTGCTGTAGCGTGAATGAACCAGCGCCAGTGCCGACTCGAATTGCAGGCTCTTCAGATCCAGATAAAAGGCATCCATCTGTTGCGGTGTCAGCATGCCCTTGTACACAATCGTCCGGCAGGACAGGCTCGCAAAGTAGAAATATCTCGGATCTGATTCCTTCATATGAACGGTAAATTTTTCGAGGCCCTTCCGGATCACGTACAGCTTGCGTTCGAAATCAAGCGTCGTCAGCAAGCTCTCATGCTTCGCGATAAAAACCTGCATAAAGAACGGCCGATTCTCTCTGGCAAACGCTCCGAGCATCGATTCATTGACCGGGAGTTCTCTCCAACCTAAGACCTCCTGGCCCTCCTGCCGGATCAGACCCTCGATCTTTATCATAGTGGATTCCCGCAAGTCAGAATGCCGGGGCAAAAACACCATGCCGACTCCGTATTCTCCTGCCTTCGGAAGCGTGATTCCGTTCAGGGGACAGACATGACGAAAAAACCGGTCGGGGATCTGAAGAAGGATTCCCGCACCGTCACCCGAGTTTTCTTCACTGCCGGCGCCGCCGCGATGAGCCAGGTTCTTGAGAATATTCAGTCCTTGCTCAACGATTTGATGTGAACCTTGTCCTCGAATATTGGCAACAAAACCAATGCCGCAGGCATCGTGTTCATTTTGGGGGGAATACAGCCCCTGTTGTTCCGGCAATCCGCAATGTATCGCTCTCATAACTCGCCCTCCATATGTAGAAGTCCATTTTCGGAGGAATAAAAAAATGCCCGATGTGCCGACGTTGGCGCACAGACATTCATATCGTTCACTCCGGGGAGAAACCGTACGATTCATGCCGCACGATTCGCCATTAACGGATTCATCTTATCATATTGCAAGAACTGACGCAACATTTTTCATATTTATCTTGAATATTTCGACATTATGAATTTTTACGTTTATTTTTGAAGGATTTGTTATCAGTTGTTGCATTTCGATGGTCTCGTCTCTTCGTCAAGCCAGACCATTTACTGCCGAAAGCAAAGAAAAGCGCTTCGTAAATGTATCCCGCAAAATCTTTTGTCCCTTCTCATTCGGATGGATTCCATCCGAACACAGGCAATCGGCAAAACGTCTCTCTCGCAAGAACGCCTCGCGGACATCGACAAATGCAACATTTTCTTCATAGGCAATTCTGGTGATCGCCAGGGAGTATAGCTCTTGATGACGATAAATATATTGCTTCTCGCCAAGGAAAGACAGGATGTTCTCGGCACAGATGCCCTCCGGCTTCGTAATCCAATCAAAATATCGTACGGAGTCAATCGGGGGCAGACTCATCAGTACAGGACGTATCCCTTTATCTTTCAGCGTGCGGATCATATCCCGCATCGTCCGGATAAACTCACAGTACTCTGTATTCGGCTGATGTTCGCCATCCGGCGAATCAGAGACCGCCTGCCAGTTGAAGTCACAGTCATTGCCGCCAAATTCCAGCAGTACGAGGTCCGTCGAAAGCCCCGACGCAAGAGTTTTATCAATATTTACCAAAGCCTTCGGAGCCGTGCAGCCGAAGTGCGAATGGTTACGCACATCGATATGGAATAACTGGGAAAACGCTGTTACGGCATTCTCTCTCAACAAGCGATACCGTCCGACAGCCTCATCAAGAATAACGCCTTTCAGGATCGAATCGCCCCAAATATCTATTTTCGCAATACTGATCATATAAAACACCTCACTCACATCGTTATATGAAGTGTATCATACAATCGTAATTATCTCAACATCTAGTTTTAAAAATCACATGAAATGGCGTAAAGAATCAAATGAAGTCGCTACGGCGTTCCAGATACTCGTCATAATCCATACGCTTATCGATCAGACTGCCATTCCGGAGCTCAAAAACACGATTCGCAATCGTCTCTACAAATTCACGGTCGTGTGAAGTAAAGAGCATGGAACCCTTGAACGACTTAACGCCTTCATTGACTGCGGTGATAGATTCGAGATCCAGATGGTTCGTCGGATCATCCAGAATCAGAACGTTTGATCCGGAGAGCATCATGCGTGACAGCATGCAACGGACCTTCTCCCCTCCTGACAGAACACTGGCATTTTTAAGCGCTTCATCTCCGGAAAACAGCATGCGTCCCAGAAATCCCCGGATATACGTCTCATTCTGGTCCTTCGAGTATTGACGAAGCCAATCGACAAGAGAGAGCTCACTGCCCTCGAAATATACAGAATTATCCTTCGGCAGGTAAGATCGTGTGGTGGTGACGCCCCACTTGCATTCACCTTCATCCGGTTCCACTTCACCCATCAGGATCTGAAACAGGGTTGTGTTGGCAACCTCATCCTCTCCGACAAGGGCAATCGCATCCCCCTTCTCCATCGTAAAGCTGATATTGTCGATTACTTTACGTCCGTTGACGGTCTTCGAAAGGCTGCGTACAAAGAGAACATCATTGCCGATCTCGCGGTCCTGGGTAAAAGAAATGAAAGGGTACCTGCGGCTTGAATTGACAACTTCCGGCAATACAAGGTTCTCGAGTAACTTCTTTCTGGATGTGGCCTGCTTCGACTTTGAAGCATTGGCGGAGAATCGCTGTATGAAGTCCTGCAGTTCTTTTCTGCGTGACTCGACCTTCTTGGTCTGATCCTTCATCTGTCGTAAAGACAGCTGTGTGTATTCATACCAGAAATCATAGTTCCCTTGAAACAGCGTGACCTTGGAGAAATCAATGTCGACGATATGGGTACATACACGGTTCAAAAAGTGGCGGTCATGCGATACGACTAGGACGGTATTCTCATAATTGGCCAGGTAGGACTCCAGCCAGCGGCACGAATCCAAGTCCAGGTGGTTCGTCGGCTCGTCCAGTAAGAGGACATCCGGATTTCCGAAAAGAGCCTGAGCTAGCAGAACCTTGACCTTCTGTGATCCGTTCAGGGCGGACATCGGGACTTCATAGAAATCCTCTCCCATGCCCAAGCCCTGCAGAAGCATCTCAGCGTTGCTCTCTGCGGACCAACCATCAAGCTCGGCGAACTCTCCCTCCAGTTCGCCCAGAAGTACGCCGTCTTCGTCGTTAAAGTCCGTCTTGGCGTATAGTTTTTCCTTCTGTTGCATAATCTCATGCAAGCGCTTATGCCCCATAATGACCGTCTCTCGCACATTGAATTGATCGTACTTGAAGTGGTCCTGTTCGAGGACTGCCATGCGCTCGCCCGGAGAAAGCGTGACCCAGCCCTTGCTCGGCTCGATGGCTCCGGATAAAATACGAAGGAACGTAGACTTGCCTGCACCGTTTGCACCGATGATTCCATAGCAGTTTCCCTTCGAAAAAGATATATTCACATCTTCAAAAAGGGTTCTTCCGCCAAATCGCAGCGTGACCCCTGTAACGTCCAACATATTGATCTCCTTATTTCCGTCTTTTTTTACCTTTGTACATCATACAGGTTAGAAACAGGTCTTTCAACCTTAACGCCTACAAAAAACGGGCTTTGCGGGTCCTTGTTTTTATGAAAATTGTCGATACAAGCCAGAAAAGTCGTCTCCTGCTTATCCTCGAGGTGACAATATTGTTATTTTCGAGTCATCTACCTGTCACAGGAAACTAATATGATATAAATTAACACTGTCATTCTCATATGACAGCATTCGTCATTAAGGAGATTCTCATGACCATTGATCCAAAGCGAGAAGCGCATGATCGCGACCGGCGAATCCGGAACCGAACCCTTCAGCGGGATAGTGACAGAGATTTCCTCTATGGTCAATCTTCCGCTTTATCACAATACAGATCTGACATCAGGCCCCATCAACGCAGCACGCAAAGAACTTACGCGATCCGTTCTGAATCAGAGCGAGAAGATGCGATGAGAAATCGCGGGACCAACAGACGTCCCCCGTACCCGGGACCGCCGAGAAGGAAGAAGAAATATGGTGCGCCTGTCGTCCTTATTCTTCTCCTTGTTACTGTTGCGATCCTTGCCATATGGGTCTCTGTGACACGCAAACCGGATTCGGCCAGCGCTTCCGCGCTGTCGACACTCGGTAACTCGAATAACGCCGCTGCAGCGTCGCAGACAAACGAGCTTGGCTTACCTTCTTTATATCTGAGCAAGGACACTTCGCTTCCCCTCTCCGGAAAGGTTATCCTCCTTGACCCGGGCCACGGAGGAGATGATCCCGGAGCGGTGTACCCCGCAACTGATCCCGAGTATTTTGAGATGGAGACCAATCTGGAGTTGGCTCTTCTAACGAAAGCGGAGCTTGAGAAGCTTGGCGCGTGCGTCATTTTGTTCCGAAACAATAATGAATGGCTCTCCTTATACTCGCGTCCGGCAATGGCACACCTCTATGCGATTGATTACTTGAAGGAAACGGGGACAGCGACTTTCCCGACAGAGGACGAGAAACGGCTCAAACAAGAAATGCAGGCTGTCCTGAATATCAACAAGGATGATCCTGACAGCGGCGGTATGGGAATCATGAGCGGGACAGGAGCAGGAGATGACCTGCAACTTCTTATGAAGATGGAATTCCAGATCAAGGACATCCTCTATGTCTCTATTCATTGCAATGCAAATAATGACAGTTCTCTGCACGGAACTCAGGTCTATTTCGTTACGGATGAAACCGTGATTGAGAGCGAGTCACGTCTTTCGAAGGAGGATCCAGCATATTTTGACAGGCCGGCTTTCCCGAATCGCGATCCGTTCTACGGACGCAATGCCGATCGCAACCAGTTTCTTGCCCAGACAATCTATGACGCTGTCACTACATGTGTTCCGGAGCTTCAGACCAACGCTCACCAGACGGTAAAAGAGAACTTCGCCGTACTTCGCGAGCACGGTCTGACAGGGGTCCTTGTTGAGACTGGTTTCTATACCAACGACGAGGATAGACAAATGCTAATGGACCCGACATATCAGCAGAAAATTGCCGAGGGTATCGCTCAGGGCTGTTCGAATTATTTTCTAACGGGTAACTGATGTTTCACTCGATTTCTGTTACGATAGAAAGCAAGTAAGGGCATCGTTCTCGGGAGGAATTCTTATGAAAATTGCCATCATTACAGGGGCATCTTCCGGTATTGGCGAAGAGTTCCTTCGTCAGATTCTGCGGGATTCTTATTCGTTTGCCGGATCAGAGCCGGATGAGATCTGGTTGTTTGCGCGTCGTGCGCAAAGATTGATTTCTTTACGGGAGGAGCTCGGACCGGATAGAATCCGGATTTTTTCGACAGATCTGGTCGATGAGGATGGAATCACAGCTCTTTCCCGGGCTTTGGATGAAGTTCGACCGATGATCAGCCTTCTGATTAATTGCGCCGGAATGGGCAAGTACGGCGATTTCTCGAGTCTGTCACAGGAGAACATTCGCAAGACAATTCTCCTCAATTGTTCGGTCCTGTCCGAAATGGTCTCGGTTTGTCTTCCGTTTATGATGCCGCTCGCGCTGGAGAACGGGTTTCGGCGCGGTCCGCGCATACTGAACGTCTCCTCATCAGCATCCTTTCTTCCGCAGCCGGGATTCTCGGTGTACGCGGCAAGCAAGGCTTACGTGACAAGCCTTTCCCAGGCATTGAACGCAGAGCTCCGGCCGCTCGGAATCGGAGTGACCGTTGTCTGTCCCGGACCGGTTGCCACGAATTTCATCGCGATTGCTTCCGGCAATCCGGAAGGGCTTCCAAAGGGCTTCAAAGCCCTATTTGTCGTACAGCCGGAAGGCTTGGTAAAAGCGGCCTTGCGGGCCGTCAAGAGGGGAAAGCGTCTGTATATTTACACCTTTTCGCAGAAATGCCTATATCATTTGTCGCGAATTATACCGACCGGGCTCCTTCTCTATTTCCTGCGCAAAAACTCCTGATCGGTCTCTGTGCCTATTTTTTCAAAAAGTCGTTAATTGCGCATCATTTATCATGCGAAAATATGTCCAATGATTGGGACTTGTAGAAATAGCACAAATGTATTATCTTTATTTTGTTTACTATTTTTATGTAAAAATATGCCATTTTGTCCGACACACTCATTGCTATTTTACTGTAATATGTGCTAGTATGAGAATGTTGGTTTTATGACATCAAAAAAGGAGGGCACTAGTATGTATGACACACTTGTTACACTTAAGAGAGGCTTGACAGAGATTCTGGCATTGAAGCTTCTTCTTGAGGGCAAGCAGTACGGATATCAATTCGTACGTCTCATTCGTGATCGCAGCGAAGGAGACATCTCTCTGACAGAAGGCGCATTGTACACCACTCTCTACCGGTTAGAGGCTGATGAATATGTATCTTCCGAGGACGTTCTGGTCGGTCTGAAGAGAAGACGCCGCTACTATAGCATCACTGAGAAGGGCCGTGATTACGCGGTTTCTGAGATTGCTAAGTATGAGCGTCTTTCCGGCGGAGTCATGAAGGTTCTTCATTTCAAGGGATAAGCTTACAAAGCGATAACCAGAGAAACCGATGTGCGAACATCGGTTTTTTTTTGCCTGAATACAGGACACTGTTGTTTTCTCTTGTCATTAGAAGATAGGTGTAGTATGATGTTAGATGTATCTAACACCGTCCGTAAATGACACCAATCCTTTGCAGGAGGATAATGAATGGTAGATCTTCAGCTCCAGGATTATTTCTTGATAACGGGAATTTTTCTGATATTCGTAACGGCCGTCCTGTTTATGGTCTACAGAAGGAAGAAAGATCCTGCAAGAGGCTGTTGTTCCTCGTGTTCCTCCTGCTCAGCACACGGAGGGTGTCCTTCCGCGCACAAAGACCGGAAGTGATCCCCGCTTGAATGCCTCGCTTTATACTCAGAGCATTTCGGCTTCAGCTCCCCTTGTGACAGCCTTGCGCAGCAGGTTGATACCATAGTACGCCAGGACTCCGATAAAATAACCGACAACATTCATCCAAAAATCATCTATATCGCTTTTCCCTGTATTCAATATGTATTGTGTCGCCTCAATAGTTCCTGCCAGAACAAGAGGGACCAGCACCATCACGGGTACCGGAATTTTCTTCCAAAAAACACGGAGAAAAAAACCGAGCGGCGTGAAAATCAGCAAATTTCCAAAGAACTGCACGAAGATATCTCCGCGAATATCACCGGAAGAAATATGTGGCCAATATATCGAGAACGCTCCTTGAAACGGAACAAGATTGAGGCTTCTTTGTCCGTCCATGTCAATCGGACGCATCGTGACGAACAGCCAGCTCAGCAGAATCACGTATGCGACCAGAAAAACGACGGCAGATAAGCGGAAGGCATGGCGAAAATCCTCTCTCTGCCTTTTGTTATCTCTTTTTCCGACAAGAAAGATCCGTAGTAGCAGTATAAATGCAAATCCGGAAAACCAGACAAGGCCGATGTCAAAAACACGAACAAAGGATATTTCTGCGGAGATGTCCGTCCGATTGAAATAGATACGAAAAGTATAATTGAGAAGTATCAGAATGACGGACAAAACGTTGCTCCACGCGCAAACTCGATAGCTTCCCGACAGCACGAACAGAACCAGCGTTACCAGAACCGACGACGCCAGAAGAAAATACTCCTGAGAAGGCGAGAGAAAGTTATATGAGAGCAGGTACAGCGCGGACAGCAACAATGCCGCCGGGACCATAAGCAGCTTCTTGATCTCAACAACAGGAATGACGGGCCGATCCTTCTTGCCCGGTCTACTCATCCGTCGAGCCCCATAAAACTTTAATTATCCTCATTCTTATGATAGGTCCCGTCATCTTATTGGCCCTTCTTAGAGCGCAATCGCAGAATGACAGCAGCGACGGCAATGAGAACGACAACAGCGCCGACTCCGACGAAAATGCCGATCAGGAAGGAATTCGTCAGAGGAGCGTCAGACTCAACCTGAGACGATGTGTCCAGAGGCTTCTGCGAAGGCTCTGTTGTGGATTCGCTACCCTTGGTCACCTTATCTTCCGAAGTCGATTCTGAGCTTGCAGCCGCTTGGGTTTGCTTATCTTCTGAGGCATCAACCGCTGTGCTTTCCGTGACATCAGCCACCTCAACAGTCGTGTCAGCAGGAGCTTCTTTGCCCGAGTATGCAGAGAGACTCATGCCATTTCCTGCGGCACCTAGAGGTACAACATGATCCAGACCAACAAACTTTCCGTTTTCCTGCCAGAGCACTTCCTTGACGAAGTCGTACTTCTCCTCGTCCCATGTGCGGAAGTCATCCTTTACAAGTCCGCCCGTATCTCCTGAATTCGCATTGAAGCACCAGAAGGTATGATTAATCCGGTGTTCCTTAATGAACTGACGCATGTAGGTCATCCATGTCAGATTCGGCTCCGTCATGAATCCTCCCCACTCGCCGATCAGAAGCGGAGCGATATCATCCTTCTGAATAAAGAACCAGTTGTCATTCCAACAATCCTTCTGAAGAGACTCATAGGTATAGTCTCCGGAAAACCATGGCTGTTGATACACCGCCGGGCCGTAATCGTGAGGAGAATAGACGATCTTGGCGTTACGCTCAGGGGTTCCGAAATCAATCGGATAGTCCTTAACTCCTCGAAGATTTCCTCCCCACCAGTTGAAAAAATAATCATCTGAATTCTGCGAGGAAAAGTCGCCGTTCTTCGTGATGTCCTTCGGGTAGATCTCTATGCCCTCGATCATAATAAGAACATTGGGATTCATATCAAGGACTGCATTGCCTGCCTGTTCGGCAACCGCCTTCCAATTGTTCTTGTCCTGTGAATCGTTCCAGATCGCGCCATCTTCATTCGGTTTGCCGTGAGGTTCATTCTTCAAGTCAAAGGCGATGACCGTGTCGTCGTTCTTGTAGCGGTCCGCCAAGAATTCAAGTGACTCTATGAACTGTTCCGTAGAAATTTTTCCGGTATACCACAGATTCGTCATATGTCCTGCGGAGTTCGTCTCAGCGCTGTGGATGTCGAGCATAACCTTGATACCATTTGCTTTACATGTTGAAATGACAAGGTCAAATATTTCCAGACTTGTCATGCCGACCAGATCGGCATTCTCTGCCTGGTTGAAGTTGGCGGTCGGATATTCTCCGTTTTTCCACGCCAAAGCAAGCTCAGCGGAAATCGGGATGCGAAGTAAATTGAATCCGTGGTCCGCAATCGAACCGAGGGCCTCCTTCATATTGACAGCCCAGATTCCGTCAAAAGCGTTCGTCCCAGTGTTGTAACCGAACCAGTTGATGCCGGTCAGCCAAACCTCGGTTCCGTTCGCGTCGAGAATCCTGCTTCCGTCCGTAGAAAGCCAGTCGTCTCCTGCCGGGATCTTGCTTACATCAACGGGTGGAGCCTTGGATCCCTCCGTCGTCTCATCCTCGGCGTCGTCCGGATCATCCGGATCAGAAGTCTCGTTTCCCTCGGTTACAGAACCGCTAAGCTTAAGTTTGTCCTTTGTTGTCTTCGTTGTCAGGATAAATCCTATGTCCTTGGCTTGTGCTCCCGCCGCTATGTCACGGTTATACTCAAGAGGAGTAATCGCCAGGGTCGTTCCGCTGATCTTAAAGTTGCCGTTCCAATAATTACTCTTGCTCAGGCTTGCACCCTCCGGAACGGTTATCGAAATCGTCCAGCCCTTTACGGCCCGGTCTCCGGCATTCTTGATCGTTAAAGCGAATTGTGTATTTGTCTTCCCGCCATCTTCCCAGCTGTTCGTCTCCTTGATATCCAGTTCCAACGCCGCAGCAGCAAAAACGCTGCCGAAGGAGGAGGACAGGATCGTCAGAATCATGATCACCGACAAAACAAGACCAGTAACAGCAAGCAACTTTTCGCGTAATATCTTCATGCTAACCCCCGAGTATTCAATTATACAGATATATACATTCTAGGGGAGCTTGATGAAGAAATCAACCTTGGCGATTTTTCAAAAGCTTGGGAAAGGCGTGATAGAGGATCTGGTAAATAACGAACGTTAAAAAGCCGTTGATTCCCGCTTTCAGGAAATTAAAGGGCACCAGAACCGGAACAATCATTTCTGCGACCTTCTCAACCGGCATCCCTGTGTATAGGGGGGTAAGCAAAAGATTTAGCGGAATCATAATCGCGGTCATCGCAAGGACTCCGCATGCTATCGGTAATAAGCTTCTCTTCGGCCAGACTTTGCGAAGCAGTCCGACGGCGACCACAAAGGCCCCCGTGGCAACGATATGCATAACCACGCCGATTACGCTGCCGGATGCGTTGATCGTAACACCCTGAATGACTGAGACGATAACTGTCAGGACAATCCCTGCTAAAGGGCCCATAAACAACGTCGCGATCAGGATCGGAATATCTGCCATATCATACAGAAGATAGGGCGCCGCAGGAATCAATGGGATCTGCATCATATACATCATGGCGATTGACAGCGCTGCAAGAACACCTAGCATCGTAATGTAGAGAGTTTTCGAACGGTCCCAAACTTTTGTCGATTCTGTCGATTTTAGCGAATTCTGTTCCATTTTTCCTCCTCTTCTTCGAGAAAAAAGGCTCCCCCGTATTTGATTCGGGAGAGCCGATAAAAAGCAGAAAATGCGATCCGTCACATGACGGAACCTGCTCACTTCTACCATCCGGACTATACCGTCGGCACCGGGATCTAACCGGCTCAGCATCTGCTCGCGGGCTCGTCGGCTGTTATTCGCCGCATTACCGCCGGTGGGGAATCACGCCCCGCCCCGAAGTTCATGCTTATATTATAGGTTCATGACGTTTTGCGTGTCAATATAGAAGGGGAAAGATCCTTGAGGTATACTGTTTATGTTTATCATTACTCTTACTTGTCGAGGTGTCACGTGAAGAATCGTTCTCTGTATCTCCCATTTCTAATAATCGCTGTTCTGATGCTGTGTCTTCTACCCGCCTCCTGTACTCAGGCCGCCTCCTTCCGTGCGCAAAACGCATACGAGCCCCCACAGCCAACAATGACCGCAGGATCATCTTCCGCGACAGAAGTTCCAACAACGTCTGCCGCGACGACGGAGAGTGCTCCTGTGGCGTCTCCCACGTCGACCCCGACGCC
>CAZOFY010000040.1:18292-20294 GCA_964579245.1 uncultured Mageeibacillus sp.
ACCCCGACGCCGTCTCCGACTGCCACACCTACTCCATCTCCTACGCCGGAGCCGGAATACATCGAGCCCATTTTTTCCGAGCCTGTCTGGTATGACGGGTATGTGGATCCGCGCTCAATCCGTGCGGAGATTGTGACGGATCCCGGAGAGATCGGAGTCCTCATCAACAAATACTACGCTATGCCTGAGGAATATGTTCCTGAGCTGGTATACGCGGACTCCTCAAACGGACAGCAATTACGTCCGGAAGCAGAAGAAGCCTGGGATCAGTTGCGTGAGGATTGTCTCACAGCAACCGGATATCAACTCTTTCTGGTGTCAGGCTATCGATCCTATGCCGATCAGACCTATAGTTTTTCGAACGCAATCGTCAGAAGAGGCATCGATAAGGTATGTGAGAAGAATGCGTTTCAGGGTCGATCCGAGCACAGTCTAGGTCTTGCACTTGATATCAACACAGCAGACGACCCGGAGATCCGCGACGGCTTTGCCGATACCCTCGCAGGGAAATGGGTCGTTGAGAATGGACACCTCTATGGGTTTATTATGCGTTATCCTCCGAACATGGGAGAAATAACCGGATACGGCTATGAAGCCTGGCACTACCGCTATGTCGGAATTGAAATTGCTACGGAAGTCTACGAGAGAGGAATCACCTTAGAAGAGTATTATGAAAAACCGCAAGCCTTGACACCACCGGGCGAGTAGTCTTCTCACATCAAACATTGACGGGAGTAATCATGAGTATCCATTCATCCGCCAGAACTCGCAATCCGATTCGAAAAACGATCATGATCCTGATCCTTCTTTGCCTCACGGCGGCATCTACGTCATGCTCGGCCTATACCACAAAATCCGTGACGCAATCTGGTGATGCATCCCTATCACCGCAGACATCGAGAGAATCAACCACTCCCTCGTCACCTTCTTTGACAGCGCAGCCCACCGCTACCCCGACCCCATCCGCAACCCCAACGCCGACGCCTTCTGCTACCCCGACACCGACACAACAGCCCGCCAGCGAGATCTCTTGGTATGACGGCTATGCCGATCCGCGTACGATCATACCGACTGTCATCACGAATCCTAACGGGGTCGATGTCCTGGTCAACAAGTATTTTTCTATCCCGGAGGATTATGCGCCCGAGCTGGTCGAAGCCGAATCCTCGTCAGGTGAAGTGATCCGTCCTGAAGCGGTCGACGCCTGGAATCAGATGCGAAAAGACTGCGAAACCGCAACAGGCAATACCCTGTATCTTTGTGACGGCTACCGAACTTTTGAGGAACAAGCCGCACTTTTCGAGCGTTCCACCGCAAAAAACGGCATCGGGTATTGCTGTTCGAAGAATGCGCTCGAAGGCCGTTCCGAACACAATCTCGGTCTCGCGCTCGATATCAGCACGGAAGATGTTAGAGAAATCAGCAGCGGTTTTGCACAAACCACCGCAGGTGCTTGGGTTACGGAGCACTGCCAGGAATATGGTTTTATTATGCGATATCCCGCGGACAAGACCCTAATAACCGGATATGCCTATGAACCGTGGCATTATCGTTTCGTCGGGACAGAGCTCGCCACAGAGCTATACGCCGGTAACCTTTCGCTCGAAGAATACTACGGTGCCATTCCCGAACGGTTGCCGGACTGACGAGGTCTTTACAGAGGTCGGCTGCTAAGACAATTGTAACAGGGGGATTTTTCTGCCGGAAAAGTTCATATAGAATGGATTTGTGTTTGAAAGCAGAATCATACCCCCCCCGCCAAATGGGTGATATGCTCCAGGGCTATAAGCGCGTGTTACTTGCCGGCGTCTAAAGGCGTTGACTTTTCCTGTTCGTTCAAGCCTCTTCAGCAATTGTCGGTTAGGAATTTGTAGTGGCATCTCCTTCTTGCGCGATCCAAAACGGCTGCAGCTACTGCTTAAGATCGTCACGCAAAGGGACTCTTGTATTACTTGCTTCGCTCAAAATGGTCTCCAAATTAATTTTGATGCATATATATCAA
>CAZOFY010000041.1:0-14385 GCA_964579245.1 uncultured Mageeibacillus sp.
CTGTTGACATTTCTTTTCCATGCGAATAGAATGACGATAACTTAATAGTACCAAACTGTTGAGCAAGAGTAGTAGGTATGATTCCAATATCTCAGAGAGTCGCAGGCGGTGGGATTGCGATATGGCGGGACGTAGTGAATGGACTTGCGAGGGCGACCCGAAAGATTTTCGAGTAGGCGTCGACGGGGATCTGACCCGTTATCCGGCAGAGTCGCATGGTTGTGCGATGACCGAGGGAGTCGTTTTTCGACTAACGCAAGGTGGTACCGCAGGAGTGTTTTTCGCTCTTGTCCCTGCATTTATTGGCAGAGACAAGGGTTTTTTTGTGTCTGCCGAACGAGAAAGGTGATATTTCGGAAAGGCGGAAATGAAGTATGAGAATCACACATGCCATCAAGACTATTATTGACGGGAACAGCTTGACAGAACAAGAGGCTTACGACGCCATCGACCAGGTCATGTCCGGTCAGGCCACCGATGCGCAGATCGCGGGACTTCTTGTCGCTTTGCGCGTGAAGGGCGAATCTGTATCTGAGATTACAGGCGGTGCTCGGGCACTCGCTGAAAAAGCGAATCGCATCCATCCGAAGGTCGACTTCTGTGTTGATCCGGTCGGTACGGGCGGTGACGGTACGAACACCTTTAACATCTCTTCGACAGCCGCCATTGTAGCCTCAGCCGCAGGTGCAATCGTCGCGAAGCACGGCAACCGTTCGGTCTCGAGCCGCTCAGGAAGCGCCGATTTCTATGAGTCGATCGGCATCAACATCGCCCTCTCACCGCTTGCTGTCGAGCGTTCGATAGAAGAGATCGGTTTCGGCTTCATGTTCGCTCCGAATTTCCACCCGGCCATGCGTTTCGCGGGTCCGGTCAGAAGACAGCTCGGTGTCAGAAACATCTTTAATGTCCTGGGGCCTCTGTCTAATCCCGCTTCGGCGAACGGTCAGGTTCTTGGCGTTTACGATCAGGCGATTATGCCCTTTATCGCACAAACCTTACAAAACCTGGGAGAACAACACTCGATGGTCGTTCACGGGTCTGATGGATCCGATGAGATCACAAACACCGGCGAAACGTATATTATGGAGGTGTTCCCCGACAAGATCGAGGAGTACACGATCACACCCGAGCAGTTCGGTCTGGCGAGATATACCCTTGCTGACCTCCAGGGCGGAACGCCTGAGGAGAATGCACAGATTTCGCTTAGGATCCTCGGAGGCGAGAAGGGCCCGCACCGTGACATCGTCGTGTTGAACGCTGCGGCAACGATTTATATCGGGCAGAAGGCGGCATCTATGCAGGAAGCGGTACGGATCGCACAGGACGTTATCGATAACGGTAAGGCACTGGCTAAGCTTGATGAGATTCGCGCGTTTACGAACCGCGACGATATCAAGAATCTGGTGTAAGGAGAGCAAAATGATTACGCAGCCATTTAACCCCGGCGCTTTACTCGAGCGGACGACCACGACGGGTACAATCCTCGATCGGATCACCGCAAAAAAAGCCGAGCGCATTCTCTCCCGCATGGAGCATCATACGATGGAGGAGCTTTGCGAAAAGGCAAATGCTTCTCCCATCATCACGAGGTCTTTTGCCAACGCTTTACGTGCGAAGCCACTTACTATCATTGCGGAGGTCAAGAAGGCCTCCCCCTCGAAGGGCATCATTACGGAGGATTTCCGTCCGGCTGAGCAGGCACTGGCTTATGAGGCCGCCGGTGCATCTGCCATATCGGTCTTGACCGAGCAGGATTTCTTCCTGGGAAGTGATTTTCACCTGACGGATATCGTGAATCAGGTCTCCTTGCCCGTCCTTCGCAAGGATTTTACCATCGATCCCAGTCAGATTTATGAGGCCCGGATTCTGGGCGCCTCTGCGATTCTTCTGATCGCTGCGCTTTTGCCGGATGACGTACTCTCTTCTTTTCGAGAATTGGCAGGCGAACTGGGACTATCCGTATTATGCGAGGTCCATACGATGGATGAGTTGATGCGCGCCTTGGATATCGGTGCCGATATCATCGGGATCAATAACCGCGACCTGAAGACCTTCCATGTTGATCTCTCCGTCACCGAACGTCTGGCCCCGATGATTCCTCAGGGCAGGACGATCATATCCGAGAGCGGCATTCATACCCCGGCAGATCTGTCTCGTTGTTATCGAAGCGGAGCGCATGCCGTCCTGATCGGCGAGAGCCTGATGCGCGGCGCAATCCATACGGGCGAGGGATTAAGCGTCGATGCAAAGATGAAAGAACTTCTATCCGGTATACCGGGTCAACAATAAGAAGCAATCTCTGTAACAAGAAAGGATCGGTGAATACGATGCAAAAAGGAAGATATGGCGAATTCGGCGGGCAGTACGCCGCAGAGACGCTGATGTGCGCATTAGGTGAACTGGAGCAGGCGTTTATCGACGCAAAGAGTGACCCGGCATTCGAAAAAGAATACCGCTCGTTGCTGCGCGATTATGCCGGCCGTCCCTCTCTTCTGTATCACGCGGAGCGTGTATCCGCGGATCTGGGCTTCGATGTCTACCTGAAGCGCGAGGATTTGAATCATACCGGCTCGCACAAAATTAATAACGTGTTAGGGCAGGTTCTCCTGGCCCGCCGCATGGGCAAGAAGCGTGTGATTGCGGAGACCGGTGCCGGTCAACACGGTGTAGCGACGGCGACGGCAGCCGCGTTGTTTGGTCTGGAATGCGATGTGTTTATGGGTATCGAGGACACCGTTCGCCAGTCACTCAATGTGTATCGCATGGAGCTTCTCGGTGCGAAGGTTCACTCGGTTACAGACGGAACGGGCACGCTGAAGGACGCGACGAGTGAAGCGTTGCGAGAATGGTCGCGCAGAGTCGAGGATACCTTTTACGTCATCGGCTCCGTTGTCGGACCGCATCCGTATCCACAGATTGTCCGCGATCTGCAGCGAGTCATCGGCGATGAGATCAAAGAAGAGATGAGCAGACGCTTCCATTGCCTGCCGACGGCAATTCTCGCATGTGTCGGCGGAGGAAGTAATGCGATGGGTTCCTTCTATCCGTTCCTACAGGATGAAGGCGTCCGTTTAATCGGAGCTGAAGCAGGCGGAGATGGTGTAGAGACAGAGCGTCATGCGGCCTCGATTACCAAGGGTTCGACCGGCGTTTTCCATGGAATGAAGTCGATTTTCCTGCAGGACGACGAGGGCCAGATCATGCCTGTTTATTCCATATCGGCAGGTCTCGATTACCCCGGCGTCGGCCCGGAGCATGCACATCTTTCGGCTGTGAAGCGTGCGGAATACTATCCCATAACAGATGAAGAAGCCGTACAGGCATTCGAATATCTAAGTCTGATGGAGGGTATTATTCCCGCGATTGAGAGCTCGCACGCAGTTGCGCTCGTACGTAAGATGAAGGATGAATTTAAAACCGGTGATCGCGTGGTCGTGACCCTTTCCGGGCGCGGCGACAAGGACGTCGAAGCAATCGGCCGCTATCGCGGACACATCAAGTAAGGAGATAAGGATATGAGTCAAATAAAAAACCGTATCGATACACTTTTCGCGAAGCTTCGCATGGAACATAAAAAAGCATTCATTCCCTTTATTACAGCCGGAGACCCCGATCTCGAGACATCCTATCTGGTCGCGAAGGCACTGATTGAGAACGGCGCAGACCTGGTCGAATTCGGTGTTCCCTATTCCGACCCATCCGCTGACGGTCCCGTTATTATGCGGGCGGATATGCGTGCCCTGGCAAACGGAACCCGCCTTCGCGATGTTTTCGCGCTCGCAAAAAAAGTCACCTCTGAGTACGAAAAGGTGCCGGTCGTTCTTCTTTTATACTTTAACTCCGTGTTCGTATACGGGATCGAGCGGTTTTTTGCGGCTTGCGAGCATGCGGGCATCTCCGGCGTTATCATCCCTGATCTGCCGCTAGAGGAGCGCACGGAAGCTGAGCCGACGGCGCTTTCGCATGGCGTTTATTTGATCTCTATGGTCACGCCGGTATCCGATGAACGTTCCGTCAGGATCTGTGAGCAAGCGAAGGGCTTTCTCTACTGCGTTGCTTCTCTTGGCGTCACCGGTGAAAGAAGCAGCTTTGCTACGGATTTCAGCGCTTACTTCGAAAAACTTAACCGTTACTCTGATATTCCTAAATGCGTCGGCTTCGGTGTCTCGACGCCAGAGCAGTTCCGGTCGATGGGGCAGCTTTCTGACGGTGTGATCGTCGGTTCGGCGATCGTCAGACGGATCGAAGACGGACTGAAGGAAGGCCTCTCCGGTGAAAAGATCGCCGAGAAGATTGGTCTTTTCGCAAAAGAACTGACGGAGGGTCGAGCATGATTCTCCCCTCTTTTCAAGAGTATCTTTCTTTGTCTCAAACGGCACGCATCGTTCCCGTCGTCCAGAAATTTAACGGGGACATGTTCACGCCAATCTCAGTTTTCCGCCGCTTCGGCATGCGTCCCTATTCTTTTCTCCTGGAGAGCGTCGTGAACGGCGAGCGCTGGGCAAGATATTCCATCATGGGAAGAAAACCGTTACTTACCTTTTCGGTTGAAAAGGGTAGATCAACGTACAAAAAAGACGGCAAAGAATTCCCAGCCAGCCTACTCGGCAAGGACCCCGTCTCTCAGATCAAGGCTTTGTCTTCTCAGTACCAGTCGCCGAAATTCTCCTATGTACAGCATTTTTACTGCGGGCTCGTCGGCTTTTTTGGCTATGATTTCGTCCGGTATTCTGAGATCCTGCCGGATAACAATCCCGACACACTTGGAATTGCGGATCTTTCTCTTCTCGTCCCGGGTGAGGTCATTGTTTTCGATCACCTGAAGAACGAACTGACACTGATCGTCAACGTAGAATCTGACGGCGGCGCGGATGCTTACTCGCGCGCTGCTTTTCGACTCGGAGAAATCAATAACGAGTTGACGCAAGGCGAGTCCCCGGCTCCATCGAAGGTCCACCCGGAGGATCTGCGTTTCGAATCCGAAACAACAAAGGAGGACTATATGGCCTCCGTTGAAAAGGCGAAGGATTACATTCGAGACGGCGATATTTTTCAGTGCGTCCCTTCCCAACGATTCTCGGCCGACTATGCCGGAGATCCTCTCCCGATCTATCGGGCTCTCAGAAACGTAAATCCTTCACCCTATTTGTTTTACCTGCAGTTCGAAGATTCGGCAATCGTAGGTTCCTCGCCGGAGATGCTCGTTCGCGTACAAGACGGCGTCATTGCGACCTGTCCCATCGCGGGCACTCGTCCGCGCGGCAAGACCGAGACGGAGGACTTGAATCTTGAGGCTGAGCTCCTTGCTGACGAAAAAGAGATCTCCGAGCATTACATGCTGGTCGACTTGGCACGCAATGACGTTGGTAAAGTCTCGAAAATCGGGACCGTTGCCGCTAAAAACATCGGTCATGTCGAGAGATATTCGCATGTTATGCATATCGTAACCAACGTGGAAGGACAGCTGTCAGACAACTATACTCCTGTCGATGTTCTCTGCTCGATCCTGCCCGCCGGCACCCTGTCCGGGGCTCCCAAGGTCCGGGCGATGGAGATCATCGACGAGCTCGAGCCCCTTCGCCGCGGGCCATACGGCGGCGCGGTCGGGTACATCGGCTTTGACGGCAATCTTGATACCTGCATTACCATCCGTTCCGCCGTTATCTGTGGTGGCAAGATCCATGTTCAGGCTGGCGCCGGTATCGTTGCCGACTCCGATCCCGAAAAAGAATACGAAGAAAGCGTCAACAAAGCCAGGGCTCTGTTTGTGGCGCTTGAGAAAGCGGGTGAGATGCGATGATCCTCTTAATTGATAACTTCGACTCCTTCACCTACAACGTCTTCCAGCTGGCGGGCGGGATTAACCCCGATATTCGTGTTGTCAGAAACAATGCCATCACCATCGAAGAAATCGAGAAACTTTCTATTTCTCACATCATCATCTCTCCCGGCCCCGGTTTTCCTGTAAGCGCCGGCATCTCTATTCCTGTGATCAAGCATTTCGCCGGCAAAATTCCTCTTCTAGGAATCTGCCTTGGTCATCAGAGTATTTTCGAGGCTTTCGGCGGAACCATTATTCACGCGCCGGAGCTCATTCACGGGAAAAGACGGTCCGTCAACATTCGAAAAAACAATTCGGGAAAGGCGCTCTGCCCTATTTTCGAAGGACTTCCGGATACTGTCGAGGTCGCCCGGTATCATTCCCTATGTGCCGACCCGACCACGACACCCGACTGTCTGTCCGTCACAGCGGACGCTCCCGACGAGACCGTCATGGGGCTCATGCATAAGGAATACCCCGTCTACGGTGTTCAGTTTCACCCGGAATCCATCCTGACAGAGCATGGCGACATCATGATGCAGAATTTCCTTGCTATACATTAAACAAGCACTGGTAATTCAAACTACGAGATGTTAATCATTGTTTCGAGTTCTCACTGAAATACACATTCATTCGATTGATCATCGACTCCCTGACAGAGGTTGCACTTTTCCCTTCTGAAAAGTAGGACTCGAACTCATCTCTTAATAGGCTCCATGTATCGATGTTAACAATATAGATATAGTTGAGTGAGTCTACGCTTTCACGATATCGTGCCGCGGACTCTGCGCTCATCGGCAACCTCACCGGGGCATTCTCACCACTTACTTCTACCGGCTGCATAGCGTTCTGGATTTGCTCTTCAAAGGCATCGCGCATAACCGGAATACCGAAATTTTCACCTGCAAATATTTGCATCTCATCCGACAGAAGAATGCTAATGAAGTTCATGCAAGCCTCCGGATATTTTGTACCCGAAGAGATAGCGACAACACTCTGCGGCTGTATAATCCGAGCACTCTCATTGAGCGATGGCATTCCGTAGAATATCATCGGAGAGGTTCCTCTTTGATCATTCTCCCAAAACTCTTTCGGAGAACTTAAATTAACTCGATCCAGCAGAAGATCTTCTGTCGCATACATCAAATTGGTATCAGCGGACTGCATTCCACCGGGAGTTGATTGGCCATAAGTAGATGCAAAGTCAAGAATTCTTTGGAATTCCGAATCAGATATCGAGAAACCATTCTCCGTGATGAAATCCTGCATGCGAAACTGGACCGCGTTAATCGCCAGATCCGTGCTCGACCAACCCGACAGGATCATTTGATCCTGCGAGGCTGTCTCCCTCAGTTCTCCTATGCGATCGATTGTGAGATGAATGTCTTCGCCGATTAGCGTCGAATACCCTATACATCCCCACATGGAGAACGATGGGAATACTTTGTATATTTTCCCATTGTGTCGATTTGTTTCTGTCAGTGCCGGCAATACATCCTCGGCATGCAGAATACCGCCCTCATTAAACATCGGTGACAGATCCATAACCTGACCCGCATCGCCCCACTGATCGTAATCGAATTCAATGCCGGCATAGATATCAGCTCCCTTGCCGGAACTCATATCTGCAAGAATTGCTGCCTTTGCTCGAACCATTGAGCTTGCGTCCGAAAACGGATATTTTTCACGGTAATCTACGAGCGCTACCCGACTTTCAAAGTTTCCTGTGTTGTAATAGTAAACAGCCCTTTGCATCAGCGTTGAGGCGACGCCATATCCGCCGATCGTTATCGTCGGTTTCCCGGCATTCGGATCCTGATCCCGGTGAACAAGAAGGTTTATTTCGTCGTTTCCATATTCGTTAGCCGGTTGGTAAGCTCGAATCATCAAATCATCATTAAGGACTGTAGTTATTTCTGCCGCCATAGAATATCGCGATAGCGGAACATCGATCCGATTCCAATCCGCAATTTGTGAAATTTTTCCTTGTGAATTGAAAGAATAAACACCAAAATCATTGATTGCATAGGGTCCGTTTATTGTAAATAAGAACGGATCAAACCGTTCGGGGAAAGGGAGATTTTCGATCGGAGTGTCAGACACAGCGGATGATTTCGCGTTGGCAGATGATACGGAGAATCCTATATTTTCGTTCCAGAGCAAAACAGATGGATTCTCACCATCTTCTGATGTAAAGCAACCGTCTTTAGGTTCTCCTTCCAGCGGTATATCCGAATAAATCTCACCTTGCCGGTCGGAGAAGCTAATTCTGTCATAGGAGAGAAGAGCCCAGCCAGAATGATATGGCAGAATATCAATGTAAAACACATTTGTTATCGGCATCAGAATCGTCTCGGACAGCTTTGATCCATCGTCTCCGATAACAAGAATACGTTGCGAATTATCCGGCATCGTGCCAAGGATGTTTAGTCGGCCTTCTGAATCATATCGGGCTACTTCAGGCAAGAAATCCGCAGATATCGTGGAAATCAGTGTTCTGTTTAATACTTTTCCTTCCTTGTCCAGAATCACAAGCTCTGCACCCGTCGGCTGATAGCTCACGTTGTCTCGATACGTGAGGATCATCGCGATCTGTTTATCGGTCGCGCATGAACAGGTCAATGCGAAGCTCGAATTCACAAACTGGTCATTCGGGCGGATCTCTAATGGAATTGCCTCAAAGTATGCGCAATCACGCGGTTCATACCATAAATCATCATCCGTATTCCCCGTCGAGGCACATGCGGAGGGAAACGCAAGCAGGAAAATAATGGCAACACATAAGAGACGAATCAGCAATCGTTTTCTCATTCAACATACTCCGTTATCGGTTTCTCACTATAGCTTGGCAAATATTCACCTGTAGTAGCATCTACTGTAAAATTCAAAACGCTTACTCCGGAGAACGGATTCGAATACACCATACGAAACGTCCAGCAAGGAACCATTACATGAATGAGTTCCGCTACAGAATCAGGTGGAGTATCGGATTCTGCGGCGGATTCTATTTGAGAATCCGCCGGGTTAATCGGATCTTTATAAAGTGGCAAATAGCATAGTTTGATCAAGTCAATGGAGGCATTCGTGTTCTCAAACTGATGTGGATAAGCTTCGATATCCTGCGTTGCTTTAAAATGCTCCTGCAAAGATCCAAGGGCTGTGTACATTGAAACAAGAGGAAGTTCCTCTCCTTTTTCGTTCAACGAGAATCCACTTGATGCATAAAAAAACTGCACTCCCTCAGCATTTGCGAAGTAGTCTATCCAGACAGGATTTACACCGTGATAGGATTGACGCGAATCCGGCATCTCATACAACACAGGATCCAGCATAGAATTAGAGATGGGAAGATTATTCCAGTCTAGCGAAGCGGAAATTCTATACAAACTATCCTCATCCGTCCATGTTTTTTGGGGCAGGGGAGTATCCAGCAATCCACTGTCCAGTCGACTCAGGAGAGAAAAGAATTCGGGAGTGATGTTATAAATGTCGTATTGTGGTGAAACAACAATCGACAGACGTTCTGCATAAGACTGCAAATCCGCGAACGCTTCCTCGTGTGTGGTAAAAGAAAACTCCTCTGCTCCCCAGGGATAGCTATCCGAGTCCCATGGAATTCGATCAGGAATCACACCATAAAATGTAAGACCTTCCGATGTTGTTATTGAAAAGGCTGAGCTTAAGCACCTGAAGCTGAGTATACGATCTTCAGAGTTCTTATATTCAGAATAACGAAAATCCGTCCACATGCCCCAGGAATTTCGAAAAAGTTTGGTATAGTCATCAAGAACTTCTCCATCAGGTTCATAGAATGAATCAACATCCGCTGGAACATAAAGGTCCGGTATAGCAACATCGATACTTGCTGAACCGGGATTCTCCAGATCTCTGTCACAAACAATCTTCGCATGAACTCCAATCAAATCTGATATTCTACCATCAAGAACGGGATATCCGTCAACATCCGTGAGAGAAAAATTCTTCGAATCAACATCAGTCGACGATTCATGCGTCATATCCGAAACGGTTGAAGAGAAGGTATCTGAATCACTCATTCCAAATGGGAGTTCATCATAGCTCTGAACCGCTGAGGTAGAAGGTTCAGAGTGATAAGAGCATCTTACAACACACAGAAATCCAGCCAACAGGAGTAAAGATAAACGCCTTCTTTTCATAGGTATCATAGAATGCCCCCTTCACCAATTACGCTGCAAAGTCAATTAGCACATATCCTGCCCAATTCGCCGAGGAGGAAGACAGACTCGCTCTTAGTATATAGGTATTTCCCCCCCCTTGATAACCTGACCAATAGGATTTGGATTGATATTTATCAAGGCACGAGAAAGTAAGAGTGTCCGAGGTCTTATCATGTACCCCCTGATAACTACGTGTGTATGGCCGCGTTACAACATAATTTGTTCCGAAAATCCCATACGGAATACCTTCAAAATCACAATCATCAACATATGCAGACCATTTTCCGGTGGAGTCTTTGTAATCATGCGCCACCCACTCAGAATTTCCTGAGCGCCAAAGGTAGACTGTACCCGAAGAAGACCCTGCACGAACGACTGCTGTACCACCGAGAACCGATGTCATCATTCCAAATGATAAAAGAAGACAGGCAAATTTCTAATTCATATAATGATCACCTTTCTTTTCTAATTTTCATATTGGAAATTCCCCGGGATTCACAATAGAATCAATCTACTTATATCAAAAAAAATACACTGTCAATATATATTATTTCTTTTTGGTGAATATTAAATTTAACGCTTTCATAATAAATGTTTATTTAGCATACACAAAAATAATTTATTTTGGCCTAGCAATTATTCTCGCAAAAACTTCAACACCTTATGCAATGAAAAGGAGGCCTTTATCGTCGATCACCCATCGGCAGTAGGTGTGCTTCTTTTTAAGAACTCAAAATAAAAGCATGCCTCCGGCCTCCACGAGCCGAAGTGTCCGACAACAGCCTGCACCAAGCACAGAATCCAAGCCGGATACCAAAGACTCACGCCGATCCTTTTCGACAAAAACAAGCACAGTTCCTCCGAAACCGCCGCCATGAATACGACAAGCCCCGCTTGTGCCGAGCAGCCGACGACAAAGCGCCAGGACGACGGCCGCTTCCTGCTTTTGGGGGTTGTTCGAGACAAAAATGTTCTGTAAATATCGCCAAGAAGAATCGCCGGATGCATTGACTAAGTCCAGAAACAAAGCCATATCACCCGACTCCAGCGCATGGATCTCGGATTTCACTCTCTCCTGTTCATCGAAAAAATGCATCGCGCGCAGTACCGCCCGGTCCCCAACTCTCGCCCGCACCTCCGGAATTCGCATGAGAAAATCCTCCGGATCCACATCGCGCAGTACATCTTTGCCGAAAACATCCGCAACGTCCTTCATTTCGCGCGGAATCGATGCGTACTCATCGGTAAGACCGGCGTGATCCGCACCCGTCTCGACAATAATAACTTCATAGCCCAGCACGCCGAAATCACACGTAATCCTTTTGACAAGCGGTTCCTCCGGGTCTTTAAAGTCCATCGCGACAATGCCCCCCAATGACGACGCCATTTGATCCATCAAGCCGCTTGGCTTCCCGTAATAAAGATTCTCCGCTTGTCGGCAAATCTTCGCAAGAGAAACCGGCGACTCCTTTCCCTGCGCGAAAAACACATTCATCATGTTCGCCAGAAGGACAGTAAATGCAGCGGATGACGATAAGCCGCTTCCCGGCAAAACTTCGGACGACGTATAGGCATCAAATCCAGAGACTCGATATCCTTTTTCCATAAACCCCGCGGCCACCCCGCGCACTAACGCGAGAGAGGAAGAATGTTCCGACACCCTCGGGGCTAAGTCACTGACATTCATCTCATCTGACGGGAATCCTGTCGAGAAAATCCGAATGACGTTTCTCGCATTCTTCGCCGCAGCTCCGATTGCATCAAGCGAAATCCCGGCGGCCAAAACACAGCCGCGTTGATGATCCGTATGATTTCCTCCGAGCTCCGTCCTCCCCGGTGCCCGAAAAAAGAATACTTCACCTGCCGTAGAAAATTGCCCGTCAAAGCGTATTGCCACTTCGAACAAACGGTCTAAATCCCGGCCGTATAAATCATAGACACAAGAACTGATATCGCCTTGCGCCGCTGAATTGTTTATCTTATCCACTGCACCCATACAGCATTCCTCCGTCAACTGCGATTCATTTATTTCCAATGGAATGGTCCATGTGCGATGAGCCCCCTCAAAAACTTCCTCTGATACATGTAGTGGAATTGTTTATTTGAGATGAGCCTCCGCAGGTTTGCGAAGAAAACCGAGGACAGATCATCGAGAATAAAACAATTCCACCATCTAGACTACGCGATTTTACCAAGAAAAAAAAGGGACTCCATGCAATCCATGTAAAGAACACAAATTGATCTGCTGTTTCATGATTTTTCGATAAATAGATTCTATGCATGCTGTCATATTCATTGAATACCCGTTAAAATGTCGCTACAATGAATGTATCGACATTCGAAAGTAGTAATTTATGGGAAAGTTTATCGTCAAGCAAACGAACACAGGCTACAAATTTGATCTTTATGCCACGAACGGACAGATCGTCGCCTCCTCTCAGGTCTATGCATCTGAGGCCTCCTGCCTTGCCGGAGTTGAGAGCGTCACAAAAAATGCTCAGATTGCGAACATGGAAGACCAGACCGTTGACCCCGTTGTTACCGCCGTAAACCCCAAATTTGAACTCTATCTCGACAAAGGGGGCGAGTATCGCTTCCGCCTCAAAGCCAGAAACGGCGAAATCATCGCCACCTCCGAAGGCTACAAGTCCAAGGCCAGTGCAACAAACGGAATCGCCAGCGTCCAGAAAAATGTCGTCGATGCTAAAACCGAGAAACCAGAATAAGAGGTAAAGAGATGTTTGATATCCAGGAAAAAATCCAAGAAATCGTAGAAAAAGTTCAGAATGACAATACTTTTGCCGACAAGTTTCAAAAAGACCCCATCAAGGCAATCGAGTCTGTTGTCGGCATCGACCTGCCGGATGATCAGATCCAGCCGCTAATCGATGGAATCAAGGCCAAGATTTCCGCCGGTAACATCGGTGATGCATTGGGCGGTCTGGGTCTTCCCAAGTTATTCTAATAAACGTGACAGCACTCATTGGCCCCTCTTTCGGATAAAGCATCCGGAAGAGGGGTTTTTCATTTTCTCCTTTCCTGAATCGACAGTCCGGTCATATGCGCAGTTCCGAAAAGACGAATCCGGATACATCAACGAAAGACCTTGACATATGACCAGAACCGTACTATTCTCATATTTGAGAATAGTATGGAAGGAGGATCATCTTCATGACCGATCTCGAAAAGCTTCTCGGCAACCCGATCGCCTACCGAATTCTGCAGCACATAGCTGCCAATCGAAGCGCAACGACCTTTGAAATAGCAAATGCCATGTCGGATATCTCTCGCGCTACCGTTTATCGCTACTGCAAGCGCATGGCTGAAAACGAGATCCTGGAAGTCATATCCGAAGACAGGATCCGGGGGCAGATCTGCCGCACCTATGTTCTGCGCAAGGTTACCATTTCCGGAGATGAAACCACCAACGACTATATGGCGGCCACACTTCTTTTCCTTCGAATGATACACAAAAAGTACGACGCTTATTTTTCAATGCGCAGTGTCGATACCAAGCGCGACAAGCTTTTCATGGTCTCACCCGACCTCGTCCTCGATGATCAGACTTACGCCGAGCTATGTGATCGACTAAAGACACTTGTCCTCGAATACTCCGAAATCAAGCCGAATCAAGACTCACGAATCCGCAATCTTTTTCTGATGTCCGCGCCGGACGAATCATGGGAGGTCATATGAAAACAGCACTTCTTGTTATTGACATGCAACGTATCCTTGTCGGCAAAAATCACGCAAAATTATTCAAGTATAACAATGCGGAACTTCTGGAACAGGTCAACCGCCACATCTCTGAGTATCCGTCCTCTTGCGTCTTTTATATACGAAAACTGATGAAAAAGAATCTCCTCAGCCGCCTAAGTCCTGTCTCTGCCTTCGACGGCGACCCTATGACAGAACTCGCAGACGAGCTCAATGTCGTATCAAACAACATTTTTAAGAAATATGCCGGGGACTCCTTTACAAATCCGGAACTACTGACAGCCCTTCGATCGGCCGGCATCGATGCGATAGATATCATTGGTGTTGATGGCTGTGGTTGCGTACCGATGACGGCCGAGGGAGCCATCCGGAACGGGTTTTCCGTCAGGGTCTTATCCGATGCCGTCGCAACCATGTCCCCACCGCGCGCCGCCAAACAACGATCCCGTGTAGCTAGGCTTGGAGTAGAGTATATTGATTAATATTCTCGAAAACAGATCGCTTCCATTCCTATTACTGGAGGGCGTTAGCCCTCCCTCTTAGATTACAGACTACGCGTTTCGAGCCTCCTAAAATAATCTTCCAATAAAATTGAATGGAATGGTTCGATGCGAGGTGAGCCTCCGCAGGGCTTTAGCCTGAGGACAGATC
>CAZOFY010000041.1:14485-20009 GCA_964579245.1 uncultured Mageeibacillus sp.
GAGGACAGATCGATGACGCGTAGTCTGTAATCTATTTATGGTACGATTCCCCGCCCTTTATCTTGAAGGAACGATAGCATTGCTCCAGAAGAATCAAGCGGGTCATTTGATGAGTGAACGTCATGGGTGAAAGGCAGATGCGCTGATCGGCGCGTGTCAGCACGGACGGAGAAAAACCGTTTGAACCGCCAATGACAAAGGTAACGGAAGCACCGCCCTTTTCAAAAGCGCGGGTCAATTCCTCTGAGAAGGCAAGCGAGTCAAGCATTTTCCCATGAAGATCCATTGCAATCACAAGTGCGTTTTCGCGAATAGAGGAGAGAATTTTCTCCCCCTCCCGTTGGAGCGCAACATCAATAGGGAGTGTGTCGGGAGAGTCCGGAACCTCGATAATTTCGACCGTGCAATATTTTCCGAGTCTTTTCACGTATTCTGCTATGCCATCGCGAAGCCATTTCTCGCGAATTTTTCCGGCAGCAATGACTTGAAGCTTCACAAAAGATCCTCAATGCGCAGGTTCTGCCTAATCGTGGAGCCGTGCGGCACGACGTAGTCTTCCTCAGAATTACTGACTGCCAGAATCACCGGATCAGAAGGAGTATACCGATTCGCAATATGCAAGTGATAGGTCTCACCGGCAATCGCTTCAATCCGTTCCATCGCAGCCAATATCTCTTTCTTTGCCGTCGTAGGCGTGTTGTTTTCCTGGCTCAGATGGCCAAGGACAAAATGCTTCGTCCCGTTGCGATACAGATAACAAATTGCATCCGCACAATCACGGTTGCAGAGATGACCCAGCTTGCCATCGACACGTTTCTTCAAGACCCACGGATACGGTCCGGTCCATAACATCTCGTAGTCGTAGTTTGATTCGATTAGAATCGCATCGCAGCCAAGCAGCGCATCCTTGACTTCATCACTGAAATATCCAAGGTCCGTGGCGACTGCCATGGCGATATTTTTGTATGTAAATCGAAACCCAACCGATCCATTCGCATCATGCGGAGTCGAAAACGGGAATACTGAGACTTCTCCGACCTGAAATGGTTCACCGGCCAGGATTGTATGATCCAGTGCGAAAGGATGTGGTTTTTTTTCACAGCGGTGTATTCCCCTCCAAGTATGTGAGGTCGCGAAAACAGGAGTATTGTATTTACGAACGAATACATCGAGGCCCTTGATATGATCGCTATGATCGTGTGTTATCAAGATGGCGTCAAGTGTCTGCGGACTTTGCCCTACTTGTTCAAGCGCCTCGACGATAGACTTCGTCGAACAGCCGACATCGACAAGTATCTTCGTCTCTTCAAATTGAACGAAGATTGCATTGCCGCTGCTGCCGCTGTATAAAGGGATCATCTGAATGTCGTTTCTCACATGTCATCTCCGAATCTGTTGGCTTCCTTAGAAACTGATATTATCGTTCTTTGGATATTTCGACTCAGGATCATCAAACCGTTCCATTCTTGCGCCCATCGCAGTAAGCTTCTCGACGATCTTCTCGTACCCTCTCTCGATTCGATGTGCTTCGCTGATCTCTGTCACCCCATCGGCCGCGAGTCCCGCCAGAATCATGGCCGCACCGGCACGCAGATCCATTGCGGAGACACTGGCACCGTTAAGGTGTGAGGGGCCGGATACCAAGGCTACTCTGTCGATGACAGAGATATTTGCTCCCATCGATTGGAGCTCAGTTACATATTGAAAGCGGTTATCCCAGACATTCTCGTACATGCGGCTCATGCCGCAGGCCATACAAAGCAGGACGGTTGTCTGTGGCTGCAGATCCGTTGGAAAACCCGGGTAAGGCATGGTCTTGAAGTTAACCGGCGCAATCTCGACGTCATCCTCAATCGTGATGTGAATCGATTCTTCACTCTCCTCGACTTGAAAACCCATTTCTACGAGCTTGACAGTCAACGGCTCCATGTGACGCGGAATCAAATTGCGAACTGTGACATCACCGCGGGTAATGGCGGCTGCCAGCATGTATGTACCCGCCTCAATCTGATCCGGAATAATCGAGTAGGAAAAGCCGCCCGGAAGAATCGGAACGCCCTTTACTCGGATTGTGTCCGTACCGGCGCCCTTGATATTCGCGCCCATTGCGTTCAAGAAGTTCGCAACGTCGACAATATGGGGCTCCCTCGCTGCGTTCTCGATTGTAGTCAGGCCATCTGCCTTGGTCGCGGCAAGCATGATGTTAATCGTCGCTCCGACACTAACGACATCAAGAAAAATGTGCGCGCCGGAAAGGCGGTTTGCGACGATGCGGATTACACCGTTTCGGATATCAGACAGCTGCGTGCCCTTGGCTCCCATTTTCGAAAAACCCTTAAGATGCAGATCGATCGGTCTCGTGCCGAAATTACATCCACCCGGCATGTGCATCGTGGCTTTCTTAAACCTGGCCAACAAAGCGCCAAGCAGATAATAGGAAGCACGGATATTCTTTACCTTCTCGTGCGTTGCTTCATGTGTATTGATCGTGGTAGGGTCGATCTTGAACATTCCATTGCCCATCGGAGTGATGACCGCTCCCAGCGTCTCGCAGATCTCGAGCATGGCGCGAACGTCGGCAATGTCCGGGACGTTTTCCAGAATACAGGGCCCGTCAAGCATCATCGCTGCTGCGAGTATGCCCAAAACTGCATTCTTGCTTCCGCTGACGGTTACCTCACCTTTCAGCTTTTGTCCCCCGATGATTCGATAGTATGGCATCCCTTTTCCCCCTAAGATTTTCGATTTCTAACTGATCCCTTGGTATTTGAGAATCTTTCCCCATGGATTGCGTCACAGTCTGAGAAGTGGCTTTGTGCTTGTCTGCGACTGTGCGTTGCGGACGATACGGCTTGTCCTCATTTGGCGGTCTTAATTCGCCGGTCGATTCCATAGAGGCCCGCCGGACAGCGGATGTTGGTACAGGCGGATATTCCGTCTGTGTCTTCTTCACATCCGGGTGTATTCGTATATCCCGGGTGTCCGTACGAGGGCCGTCGATGGAAAGATTGCGTTCTTGTTTCCCTTGACGGACCGAATCAGCTCTCTTACCTGTCACATTAGCCGGCCGTATGCTCTCGCTCTGCTCCCTGATAATCTGGGTTCTTTTCGCTGCTTCATATCTGGCCGGCAACATTTCTGCCGGCGATACAATATTATACTCCAGCTCATAATCATCCGGATCGGTAAGGAGAAACGCCAGAAGCTGCTCAACCTGCTCGTTCGACAGATGAGAAATATCCGGAACCGGAAGATCAATCTCCGTTGCGGCCGATTGTAAATAGACAGCCGCATTTTCGTAAACGATTTCATGACGGGGCGACCCGTCGAAAATTGCCGTCAGTGTCTCCCGATAGGTCTTCTCTGCTTTAGGGATCGTAATGACAAATTCTGTTCCCTTTCCCAAAACGCTGGAGACAGAGATCGTACCGCCCTGTATCTCCGTCAGCTCCTTAGCAATCGAGAGACCCAGCCCGGTTCCGCCATATTTTCGGGAACCGGTAGAATCGACACGATAAAAGCGATGAAAGAGACGCGGAAGATTATCCTTTGCAACACCCATTCCGTTGTCGACAATCTTCATCGAGATATAATCATTTGTAAGTTGGATCGATACGCTCACATATCCTCGATGATCCGTATATTTAATTCCATTTGATATGAGATTAGTCAGGACTCGGTCAATTGCCGATGCATCTCCGAAAACCGGTGGGATTAGAGAAAGAACAGAGGACTCAAGCTGGATCTCTTTCTCAACCGCCTGAACCTGCATGCGCCCGACCACCTGCTTCATGACAGATACAATATCATATTGCCCCATCTTCGGGCGAATACCGCGACTGTCTATCGACGAGAGCAGAAGAAGGTCCTGGACAAGAGAATCCATCCGGACAGCGTCGTCATGAATACGATTGATATACGTCCGGACTTCTTCTTGCTGCATGCCATCCAGTCCCCAGTCCAGCAAGGTCTCTGAATAGCCGGATATCGTTGTCAGTGGAGTCTTCAGTTCATGAGAAACATTCGCGACAAAGTCCTTTCGCTGCTTCTCCTCCCGCTCCTGCTCGGTAATATCTTGAATGATGATAATCCAGCCCGGTTTGCGGTTCTCTACAAGCTGCGATTGCGTGAGGCGAAGTCGGACAATCTTATCCGCGACATGGACAATCCCGGTAATGTTCGGCGTCTGTAGAACAAGCGCCGCCTTGATCCCGTTATCGTCACCATATTGTGCAAGGAAAAGCTGCAAAGTCAAAGGAAGCTGGTCTGAAGAAAGAATCGCGTGCGCGGAGGGATTCTCAGAAATCAGTCTTCCATCCCCGCCGTATGCCAGAATGCCAACCTGAAGTTCGCGAAGGATCGTCTCTGAGGCACCCTTCTCCTGTTCGAAGTTAGCGACAATTGTCTTGAGTCGGCGATCGGCTTGCGTGTTTGAGAACGTGGTTTTCAACGAAGAATACATAAACCCGATCAAAAGGCCGGCCGCAATCCCGATCAGAACAAGAATAGACGCCATCAACGGTTGCTCTCTCAAAACAGAGAAAGCATCCGTGACCGGCATGTTGTTAATGTTATTAAATTGAAAAACGGACATCTCTATCGCTTAGGCCTGACTCTTGTCAAAGTAATAGCCGACTCCTCGTTTTGTCAAAATGTATCGGTAGTTGTTCTGATCCGGTTCAAGTTTCTCTCTTGTACGTCTGACAGTGACGTCCACGGTACGGACATCTCCGTAATACTCATATCCCCAGACCTTCTCAAGCAATGTCTCTCTCGAGAATACTTGTCCTGCATTCTGTGCAAGAAAACGAACGAGTTCGAATTCGCGCAAGGTAAGTTCAAGTATCTTTCCGCCTCTTCTGACCTGATAGGCGTCCATATCAATCTCAAGCTCTCCAAATACCAACGCCCTGCCGCTGTCCGACGCTTCGCTCTCCGCCAGACTCATCCGGCGAAGCTGCGCCTTCACGCGGGCAAGAACCTCACGAACGCTGAACGGCTTCGTGATATAATCGTCCGCACCCAACTCCAGACCCAATACCTTATCGATCTCTTCACTCTTCGCAGTCAGCATAAGAATTGGTATATTCGTCTGCAAGCGAAGCTTCCTGCATACATCAAACCCGTCCATACGTGGAAGCATGCAATCCAAAAGAATCAAATCCGGCTTCATGGAAATGCCCATCTCAAGGCCTGTCGCGCCATCTGATGCCGTATACGTTGTGTAACCCTCGCGTTCTAAGTTGGCCTTAAGAATATCTACAATATTCGGCTCATCGTCCACTATCAGGATCTTAGCACTCATATCGGAATCTCCCATCCTCTTTCTGGATTAACTGTCAGTCCTCCAGCTGCGTGAATAACGTAGCATTGTTACAAAACAGTTAGTGTAATTATACCATTTATATACGATTTGCAACTATCGTTGTAAAAAAAGAAAGCCTTCAGCTTTAGACTGAAGGCTTTCATAAAATCCGGCGACGATCTATCTTTCCGGGCCGTTACCAGCCAAGTATTGTCGACA
>CAZOFY010000042.1:0-2201 GCA_964579245.1 uncultured Mageeibacillus sp.
AGTAAAGATTTTGTTCCACGATCGAAGCCCTCCTCAAATAATAGTGATATTCTAGCATTTTCACCAATTAAGTAAAGTAGATTTTGATGGAATCTATTGGAATATTTGTTATGACCTTCCGAAAAATGTTTCTCGTGTTCTTATTTTATTTACAATCCCAGACGCCTATTCGCTTGTCTTTTATGTTCATAAATGAGAAGATGGTATATAATTAAGGAAGTAAAATTCATCTGCTTTTATCAAAAACAGAATTGCTTATGGAATTGGGCATGTGCCCTGACAGTCAAAAGGTGGTAACAATTATGGCGAAGCAACGTATTTTATTGGTTGATGACGATCCGGATATTCTTGAAGTGAACCGCGTGCTTCTTTCTAACGAGGGATATGAAGTCAGTACTGCGATGACGATTTCACAAACCTTGGAGAAGGTCGCGACAAATTCCTATGACTGTATCGTTCTAGACATCATGCTTCCGGACGGCAGTGCGTACGACCTTCCGGCAAAGCTTCGTGTCTACACAAAATCCCCGATCATCTTCTTATCTGCAAGGGACCAGCTGGAGGATAAGATTACAGGATTCCGTGTCGGCGGTGATGATTACATGACCAAACCGTACAGCCTACAGGAACTGTCCGCCAGAATTTCCGCTCATATCCGCCGCAACATGACTTCCGACGGATTGCTTATGGAATTCCCGCCGCTTACGATCAATCTGAAGACGCGCGAAGTCACTCTGAATAATCACGTCGTCCATCTGACAAATCGCGAGTTTGACATTCTAAGACTTCTCGCTGAGACACCGAACGTGATCGTCCCGTTCACCCGCATTTTTTCTTTGGTGTGGGGCGATGACGGCATGTGCGACAATCATCTGGTTATGGTCAACATTAGTTATCTCCGAAAGAAGATGGAGAAGGCAGCGCCGGACATTCAGTTTGTCAAGACTGAGTGGGGCAGTGGTTATTCCTTTGCGTATCCTCCGATCCGCAACACACTGCGTGCGGAGTGAAATCCTAACGGGTATAGCGGAGACATTATATGGTAAACATCACGAATGAAAAGCCTTCGGGAAAGAAGATTTTTCGGACGCTTGGTTTGTCAGGTCTTTTCTTCTTTGTTGTTCTGATTGTTCTGTTCGGGATCGCGGTCCTCAATATGCGCCATACCAAAGATTCGCCGATCCTTTCGGATAAGACTCTGGATATGACGGAATGGGATTTCGAGAAGAAAGGCATGAATTTCCTGGAGACCGGATGGAGTTTCTATCCGGGTCTTCTTTTGGATCCCGCTGAAATCGCTGATGAGGACAATCAGGCCAAGCCTCCCGTTTCCTCCTCTTTTGATGCGCCTCATTTTGAGTCCGTTACGCTCTCTGCACTCGGCTGGAAAAAGCTGGGTGCAGATTCTTTTTGGACAGATCCGAAGCAGCAGCCTGATCTGAACAAGACAGTGGTCGGCACATATCGCCTTAGTCTGAAGGTCTCACCCCGCTACAAAGACTTAACTCTGGATTTTCAGGAACTAAATCAGGCCGCGAAGATCTTTGTGAACGGTAAGCTCATCTACATTCATGGTACCGTATCGGCGGATCCAAACAACTTTGTATCGAATTCTGCGCCGGTCATACTTCCGGTCGAACCGGGTTACGGCGGTACGTTGGACATTGTCATTCAATGTGCCTCCTTCTCTTCGCCGTACGGAGGTCTTGCCTGCGTTCCCGGTATCGGGACAGCCGGTCAGGTAGCGTTCCTGTCAAACATAGCACGGATCTGGCTGACTAGTGTATTCACGCTTCTTTTTCTCATCGTCGTAATCGGCTTCTATGTATCTTTCACCTTTGAAAACCGTAACAAATACTATTACTTTATCCTCCTTATTTTCTCCGCACTCGCATATGATTTTTTCGACAGGTCCTATAATCCACTGAAGGGGAACTGGAACAATCTTCTCCAGATGACCATTTTTCTGACTATGGCAATTTTTTCGGTATTGTATTTTTCCTCTCTTCTCTCCAGGGATGTTGACGCTTCTTTCCGAAAACTCAACCGGGTGGACAAGGGCATCATTATTCCCGTTCTCCTATTGATGATCATCTATTTCTGGTTGCCTCAGAATAACCCGATCAGCTCAACCCCGATCTGGATTGCCGCTATTTTTGTCTGCGCCGTCAATCTGTATATCTTCGGCAAGGTTCTCTACT
>CAZOFY010000042.1:2301-19198 GCA_964579245.1 uncultured Mageeibacillus sp.
GCCGCTATTTTTGTCTGCGCCGTCAATCTGTATATCTTCGGCAAGGTTCTCTACTTGACAGTTCGAAGCAGGCACTACGGCGCTTTTCACGTCATATCCTCCGTGATGGCCACCATGGTGTTCGCCACAATGCTCCTGCGGACGCAACATGTCTTCTACATTCCGTTGCATTCAATCTGCATCATGATGCTGATTCTCGGAACCGTGATGTATTTCACGATCCAATACGTCGGAACCAACAATCAAGTCTCCCGTTTTACGACGGAGCTGGAATTAGCTGTACAGGAGAAGACCCGTAATATTGCGAAGGTCAATTCTGAGCTTCTGCTTGCCAATAAACGTCTTCTGGAAAACGAGGATGCAAGGAAGAAGATGATGTCGAACGTGTCGCACGACCTCCGTACACCGATCACGGCAATCCGCGGCTATATCGAATTGCTTTTGCGAGCCGGTTCTGATATCCCCCCCGAGACGCGAGAGACCTATATGCGAAACATGCATACTCGATGCATGCAGATGGAGCAACTGATCGAAGACCTGATGCAGCTGACAAGGCTTGAATCCGGAGGCGTCGGCGGGGAGATGGAGATACTGAGTCTTAAGGATATCATCTCGAGTCTCTACGATCTTTACGAATCGGAATCACAAAGTGACGGCAAGAAGATCACTTTGGATATGCCGCCGGATGACGATCTTCTTGTGCATGGTGATCCGAATAATTTGCTGCGTGTTTTTGATAATCTGCTTGTGAATGCACTTCGCTATACGAAAGATCATGCAGACATTCGCATCTTGGCATGTCGGGAGAGCGATACAACGATCGGAGACGTCATCCACCTTACTGTTCAGGACAATGGCTGCGGCATTCCGCAAGCAGAGATACCGTATGTATTTGACCGCTTCTACCGTGCTTCCAACTCTTCAAGTGAGAATGGCACCGGTCTTGGTCTGGCAATCGTCAAGAGTATCGTCAAGAAACACGGAGGCCTGGTCTGGGTCGAGAGCATAGAGGGTGCGGGCTCGACCTTCCATGTACAGCTGCCATCAGCAAAAAATGATGCGGCTGACGAACAGGTGTGATCCGATGAAGAAGGATTGATAGTGGTGTTTTCAATTAGTTAAGGGTTCCCGGAGATCCTTCATCCCTTTATAAACCGCTCTACCTTTTTCGGGTCGGCATCCGGATTCAATCGGTAAACTTGCTCTGTTATTTTTTCGAAGGACTCTTTGCAGGACATTTCCCTAGCCAGTTTTATGGTCTCTTTTCCGAAGAAGGTCTCTGTCAAACAGAAAACCGTCGAGGACCAGCCAAATTCCTCCCCCTTCTTTGAGAGCTTCTGTTGGCGGCCGCACATCGTAATATACATTTTCATCTGCAGCTCTGTAAGTGCGCGGTCAAAAGCGTTTTTCTCCATCTTGGAAAAGCCTCCAAGAGCCTTGATTGTATGCAGAGGCAGGACATCGTTATCCAGGATCAGGTCATAAATGACTCTGGCTGTCGGGCTAAGCACCCTGCCTGGATCTTCCTTGCCGAGAATCTGATCACTGCGGCGGATAGACAAAAAGAATGGGTACCATTCTTTCGTGATATATCCGCTTTTTTGAAAAAAAAGCTTGGCGTAAGCGATATCTCTTCTCTCGTCAAGTACCCGCATTCGCCATTCCCACGGGTCTGTCTCTGGGTCGCCGGTATGCCATCGAACCGGCGTATCATAGGGCGGCTCCTGATTCCAATTCCAAGGAATGACCGCATGTATTCCTTCACTATTTCCTCCTCCCATGGAAAAGCCCGCGGCAAGCAGATTCTCAAGAAACGAATTATAATCAGTAACCATATTCATTCATCCTCTCTTCTCCACGCATAATCCGCGCATTGCGATCGGCTAAAGTCCATTCCCATCGAAAAAGAAAACCGCGTACAGTCTTCTGACCGACGCGGTTCAAGCATGCTAATAAGACTTTAATCAGGTTTCTGCCTGTGGAAGATCCTGCAGTGCAAAGAAATCATTCAGTTCGTCAATCAAAGAGTCACAGTTAAGTCCGTGAACCTCACATGCTTCCTCAATCGTCTCGCCGCTCGCCATCGCGCAGCCCAGACAATGCAGGCCGTTCTGAAGAAAAATCGGTATCGTTCCTTGGTTCATGTTAAGAACGTCGGAAATAATCATATCCTTTGTAACGATCATATAAAACCTCCAGAGTCATATCTCAATTGTTCCACTTAACATTAACATTTTCCATGCCGATTTTCAAGAGCACGAGGAATCACCTCGCGATATCAGCACCCTGCGGACGATTGTACAGACTATTCCCGTCGCTGTCGATCAGAACGACACAGGGAAAGTCAAAAACTTCCAATCTGCGGACCGCTTCGGCCCCAAGATCAGGATATGCGATGATCTCACTGGCGATGATCCTCTTGGACAAAAGTGCGCCAGCCCCTCCGGTAGCTCCCAGATATACGCACCCGTACTCCTTCATCGCATCTATAACCTCAGGCTTCCGAAGTCCCTTGCCCAACATCACTGTCTGTCCGAGCGAGATCAGCGCAGGCGCATAAGCGTCCATACGTCCGCTGGTTGTCGGACCTGCGGAGCCGATAATGGTCCCCGGCCTTGCCGGGCACGGTCCCGCATAGTAAATTGCGAGGTTACTAAGATCAAACGGCAGGTCCTCTCCTGTTGAAATCGACTCGATTAATCGCTTATGGGCAGCGTCTCTCGCCGTGTAGATTGTCCCACGCAGATACAACAGTTCGCCCATACGCAAGGAACGTGCCTCTTCACGGGTTAACGGCAGCTGTATGATTCTTCTTTCCTGCTGTTCACTCTTCATTGGAAAACCTCCTACAGGCTTGCATGGGCGTGACGGGTCGCATGGCAGCTCATGTTCACAGCCACAGGCAGACCGGCAATATGCGTCGGGTATGTGTTGATGTGTACAGCCAGAGCGGTAGTCTTTCCACCGAGTCCGGCCGGTCCGATATCCATCCGGTTAATTGTTGAAAGTAGTTCCTGCTCAAGTTCTCGGATATGAGCAAGCGGACTCAATTCTCCAACCGGACGAAGAAGTGCCAGCTTTGCCATGCGGGCTGCATGATCCATCGTTCCGCCGATCCCGACACCGAGCAGAATTGGCGGGCAGGGATTCGGTCCGGCCCTGCGCACTGTAGAGAGGATCGCATCCTTCACTCCTTCTATTCCCTGCGACGGACTCAGCATCGTCAGGGAGCTCATATTCTCACTTCCGAAGCCCTTGGGAGCCACGGTAATATCGGCCTGTTCTCCGGGCACAATATCCCAGAGGATTGCTGCCGGTGCATTATTTCCTGTGTTCTGGCGCAGGATAGGATCGGAGACCACCGAGGCCCGAAGATATCCCTCGGTATACCCCTTGGCGACCCCCCGGTTGATTGCGTCCGTCAGATCGCCGTCGACAAAGTGAACATCCTGACCAATTCTCATATAAACGACCGCCATACCGGTGTCCTGACAAATTGGCAATCTCTCTTCCCTCGCGACGGATGCATTGAGCAGAAGCTCCTCGAGAATCGCCTTCGGTCGCTCCTGCGTTTCCTCCTGAAGCATGGAACGAATACGATTCTCTATATCCGTACCCAGAAACAGATTCGCCTGGATACAGAGTGCTGCAATCATTTCCTCAACTACTTTTACTGATATATCCCGCATGAAAATACCCCTTCTTTGTAAAAAAAGATATAAGATCATTAATTTTCCTGTCTAATTCTACTATGCAAAAGCCCGCAAGTGAAGTAAAATAGGTCATATTGTAAGAACGAAGTTGATTCATCTCCGCCATGCGGGATTTTGTCACCAATTTCTCACAATATATCTTGAAAGACTTGACATCACAGGTATCTACGCTTCATAATATCCATTGTAATATCGCCTGAAGGAGGCAAAATTAGTATGAACAAGACAGACTTAATCGATGCGGTTGCACAGGCAACAGAACTGACCAAGAAGCAATCCGAAGCTGCTATCAATGCTACACTTGATGCCATTGTTGGTGCTCTTGCCAGCGAAGAGAAGGTTGTTCTCGTCGGTTTCGGAACATTCGAGACAAAGAATCGTGCTGCCCGTAAGGGACGCAACCCAAGCACCAAGGAGCCGATTAATATTCCGGCTTCCAAGGCACCGGTTTTCAAGGCCGGTAAGGGAATGAAGGACAAGGTCAACAAGTAATCGCGTCTATTACGTATTACTCATGTCCGCGCAAACAACCCTCGCATTACGCGGGGGTTGTTTTTTACCCCCAAAAACACATTGATATAGCGTGCACCCGGAGTCAGTAAGCTCATCCGCCCTATAAATATTTGTCGCAATCGGGCGAACATCTATCTGAAATGCGGCAGTCCGTTCGAACAGGGACGAAGATTATACCGATTCATGAGTATAATCGAGATCTCATCAAACAGCTTCTGAATAATATGTACATTCCGTAGGCCATCGCGGTAAAGCTTCGTACGCCTGAGAGCATAACGAAGATTCCTCTCGACCTGCGAAACCGATATTCCGAATTCTCCGGCAACTAAGGGATATACTCGCTTCGATACTACCGTCAGAAGCGTAGGATCCTTGATACTTTGCAACAGAATCGTACGCAAGATCCGTGTGCCGATCAGTGAACGATCCATCTCGTTATGCGTTAGCGTCTCCTCCGTAGCCTCGAGAATTCCGGCTTGTGAGACGGAGGATAGATCCAGATTGCGCGCAGCTTCCCCTACGATATGATTCGCGGCCGCGTATATATTCTTGCGGGCATCAACCAAATAATGAACCCGCCCTGCTGTATCGGATATACCGACAATACCCTTCTTCTTTAACAGCGAATTGATGTTGTCCAGAATCATTCTGTCGCTGCAAACAACGTAAAAACCAACTTCCTGATCGGATCGTAAGGGATACCCGAAGGATGAGATTCGATCCATCTCCTTTGACTCTGTCATACTGGATACCGTCCTTCCATGAAATGTAGTATTATTCTGACACCTTACGGAAGTTGAATCAATATGATATATGCGAAACTGTGGTATCCAGATAATTTATCCGGTACATCACAGTTCGTTCTTCTCTATCTTTCGAAAATCATAAACATATCTGGCATTTGGTGTATAGCTTATCATAAGCTGGTCACCCTTCTCCGGCTTAAAAAGAAACGGATTAAAGTAATAGACTGTTTTATCAATTACGACAGTATGATTGAGATATCCTACGGACTCTACTGTCCCTTGTTCTGATCGATAGTTGCTCTTCAATACGTGTACGATATCCAGTGCTCTGGGGATCGAGAAACTGATAACCTGAAAAAGAAAAATCAATGTAAAAAGCGTGGGAAGAAGGAAATAGATGCCTCTGCGATTCTTGCGTGCAGTATTCCTTCTGGCGCAAAACAAAACAATCCCCAGGATTCCTGCCGAGATCAAAAGATGCATGGTCAGGTTAATGAAAAAATACGGCATTTGCCTTCTCCCTTACGGATGGTATATCACATTATCTATCCCGTTCGCGTCTTCTGTCAAATCCCTTCTATGGCAAGTTACGCTGCGTCCGGGCAGGAATATATGATTCATACGAATATCCGTGGTTTCCTGCGGTACGTGTGCAACCATCTGAAACGGGTACGCGGCACCGATCAGAATCGGTCGCTGCCTTTGCCGGTATTGACTGAAGTATTTGTCGTAAAACCCTTTTCCATACCCGAGCCTGCCTCCCTGTTCGTCAAAAGCAAGACCGGGGCAAACAGCAACCGCAATCTGCGCCACAGAGACAGGAGACGTATCTCTCTCGGGCTCCGGTACGCCAAACGAACTTGTTACCAGCGGATCATTAGCCCGATATCGAAAAAAATCCATCCTATCGTCATTGATGCGCGGAAGGCAGATATAAAAACCGGATTCTTCCAATCGAAAAGCGTCAGACAGCAAATCAATCTCTCCTCTGACCGGAAAGAAAAGAGTAATCCCTCGCTTCTTTGTGGGAAAATTCTGTTGCGAAAGAAACGAAATCAATCCTTCTATAACCGCGTTGCCGGCCGTTCTAGCCGCAAGAGGCGTCAGCGCTGATCGTATACGCAACATATCCCTGCGAATGTCAGATTTTCCCTGACTCATTGCACATCTTCCTGCTGACTTGTTGCGCCCAATCCATCCTCCTGCTCTTCGAGAAGCCGCAAAAATTCATCCTCAGAAAGAATACGGACACCCAGATTTTGTGCTTTTGTGAGCTTACTGCCTGCCTGATCACCCGCCAGAACATAGCTGGTTTTCTTCGAAACGGAGGTGGAGACATTTCCGCCGTGGGAAAGTATCCGGGCTGAGGCCTCTTCCCGCGTCATTGTCGGGAGTGTCCCGGTTAAAACAAAGGTCAGATCGTGGAAGCGATCGTCTGTTTTCTCGGTCGCAATACCCCCGTCTAATTTTACACCATTCGCTTCGAGCAACGAGATAAGGTGCTTTGTTTGCTCCGACGCAAAGAAATCAACGACGGATTGAGCCGTAAGCATGCCGAAATCGGGCAGTGTTGCCAGCGCAAATACATCAGCCTCGGCCAAATCATGGATATGGCGGAAGTTGGCTGCAAGTACCCTTGCGGCAGCCGTCCCGATATTCCGGATACCCAGTGCCACAAGGAGACGATCCAACGAACATTGCTTCGCTTTTTCGATCGAGGCCAGGAGGTTGGACACAGACTTTGGTCCCATGCGGTCGAGCGCAAGCAGGCGATCTCTCTTCTCATGCAAAGTAAAAATATCGGCAACACTTGTTATCAGATTTTGATCGAGCAATATCTCGATCATGGCCGGGCCCATTCCGTCTATGGATAAGGCGTCCTTGGATACAAAATGTACGAGATGCCGAAAGAGTTGGGCCGGACATTCGGCACCGGTGCAACGACTGGCGGCTTCACCCGGTTCCCGATAAACCGGCGCTCCGCAAACCGGGCATGAAGTCGGCATAACAAAGCTACGGCTATCACTGGGTCGTTTCTCCGGCACAACCTGAAGAACAGCCGGAATCACGTCTCCTGCCTTCATGAGAATAACCATATCTCCCTCACGGATATCCTTGTCATGAATATAGTCCTCGTTATTGAGTGTCGCTCGCGCAACCGTACTGCCCGCTATTCTGACAGGCTCGAGGATCGCGACCGGTGTAAGCTTTCCTGTCCTGCCGACCTGTACGTCAATCCTAAGCAGGCGAGTCTCTTTCTGCTCGGGCGGATACTTGAATGCTACCGCCCACCTCGGGACCTTACTGGTTTGACCGAGGTAGGAACGATGTTCGATCCGATCGAGCTTGATAACCGCGCCGTCTATTCCATACGGCAGTTCTCCCCTGGATTCACCGATATCCGTTACGGCCTGCCATATTTCCTCATCTGACTTACAAACCCGAAAACCGGGACTGGCCGTAAATCCAAGCGATTGTAAATATATCAGTGACTCTGAGTGCAAAGAAAAACTCTTTCCGTCGATCTCCTGAATATTGAAAAGAAAGACCTCCAGACCTCGCTCTGCCGTAATCGAGGCATCGAGCTGGCGCAAAGATCCGGCTGCCGCATTGCGCGGATTGGAGAAAATCTTCTCCCGATTCAGCTCGGCAAGCTCGTTGGTCCTCATAAATGCAGAAAACGGCATATAGACCTCGCCGCGCACCTCAAGAAAAGCAACCGGATCGGCCAAGCTCTTCGGAAGGCTTCTGACAGCACGTATATTCGGTGTGATATCCTCTCCAACGACACCGTCGCCACGGGTAGATGCCCGGATCAGTTCCCCGTTCTCGTATTCGATTGAGACGGATAATCCGTCGATCTTCTGTTCGACGACAAAGCCGGGGTCCTCCTCGACACCCGCCTCACGCAAAGATCTTCGAACACGGGCTGTAAACTCACGGATCTCGCCGTAGGAGAAGGCATTCGCAAGGCTCTGCATCACGTTTCTGTGCGTTACTTTGCCAAATCGCTGCGAGGGCACTCCACCCACCTTCTGCGTGGGAGAATCCGGTGTGAGATAGATCGGAAACTCCTGCTCCAGAGCAGTCAGTTCTCGCATATACTCGTCATATTCAAAATCCGTAATTTCCGGTGAATCGTTCTCGTAATACAACCGGTTATGATAGCGAATCTTCTCACGCAGTTCTTCGATCCGTTTCCACGCGTCCATAGAAAATCCTTCCTGCTTTCTTAATCGCGGCCTCGCGAAAAGAAGGCAACAGCAACCATCGCCATGGCATAGATGAATATGCTCCAAACGGGTGTCGGCAGAGTCAGGAAGTCCCCGATCCGATCCGCTATACCGGTTCCGGGAACAGAAATGACAGGAGCAAGCAGGTCTGTCTTGATCTGAAATTGCAGAAAAAGCGGTGACAAAACAAGTTCATAGAACATCATAACCGGTATAGACATGATAAAAGCATCTGCAAGCCAACGGTTGGGTTTCTCTGTCTGGAAAAGGAGAAAAAGCAACGCCGCAGCAAGTCCAGCTGTCACCGTAATCATATCCGGATCGATGGATCTTGTTCGAATGCAGGAGTAAATATAATAGCAAAGACTCAGTAAGGCGCAAAGTCCGCCGATATGACAGGCGACAGGCTTCGAGCTTAGTATCAATAAACTGACCGTCACAAGTGCTAAAAACCCGGCAATCAGCCAGCCCGACAAAGCCGTCGGGACTGATAATCCATCCAATCCCTTCTCAGCGGCATTGCGGAAGGCAAACGCAAAGAATCGAAACGGCGCAGAAATGATTGTCCCCCAAGAAAAAAAGAGGACCAGAGAAAGGATTAGTGCACGAGAACCGCCCTTCAAAGCCTAGCCTCCAAAAAATTATGCTTCCGTCGAATATGGATCATATTCAGAAAGCAGTTCCTTGAGAACAGCAACTTCCTCGGCATTCAGAGAAACACCCTTGCCGGCCTTCACATGATCCGGCGCCCAGTCGCGAATGTCGATCTTCGGTGTGCCCTTATTCCAACTGACAAGGTTCACCTCGCGGTTCCAACCGGACTTGCTTGTAGACAGAACGCCAAGCTCCTTGATGATTTCTGATGTGATTTCTTCCTTAGGCATATTGGTTCCTCCTGAAATAGTAAGCTGAAATATATGGTATCCGACCATTTGGAATTGACACCAAATTGGTAATGCCTCATGATTATAGCATATTCTTTTTAAAAAGCATCTCCAGATGCGATCGAGGTACAGCGTTTGCCGGATTTTTACTGTTTGTTTTTCTGTTTTATCGGCGGTGTCGCAGTCGTCGTTCTGTTCTTTCTTCTGATCAGGGCTTTATACGAACCCTTCACGGTCGAGTCGACAAGGATCCGCCTGAGTGATTCCACCGAGAAACTTGCGCATGCCGATTCCGGTGAAGCGCTTTTGCGCATTGTGTTTTTCAGCGATCTACATGCGAATATTTCTCCTCTGTCGAGCAAAAAATTACTTTCCGCCATATTCTTTGAGCCCGCTGACATCATTGTGTTCGGCGGAGATATATCGAGTAGGACATCAAATCCGCAGGAAGGGATCAATCGTCTGCGGCAAATTGCCGAGGTGGCACGGAGGAAGGGCATTCCCTGCTTCGGAGTCCGCGGCAATCATGATATATCGATTGCCGGTGACATCCTTGCTTCCTCCGGTTTTCGTTTTCTGGAGAACGAGTCGATTCCCGTGCAGACCTCGGACGGGCTCGAGTACCTGCTCACGGGCCTGGCGGATTCAGGAAGAGAAACCCGGAGATGGCCCCCCATCCCTGTGCTGACCGAAGCTGATTCGCTCAAATTTCCGTTGAACAGGCGTATCTGTCTGGTCCATAATCCTGAGTACATTGTTCACAGATCCGGCTCTCCTTACAAATATCAGCTCTCCGGTCATTTCCATGGCGGGCAGATTTACATGCCTTTTCACTTGGAATACAAGCTTTTCCGATCTGAAACAATTCCCTCAGAGGGTATCTATAAGGGTACTTTTCGAAAAGACGGAGTCGTCGGATACATCTCTCGCGGAGTAGGCTGCGTACTGTTTCCCTTGCGCCTGTTTTCCAAGCCTGAGATCAGTCATATCACGATACCGTCATCCCGGCAATGAAAGAAGTGTGTCCCTTCTTCAAAGAAAAAAGCTGCCCTTCCGCGTATGCGAAAAGGCAGCCGAGACGGTTCTTTGTCTTATCTGATCAAATTTGAGTCGGTTCAATCTTCCAGATCTCTTTCGCATAGTCGGAAATGGTGCGGTCAGAAGAAAACCGACCCGATCCGCAAATGTTCATCCAGCATTTTCTCGCCCAGGCAAGGCGGTCTTCATAGTCGTGGTAGACCCGGTCGCGACATTCCCGATAATCGGCAAAGTCACCCAGAACATAGAATACATCGGCAGGTTGCCAGTTCGAGCCGGCGGTCATAGCGTTGTAAAGATCCCGGAACATCCCGGTCCCGCCGTCATCGAAGGATCCGTCGATCAGCCGGTCCAGTACCTTCTTCAGACCAGGTATGTTCTCGTACTGCCAGCGTGGGTTATAAAAACCTCTCGTGGATTCCATATCCTCGACACGACATCCGAAAATGTAAATATTGTCATCACCCACGGCTTCCGCAATTTCAACATTCGCACCGTCGTAAGTTCCCAAGGTTACGGCACCATTCATCATGAATTTCATGTTGCCGGTTCCCGACGCTTCCAGTCCGGCTGTCGATATCTGTTCGGATACGTCCGCGGCAGGAAACATTCGTTCTCCGTTACTGACATTATAGTTTTCAATAAATACAACCTTCAGCTTTCCGTGGATGTCCGGATCATGATTGATCATTCGGGCAGCTTCGTTGATAAACTTTATAATCGCCTTGGCGCGGAAGTATCCCGGCGCGGCCTTCGCGCCGAATATGACGGTGATATTCGGGAATGTAAGTGTCGGGTCTTCTTTCAAACGATCATAAAGATTGATTACGTATAAAATATTCAGCAACTGACGCTTATACTCATGTAAACGCTTGATCTGGATATCATAAATCGAGTCCGGATCCAGAATGACGCCTTCTTTTTGCTCGACGAAATGAGCAAGCTTATCCTTGTTGTCCCGTTTGACATCCAGAAACCGGCGCATGATGTTGTCGTCATCGGCAAACTTCTTCAGTTCCTCGAGCTGATCGAGGTCACGGACCCATTCATCACTCTTAAGGAGCTCTGTTATCAGCGCAGAAAGTTCAGGATTGCAGGAACGAAGCCAGCGTCTTGGTGTCACTCCGTTCGTCTTATTCGAAAATTTCTCCGGCCACAAGGCATACCAGTCCTTGAGCGTGTCCTTCTTTAATATCGCCGTGTGCAAGGCTGCGACACCGTTGACCGCACGGGAGGCGTATATTGACAGCCATGCCATCCGGACACGTCCGTCGCCAAGAGGCGCCATCTCGTCGATCTTATGAATCGGAATTTTCCTGTTCGAAAGCTCGTTGCGGAATTGAAGATTGATTCCGTCGATGATTTGATATATTCGCGGGAACAGATACTGGAATATACCGATGTCCCATTTCTCGAGAGCCTCTGCCATTACGGTATGATTGGTATAAGCGAATACGCCGGTGACGATCTGCCATGCCTTCATCCATTCCATGCCATTGTCATCAATGAGTATCCGCATAAGCTCCGGAATTCCGATAGCCGGGTGCGTATCGTTGATTTGGACCGAATTCAGCTCGGCAAACCTGGACATATCATTACCATTCACCGCTTTATACCGGCGGACGATGTCCTGAAGAGAGGCTGACACAAAGAAGTATTGCTGGCGTACTCGCAAGACCTTGCCGTCATAGGACGTATCATTCGGATACAGGACACGCCAAATATCATTCACGCGGTTTCTCTCGATCACAGCATCGTCAAAACGCTGAGAATTAAAGAGATTGAAGTCAAACTCCTGCGCCGGTTCAGGCTTCCAGAGTCGCAAGCGATTTACATTGGAGGTACCGTAACCTGTGATCGGCATATCGTAGGGTACAGCCCATACATCGAAATCCTGATAATGGACCTTCATACGTTCTTCTTCACGACGTACGACGAAAGGATAACCGCTTTCCATCCAGCTGTCTGGTACTTCCTTCTGAAATCCTTCGGTGAATATCTGCCGGAATAGTCCATACCTGTATAGGATTCCATAGCCGGTTACCGGCAGATTCATTGTCGCGCATGAGTCCAGAAAACAGGCCGCTAAGCGTCCCAAGCCTCCATTACCAAGGCCAGGATCCTTCTCCTGCTCTAACAACTCGGTAAGATCGACGCCGAAGGACGCAACCGCCTCCTTGGCTTCCTCGTACAGGCCAAGATTGACCAGATTATTCAGCATGGATCTGCCGACCAGAAATTCGGCAGAAAAATAGTGCGTCTGACGTACTGTGTCGTAACGATCGCGAGTATCCTCCCAATCATCGGCTATCAGTTCAACAAGTGTATGTGAAAGTGCTGTCCAATAATCCCATAGGGTGCCGCGTTCTGCGGATTTGCCCGCATCGGCGCGGACGTAGGCAGCTATTTTCTCCTTTAAAAGGTCTGCATTTATCGGTTGGTTCATACTATGTTCGGCAAAGCGCTGTCAAGAAGTCTGAGCGCTTCGCCGCTCTCCTTCATCATAATTTTTCCACTAAATTGTATCAGTCAAATTCATGGCGGTCAAATCATTCGGATCATAAACGTTGATATCGCAAGACATTTTGCGAATCTGTCTTGATTACCAACACATCTCTTGCATCTGTTTTCTTGAAAAGGTATTCTAGTATCAACTTGAGTCACGGAGGTCCGCATGAACACGTTGTTCGTTTCCCTGATGCTGGCTGTCATCGGCGCTCTTTTAGCTATCCCGGTCCAATACACATTCTCTAGGATGCCGGAGGCTTGGCTTCAGGATTATGATTATGATCCGAAGTCGAAGGACTTTCGTCCGGCTATGCGTATGCGATTTTTCCCGCATACGGTTTGCGTGCTTGTTTTTTTATCGCTTGTCTTCTTCTTGGCCGCATATATGAACCCCTCCTATACAGAAAAAATGATGATATTTCATCTTGCCTTGGCGTTGCTACCCGCGATTCCGCTGACGATGGTCATTCTCTCTGACATGCTGAACCGGATTATTCCGGATCAGCTGACGATTGCCGCAGGAATTCTTTGCATTTTTGGTTTCATGGCCGATCTGACGGAAGGAAGCCTGTGGATCCCTCAGGGCTCTCCCTGGTATCTGTTTGTATTGAATCGTGTGCTCGGCGGAGTCATCGGGGCGCTGCTCCTGTGGGGCATCGGTTTTCTTGGTTCTATGTTCACGGGCCGTGAGTCCCTGGGCTTTGGCGATGTTAAATTGATTGGTGCCTGCGGATTGTTGAGCGGTGCCTATGGATTGGTTTTCGTGATCTTTATCTCTTTTGTCGTCGGCGGTATTGTCGCCGTTCCGCTTCTGGTCCGTAAAAGAATTCGGATCAGGAATGAGGAACTGCTCATTATCAAGAGCGATGATCCGGAGGCGACACGTCAAAAGCTGGAAGCAGAGCAGGATGCGATGCATTACGCCGATGATCCTGATTATATTGCTTTTGGTCCTTTTTTGGCACTTGGAACCATTGTCTTTTTGATCCTGGAGACACAGTGCCATCAGTTCTTCGCGCAGATGTTTCTCGTATCAGGGATGTAATAGAGTGATGATGGATCAAAGTAATGAACTGAATCATGCACAGGCTCATGTTGCAGCATATGTGAATGACGAGAGCGAAGAGCTTCTGACAGACGAGAGTGTTTCTCTCAAGCCGGAGCGGAGCGGCTTCGCATTTTTCTCCCGGGAGCCTTCTATTGGACCGGCGTTTTCTGTTTCCGCGATCTTTTTACTTGCCTTCTATCTTCTCATGAAATATCTTCCCGATTCGAATTGGGCGGTTGATAAGACATCTCTCGTCGGATTTTCCACGGTCACCAGCCTTTTCTATCTCCTCGTCTTTCTGGTACCCGTTGTTCTTTTTGTCTATTATCAGCGCATAACGGATCATAAAATTCTCGGAACAAATCCGGGCATGGGGATCTTTCTTTTGTCGGCGCTGTCGGGCATACCTTTTGCCGTGCTGTTCTCGGCCATTCAGAACTTTTGGGTATACTTTCTTGTAACGAATGAAATAACGCTGCCTTCATCGCCGTTTCAATTTCAAACGGCAGACGCTTCTCCGGAAGCGCAGTCTTTACTGATTATTGTCTCCATTCTGATACCGATTTTTATGGAAGAGCTTCTTTTTCGAGGTTTTTTCTTTTCCGTTTGGCCGGAAAGGTCGTTTCCTGTTACAAAAATCATGATTTCAGCTGTTCTGTTCACGGCTTTTTCTCTTCGTCCCGAGTCTGTTGTAACAACGTTTCTTCTTGGTCTTTTACTCGGTTTTATTCGACAAAGCTCGGGAAATACACTTTGTTGTGTCCTGACTCGTTTGTCTGTTGTCGTCTCCATGCACTTGTTCTCAAGTTTTCTGCCCGTGCTGCAGCTTTCCGAGATCCGGGGAAAGGCAGAGTTTGACCGTATTTTTCTCTATACTTCTGTTGCTGCCTTTGTTATATGTTTTTTTGTCAGCATCCCGGTCATTTCACAGCTCTATGTGTCCGGCAGGGAGAACTTACGACTTCGAGACGAAGTCCTACCGGAGGACGATGTCCCATTTATCAAGGGACTCGACCCTCTTCCTTTCTTTATCGGCATTCTTCTCGTGTCCTGTACCTGGGTTCTTCTTTTAGGTATTTGATTTAGGTTAAGTTAAGGTTATCCATCACTTATTGGGGTTTTTCGATATGTTTTTTCATGTATAATAGTTTGGCATAGGACAACAGTCGTTGGGAGGATCTATGGACGATCAACTACGCTTTCAGAAGGATAAATCAACCGTTATCTCTATTATCAAGTACCTTTTCTATATCGCCATTATTGCAGGAGTGCTGTTTGCTTCAAGCAAGGTCCTGGTCATTATTATGCCGTTTCTCATCGGCTTTATCCTTGCCAAGGCATCGCGACAGATCTCCAATTCCATCATGAGACTTCGCTATCGACGCAGAGTCCGGTCGGAATCAATGAAATCCGGGAAAAGCGAAGAAGGCAGCAGTAAATCCGGAAAGAAGAGCTTCTTACATTCAAAGCTCTGGCTGTTTTTGTTCCCGCCGAATACGAAGAAGGCTATGTCGGTACGCACGAAGCTCTCTGTAGGCATCTACATTTTTCTTCTGATTCTGGTAACAGTCTCCCTCGTTGTGTCCGTTTCTCTTCTTGCCGTCCAGGCAAAGAACGTTGCGAATTCCGTACCGTATTGGATCCAGCAGATCAACAGTGAGGGATTTATTCGGGCAAGGGTGGTCGAGTTCTCCCAACAAAGCGGAGATTTCCTGTCCGACGATCAGGTGAATACCATCGCCACATACGTCGAAAGTAATATTCAGGGCTCTCAACTGACTGATCGTGTCGGACTAATGGTGAATTCTACTCTTAACAGCATGTTATCGGTGATTGGGAATCTGCCGATGATTCTCTTTTACATTATTGTCATCATCATGTCCGGCTTCTATTTTCTGACAGACAGTCGCCTCGTTTTTGAGTTTCTGTCAAGAAATATCAAGAGCCGGTCCTTCCGGCACAAGTCCATTCTTCTGGTTGACCGTCTTTCCTCAACACTTTTCCGGGTTTTAGGCGGCTACATGCTACTTTTGATCATTACTTTTGTTGAATCTCTGATCATCCTGATGATTGCAGGTGTTGAATACGCCGTCATTTTTGCATTGATCACTGCCGTACTCGATTTCATGCCGGTGCTTGGGGTCAGCGCGACGATGGTTCCTCTTATGATCTATCTTGCCTTGCAGGGCAATTATCTGGCTGTTGTCGTGATTATTATCGGTATGGCCGTTATCACCGTTGTCAGACGTTTTCTTGAGCCCCCGATCCTTGGCAGCGCCATGCACATGCATCCAATGGCGACACTTTTCGCCATGATTTTCGGTGTAGCAATCTGGGGTGCCATTGGTTTCCTCATGGGGCCTGTTGTCATGCTTGTCCTGATTGAGGCGGTTAAGGGATTCAACCTTGATAAGAAGATACGCGAGACAGTTGGCAGATTACTGAATAAAGTTTCCGACGAAGAGTGATCTGTACATCATCCTCTCCGACTTTGTAAAGAACTGTTTATACAAAAAGGGGCTGTTGTAAAATGAACTTTCAAGTTCAGGATGCAGCAGCCTCTGTTATTTACCTGCGTCTAAAGGCGCTGGCTTATCACATTCCTTCAATCACTTACAGCAATTGCCGGTTTGGATTTGTGATCGCATCTCATTATTGCGTGATGAAATGCTGTAGCAACGGCCGGTTTGGGATTGCTAGCTGTAACTCCCTCTTGCGTGATGAAATACTGCAGCAACGGCCGGTTAACTTGTTCCTTTAATAGGCGTACTACTTGCTGGACCTTATAATGGTCTTCGTACTGTTTTGGCTCGTAAACTGATATCTATCATTGTTATTTCATACGGATATAACAAAGTAATACATAATAAAAGCAGACAAAAGCATTCTCGTATGTTAATTTCGAAAAGAAATGACGAATTCTAACGTTGTTTCACACTCTAATACATGCCAAATCACTTCTTCTCAGGAGTTTTGATGGTATTCATTGATAAGATATATTGTCTCGCGAGCTCTGATACCTACTAATTCGACATTTTTGCTTGTTTAGTAGGTAATCATTGACGAATTACTTCTTTATTATTCAATGATGCACATACTTAAAACCGAGTCTCGACGATTTAGTAGGTAATCATTGATAAATAACGCTTTTATTACTCCTTGATGCACATACGAGATCGTCTGTTTGCGCCGATTGTGTGGGTAATCATTGATA
>CAZOFY010000043.1:0-18703 GCA_964579245.1 uncultured Mageeibacillus sp.
CGAAGAAGAAAACATGATAGGAAAGATTCAAATTCATCATTTTGTAAAACAATAGTGCCCGCTTGCACAATGAAGCCTCTCTGGGTTAGAATATTCGGATGTATCGACCTGATTGGGAGAAGAAAGACGGAGGTCTGTTTCATGCCAGAAAACGTATATGACATTCTAGAAGAGCGAGGCTATATCTCGCAGGCTACACATAAGGATGAGATTTATGAAAAGCTCGCAACACCGGGCGTGACCTTCTATATCGGATTTGATCCGACAGCGGACAGTCTTCACGTCGGTCACTTCGTCCAGATGATGGTCATGAGTCACATGCAGAAAGCGGGCCACAAGCCGATCGCTCTGATGGGCGGCGGAACAGCGATGATTGGAGACCCGACCGGACGTTCGGATATGAGACAGATGCTGTCTGTCGAGACGATTGCGCACAATGTATCGAGATTCGTCGAGCAGATGAGAACGGTGATCGATTTTTCCGATGACAAGGCGATCCTTGTAAATAACGCCGACTGGCTTATGGATTTGAATTATATAGAGTTCCTTCGCGATATCGGACCGCATTTCTCCGTCAACCGTATGTTAACCTTCGACTGCTACAAGCAGCGCCTCGAGAAGGGCCTGTCTTTCCTCGAATTCAACTATATGCTGATGCAAAGCTTCGACTTCCTTTATTTATATAAGAAGTATAATTGCACGCTGGAGTTAGGCGGGGACGATCAGTGGTCGAACATCTTAGGCGGTGTCGAACTCATTCGCCGCAAGCAGCAAGGTGAGGCATTCGGTTTGACCTTTACACTCCTTACGAACAGTGAAGGAAAGAAAATGGGTAAAACGGCGAAGGGTGCCGTGTGGCTGGACCCGGATAAGACCTCTCCTTTTGAGTTCTATCAGTATTGGCGCAACATCGATGATGTCGATGTGACAAAATGTATGAAGCTACTGACTTTCATGCCTATGGAAGAGATTGACGAGTATGCGAAGCTTCAGGACGCCGCGATCAACGAGGCTAAGAAACGCCTGGCATATGAGGTTACCGCAATCGTCCACGGGAAAGAATCGGCTGATGCGGCAAAGAAACAGGCTGAGGATCTTTTCGAAAAGGGTGGACGTTCCGATGATATGCCCACAACCGTTATCCCTTCCGTGTCAATCGGTGACGGTATCAGTATTCTTGATGTGCTTTGTCTGGCCGGGCTGACGGCTTCGAAGGGCGAGGCGCGGCGGCTCATTGCCCAGGGCGGCATATATTTAAATGATAACGTAATCTCCGATCCGTTTTATATGGTCTCGGCTAACGATTTCAGCGATAATGAGGCTATGCTTCGAAAAGGCAAAAAGGCTTATCGAAAGCTTCGAATCACCTGATCTATAAGATCGATCTTATTGAATGATAGATCCCTGCTGATACAAATTGCGACCCGGATGCCGACTAAAAACAATTCGACACCGGAGGACCTGAGCAATTTCGACAGCGGGGATTTTTTTGAATCATAACCACCCGTCAAATGGGTGATTTGCTCCGAGTCTATAAACCCTTGTTACCTGCCAGCGTTGAAAGGCGCCGGCTTTTCACATTCGTTCAAGGCTCTGCAGCAATTGCCGCACTAGCATTTGTGGTGGCATGTCCTTGTAGAGCGATGGAAGACTGCGGCAATTACACTTGGGCATTTGTGGTGGTACCTACTGCTTGCGCGATGCAAGAGCAATTGCGGCTTGGGCGTGTCCATTAGTGGGACTATTCTATTGCTTGTTAACATCAAATGGGCCTCGTATTTTTCGAGGGCGAGGTATAGATATAATTCAATGAAATGAATCTCAGGGGCATCACATAGTTATACATACTAAAAAGCGGATAACAGACTTCTTGTATGGTATTTAATGACAAGAAATAAGGCGTTATCAAAGTTTACACACTCTATTACATACTAAATGACGAATTCAGAATGATTTTGATGGTATTCATTGATAAGATACTTCGTCCTCTCACGCCCCTGTACCTACTAATTTGACATTATTCGCGAATTAGTAGGTATTCATTGACGAACATTCCGATTATTGTTCAATGATGCACATACGAAAAGTTGCATTTTGCCAATTTAGTCGGTAATCATTGACGAATAATGCTGTTGTTGTTCATTGATCTACATGCGAAAATTCGTATTTCGTCGATTTAGTAGGTACTCTTTGAGAGATATAATGTTTAGGATGCGTTTACTGCGCTCAGAGGCTTGAAAATCTCTACTTTATTTCGAAGGTTTGTCTCTTGATATATCAGAAGCCCACCACCCTCACAGCCGGTAGTTTAACTGTATAACCGATTGCCCACCACCCGTCTAGCCGGTGATACTTCTTCGCGCTCGTTGGTACTGAACTGACTATAATGAGAATAAAAAAATCCGGTGTCTGAGACACCGGATTTGATGGTTCTGATATCAGCTGATCTTACGCCTTGGCGGCATTTGCAGCCTTTGCCATGCGGGATTTCCTTCTCGCGGCGCAGTTCTTGTGGATATATCCACTGGCCACTGCCTTATCGAGTGTCGACTGAACGTCCTTAATCAGCTCGGCAGACGTAGAAGCAGAAGCATCGATGGAGGCCTTCGCCTTCTTAACCACCGTGCGGATCTCGCTCTTCTTCATCTTGTTCGCGGCCGTCTTCTTCTCAGTGACCTTGACACGCTTAATCGCGGATTTAATATTCGGCATTTCCTTCACCTCCATCTTTTTTTCTAAGCACCAAGGCATTTTATCACGATTTCATTTCCTGTGCAAGAGGAATGGCGATTCATCAGAGAACTTTCTTACACAGAGCGGCAATGAATGAGAAAGTATATTTCTGCGAATATCGTTTTTCTAAAAAATTCGCCTTCTTCCTATTCGTTATCACTTGATCTATGAAATCATTGCTCCGGACAGTGTTTTCTGGTCCTTGATGCGTTTGGACAGCTTGCGAATCTCCCAGGAAATCACAATGGTAGTAACAATGACAGCAAGTCCGTCTGCAATGGGCGTTGCAAACCAGATACCATTTAATGAAAAGATTTCGGGCAAGATTAAATAAAGTGGTATCAGAAATATGATTTGGCGCAGCAAGGTCATGACCAACGCTACCATGGATTTGCCGATGAACTGGAAATAATTTGCCGATACGATCTGAAACCCTAAGAGCGGCATGATAAGGAGAGTCCAACGCAGAGCATAAGTTGACAAGGCGATCACCTCTGGGTCATCGGCAAATGCTCGAACAAATATGTGAGGAAACAGCTGAATAATAACACCAAAGCCGACTGTAAGTACGGAAGCAAGGATGACAGCGAAAATGAATGTGGAGCGAACCCGTTTATAATTCTTGGCTCCATAGTTAAATCCAATAATGGGCTGAATCCCTTGATTGATGCCGATAATTGGCATGATACAGAACATTGCTATGGTGTTAACAATCGTTACTGCAGAGATCGCAATATCTCCTCCAAATCGCTTGAGCTGAATCGTGCTGATTGCTTGAACGATTGCAGCCGCTCCTTGCAAAGCAAACGATGAGATGCCGATCGAAAGGATGCGAAGCACAATAGAAAGCTTTGGAATCAAATTCCGGATGTGAAAATGAACCGGAGATCTTTTCGACAGGTAGTAGAACAAGCAGAATAAAAGGGACAAAGTCTGCGAAAGTCCTGTCGCAAGCGCGGCACCTGCGACACCCATGTTCAGGCCAAACGGAAGGTTAAGCTCCCATCCGAATAGATTCACAGGGCCAGGAGCAAAAATAAAGATCGGATCCAGGATAATATTAAGAACTGCACCCGTTGCTTGTGTCATGACAGCCCAAACCGGTTGCCCGACACCACGCATAACGCTTGACATGGAAAACTGGACAGAATTGATAATGTTAAACGAGAGCAGTACGCCCAGATAACTCATGGCATATGGAAGTGTCTCCTCACCGGCCCCAACTAACAATAGCAGGGGTTTTACAAAGATAAATCCCAGAACCATAATAACAGCCGCTGAAAGGAACGAAAGAGAGGCGCAGTTTCCAAGAACCTGCTCCGCTTCCTTCTGCTTTCTCTCTCCAAGCTTTAAAGAAATCAGGGCTGTAGAACCAATCCCGATCAGGACCATGAAGGAGAAGGCTATTGTAGTCAGGGAAAGCGTAACACCCACCCCGGCCATCGCCGTCGCCTGACCGTCCATTCTGCCGATCCAAAACCGGTCGACAACATTATAAATGGCATTAACCATCATCCCAATTATAGTAGGTATTATAAAGGAGATAACTAAAGGCGGGATCCTTTTCTCGGTCAGTATCTTTTCCCGCGCATTTTGCGAGGATGGTTTTATAATATCTACCTCACTTTGTCCCGTTACTTCCTTTATATCGAGACTTGTCTTTTCTGTTTGGTTCGGGTCTTTGATCATAATGATTCTCCACTTACTCTCTTTTGCAATTTTTACACCTATCAATCATACACGACAGCGAAAAATTGTAAACAACCGGGTATTTGCAAAAAAAAACTAGTAAATTGGTTTAATTTGATTTTTTCTTATGATAGAATGATTCCAGTATAGTTCGCAAAAAACAGGAGGGTATTTATTATGGACAGCAAAAACAAGATTTTTAACATCCTTAGCTATATTCCGCCACTTTTTTTCATCGGGCTCCTGACAGAGGGCAAGAATGATGCCGACCTTCGTTTCCACGCAAATCAGGGTCTTGTCCTTTCGATTGCTTTTTATGGTCTGTTCGTTATCGGTTTGATTTTGTCCTTTACGTTATTTGTTCCGATTCTCACAGGAATTGCGCAGTTCGTTGTTGGTATTTTCTGCATCATCGGTATCGTTAACGCAGTTAAGGGCGAACAGAAGGAACTTCCTCTCTTCGGCAAGTTCAAGATCATTAAGTAAGAATATCTTTATAGGATCTACGGCCGGATAACTCGGTCGGCTTTTAAGATATCTTGTGTGATTTCACTCATTGGAACCGATTGTATTTTTAATATAATCGGTTCCTTTTTGTATGCTGTCATGCTCTCTTCACAAGCCTTGATCACGATGTCCAGATTCGCCAATCGGGACATGATGGGAAATGCAGCGTGCGCTTCATCCAGCAGAAGAACGCCGCTGCCGTAAATGAGAATAAGATCCGGCATAGTCGCTCGATCACATAGTCCGTTCAGAAAGATGCGAAGCAAATCCTCTCCATGCTCTGCCGGATCACCGATACGGTCACCAGAAAGAAGGACAGCCGTTATTCCCGGATTATCATCAGTAGGCAAGACAGCGTAAAGCGGTTCTGTCTCAATTTCATTATGGATTTGAAACGATGTCTTTCCCATCATCTTCGCCCCCTTCACCGGAAAGAAAGGAAATCGCTCTTGGGATGGCCGTCTTTGCCTCTCCCCAAGGTTTATCTTTATTCCTGTAGTCAAATTTCAATGTAAACCACTCAACATCCTCGATTATCTGCTCGGTCCCTGCCCGTTGCATGCCGGCAAACGTTGCGACAAATTCAGCTGCCTGATTCTGGGATAGATATTTAGCCGCCCCGCGCAGAAGAAAGGCCGTATGGTGCATGCAATGGCTCTTCTTTCGGTTAAACTGCTCGCGAAAAGCTTTATCCTCGAAAAACATCCACAAAAGTACATCAAGATATCGCTGCATGGTAAATTCGATTTTTTCACAAATGATGCAGGCATCTGTTCTTTTCTCGATTTTGTCCGCCAGCAGCTCCAGATTCCTCTTATAATCCTTATCGCGTCCTTTGAAGAAAGAGCCGGGAGCAGGAGCTGCGTTTGATAGATCTTCTCCGATATCTGACCAGAAATCCTTCAGGTGCGTATGAAGCATGAGACCCAGACCGAGTCGATTGATCTCGCGAGAATACAGCTTCTGAAGATGATTTCCGCAGAATCCCGTCTTGTTCGTCGATAACCGGACATCCGGCTCCATAAGGGATGGTCCCAGATAATAATCAAGCGATGACTGTTCGACATTTCTTGCCAGCTCGCAAAGCGGACAGGAGGCTTGTGATCGATAGGCGTCGTTTACCGGAATGGTGTAGATCTTTTCCTTCATTGTGTACTTTCCCCCGTCATCAGATTCGTGCTTGCATGATGGACAAGCCTTCTCGCACGGACATCCACGGCCACCATGTTGATCGATGAGTACTCTTCAACATATCTGCCGATTCTCTCCTGCGCCGCTCGAAGGACCTCCTGCGCGTTATATCCGTATATAAGAGCCAAATCCAGACTTAGGACGACACCATATACTCTCTTCTCCGTGCGGAACTTGATGACATCATAGACACCCGGAACCTTATGAAGAACGATCCGTACAAGATCCAGTAAGGCATCATCTGAAATGGAATAGGAACCAAGGCTCGAAAAGGTAGGTCGGACCACTGTTCTCTCGGTGTCGGGGGCGACTGTCTGCACGCCGCGTTCCTTGTCTAGACGGCGGCGCAAACGATTCAGCGGATCCGAGAATTTTCCGGAGAATTCATGCTTAATCTCCAAGCTTGGAACCGGAATGGTATGCATGCCTTCCGTCATTCTTGTATGGCGTGCCTGCTGCATCTCCTCCTCAGAGCTGATGTCCTCGATTCGAATGAGCATCGACGGCTGATTGAGCCACAGGTTATTACAGATCTTTTCAAGCATGGCATCCGACGTGCCGAGAATCATTAATGCCGTCGGAAGATGTTCGGCCAGCGCCCGACGCATCACACCGGACCGGCTGGCATCCGCAAACAAGGCCTGGCGGACCGATTCCAGCTTTGTTGGTGCCTTTTTGGCCGATGTCCCGGCAACGATCCGGCTGCCGTTAATCAGAAGGCCGTCATCAATAATGTAATAAATAGCGTTCTGCTTAGCGACTTGGATCGCCCTTGTGCTTTTGCCGGTCCCCGAGGATCCGATAAAAGCAACGACGGCGATCTGAGAGAGCAACTCGCGCATAACTCTCTCATTTCCTGCAGCCTCTTCTAAGATACGCTCGTTGCGGCTATGAGACCGCGCATCGGAAATTCGTTCAAAGCGCTTAAGTGTCGACATCAATTCGGGAATCCGGACCGCGCGCCGCACAGGAGCCGGATTCGACTTCTCAGTCGTATTGTCCTGCTTTTCCTGCTTTTCCCTCGCAGTGAAAGGTTTTGCGGTCTCCGGATCCTTTTCCTTCATCTTCACTTCTCTCAATTATCCCAGTTGTGATAGACCTCTTGGATGTCATCGTTTTCTTCCATCTTTTCGAGCATCTTCTCCAGATTCTCAATGGCTGCCGGATCCTGCACCTCTGTCCAGGTAATCGGTACCGGGCAAAGATTCGAATCGGCAAATATATAGTTCTTTGCCGAAAGGGCATCCTTCACCGTATAGTAATCCTCCGGGGCTGTCATAATCTCATAATATCCTTCTTCGGCTTGAAAATCCTCAGCTCCGGCCTCGAGCGCATCCATCATTACCGTCTCTTCCTCATCGTACTCCTCAGAGTCGATCAGGATCGTTCCCTTCTGCTGAAACAGAAAGGACACGCTTCCGTTGACGCCCATATTTCCGGCATATTTATCGAAAAGATGCCGAACATCACCGGCCGTTCGGTTCCGATTATTTGTCAGAGTACGGACCATAACGGCAACGCCGCCGGCTCCGTAGCCTTCGTATATAATCTCCTCATAGTCATCGCCCTCACCCGCTCCGGCAGCTTTCTTGACCGCTCGGTTGATATTGTCGTTCGGCATATTTGCCGCTTTTGCTTTTGCAATGACGTCCTTCAATCGCGAGTTCGATTCCGGATCAGCTCCGCCCTGCCTGACGGCAACCGCGATCTCCTTGGCGGCCTTCGTGAACACCGCACCCTTCACCGCATCTGAGGCTTCTTTCTTTCTCTTGATGTTATTCCATTTGGAATGCCCTGACATATGTACCTCCGTTGAAATATGAATAATCTATTATACTAACTTGAATGCGAATCGAAAAGACGTCAACTATTGGTTCATTCAATACAGCCAAAAGGGGAAAAGAAGGATGCCTATATATCCGCCCGCTGCCATAATGATACCCAGATATTTGCTTGCTGACTTCCAGGATAGGACAAATCGGAATCCGCTGTACACAAGCATGACCGGAATGGCAGCAGGTAGCCCCAACGCGGAACACAAGGCAATAAAAATCATGTCCAGAGCGAAAAGCCCTCTCTTGGAGCCGGAAAAATATGCGCGAAGTGATCGTCCCGTGAAAGCATCACGGAGACAGTCGCCGGACGACTTCTTCTCCGAGGGAATCAGGAAGGAAAACAAAAATACGAGAGCACTCGAAATAAGGAACGCCAAAGCTACAAAAGTCAGTTTGGTAAGAATTGTTCTCATCTGAACGAAAGCCAGTACGAGACGCAGACCCAAAATGACAAAGATGGTTACGGCGGCGGAGATCCCTATTTCTTGTTTGTCCTTCCAAATCATCATGCATACAATCATTACCGCTGCCAATACAAGCAGAAGAGCCAGAAGAAATACATCCCAAGGAAATCCCTCTGATATATAAGGAATAGGAAGGTAGCCTCTTCTCTGCCAGGCCAAAGATCCGAATACGACTGCCGTTGTAGCTTCGATGATAGCATACCGTGACGAGATCGGAGAACTGCAATAGCGGCATTTACCTCGCAAAAATATCCAGCTGAAAAGCGGCACCAGATCTAGCGGTCCAAGATTATGACCGCAACTCATACACATGGAATGACCCTTCACGACCGTTCTCTTCTCCGGTATGCGATAAATGCAAACGTTCAAAAAGCTTCCGACGACTAAGCCAACGAAGCCAATCGAAACAGACATGACCACCCAGTATAACAATATAGGATCCATTTTCCCTCCTATAAGTATGAAATACAAATAGTTTATCATACAGCTTAGCTGTCGTGATGTCCTTTCGTGCATTTTACCGAATTCTCAAGTTGAATCCTGTTCGAATAAATTTTTATTAACATTTTGTTCATATACTATACTGCACATAATCAATATTTTCTTCGTTTTTTTTGCTTTGAAGGCGTATAATGTAAGAGATTAATTTTCGGGGGGGGAGATTTCTTCGAAAGTGTAAAATTTGTTTAATACATACAAAACAGTGCGAACAAATTCGTTCAAATAACGGATATACAGTTCAAGCCACATTGATGTACATTACTAACGTATGCTTGGATATGATTGAATAATTCTGCTATCATGCCACATACGTTTAAATACTGCTTTTGGAGGGACGGATGAAGCGTTTAGGGGACATTTTAATTGACAGTGAGTTTCTGACAGCAGCAGAGCTGGCCGAAGCGCTCAGAGTACAGAAATCTCAAGAAGGCAAAGGCAAGAAGCTTGGAGAGATTATCGTAGAAATGGGTTTGCTCTCTGAGCTTGATATTTTACGTGCAATTTCCACTCAATATGATATTCCGATCATTGATCTCCAGAATGTAGATATTGACCCCGAAGCAACCAAGGTTGTCACGGAACAGTATTGTCATGAGAATATCGTTATTCCAATCGGATTTGAGAGTGGCAGACTGGTTGTTGCGTTGTATGATCCACTGAATATTCTTCTTTCGGATGACCTACAATTCCGTACAGGTAACGAGATCATCCAGATGCTCGCCCCCAAGAAATCAATCGAAGAGGCGATCAGCAAGAATTTCGGTAAGGAGAATGCTCAGAAGGCTGCCGCCGATCTTGAGAGTGAGCTTGATATCGACGCCATGAGAAATCTCGGCGAACAAATTACCGACGACGTCAATCAAGCGCCCGTTGTTAAGCTTGTCAATTCCATGATTGAGTTTGCCGTGCGTGCGAACGCATCTGATATCCATGTCGAGCCAATGGCAGACCGTGTTCGTGTCCGTATCCGTATTGACGGTGTACTTTCAGAGATTATGAGCAACCCCGTCGCTGCTCGCGACGCGATCATCACCAGACTCAAGATCTTATCTGGGCTCAACATCGCCGAGAAGCGAATACCGCAGGACGGTCGTATTCAGACCATCATCGGAGGCAAGCAGATTGATATGCGTGTTTCCATTTTGCCAACCGTACACGGTGAGAAGACAGTTATTCGTATTCTCGCCAAGAACGATGCAAATTTGAATCGAAAGTATCTTGGAATCAATGCTCACAACAATGAGATGATCGATAGAATTGTCAAGGTGCCCCAAGGTATCGTATTGATTTCGGGGCCTACCGGTTCCGGTAAGACGACCACACTCTATACTCTCCTTGCCGAGAAGAATGATCCCGAGACGAATATCGTCACTGTAGAGGATCCTGTTGAAATCCAGATTCCCGGCATCAATCAGGTCCAGGTCAACGTCAAGGCGGGCATGACTTTTGCAAGCGGACTTCGTTCTATCCTTCGTCAGGATCCGGACATCATTCTCGTCGGAGAAATTCGTGACGGTGAAACAGCGGAAATCGCTATGAGAGCCGCTATCACAGGCCACCTTGTTTTCAGCACCATCCACACGAATGACGCCGTATCCTCAATCAATCGACTTATCGACATGGGTCTTGAGCCCTTCATGGTCTCTTCAGCCCTTGTTGGTGTTGTTTCTCAGCGTCTTGTCCGTAGAATTTGTACATACTGTCGACGCGAATATGAACCGGACGTGATCGAGCAGGATGTGCTTAACCTGAAGCCGGGACAGAAGTTGTATGAGGGTGCCGGATGCACAGAATGTAACGGTTCCGGATATAAGGGACGTATTGCCATACATGAGATCATTGTCCTGACGAAGGCTATGAAGAAGCTCATGGAGAAGGGCGGAACCGAAGAAGAGATGCGTAATTTAGCTATATCGGAAGGTACCGAAATGCTAGCCACTTCAGCTAAGGAGTTAGTAATAGAGGGTATCACAACAGTTAGGGAGATGAATCGAGTCACATACTCCATCGACTGATACACAAGGAGGGAATATGGTAGAGGGTTTTACTTTATCTATGGATGCAATTTTGACAGAAGCCGTCAGGAGACAGGCATCGGATACACATATCACGGTAGGTCTTCCTCCGATGATGCGTGTTCACGGAGATCTTGTTCCACTCAGTACAAATATTCTGACGCAGAGCGATACGGAATTTTTGTGTAAATCCATGCTTGACAAGGCGCGCTGGCAGTATCTGACAGAGCGCGGTGAGGTTGATTTCTCTTATGTTGTACGGGATTTCAGCCGTTTCAGATGTAATGTCTTTAAGCAAAGAGGAAGCTATACGCTCGCTGCAAGAACCATAACGACGGAGATTCCGACCTGTGAGCAGCTTGGTCTCCCCGATTTGTTTAAGGAACTGTCTCTGAAGCCACGTGGATTAATCCTGGTCACCGGTCCTACGGGTTCCGGTAAGTCAACAACTCTTGCTGCCATGGTCGGTCATATCAATCGGAATCGTCGTTGTCATATATTGACTCTTGAAGAACCGATTGAGTACCTCCACAAGCATGGTGAATCCATGATCAATCAGCGGGAAATACACGAGGATACGCTGTCTTTCGCCAATGCACTCCGTTCTGCTCTCCGTGAAGATCCTGATGTTATCATGGTTGGTGAAATGCGAGATCTTGATACAATCAGTACAGCGATTACAGCATCTGAAACGGGCCACTTGGTCATGTCGACACTTCACACCAGTGGTGCTGCCGACACGGTCAACCGTGTTATCGATGTCTTCCCTCCTCATCAGCAGGATCAGATTCGTGTCCAGTTGGGTTCAGTTCTCGTCGCTGTTATTTCGCAAACTCTTCTGCCACGCCTTGACGGAACAGGTCGTGTAGCAGCCTTTGAGATCCTTCTTGCGAATGACGCCGTCCGCAACCTCATTCGGGAAGGAAAGACATATCAGATTGACAATACCATATCAACAAATATCAAGTCTGGTATGTGTTCTCTTGACTATTACCTCGCTGAGCTCGTCAAGAAGAATCTAATCTCGAGAGAAGTTGCCTCGACGAAATGCAGGAATATCGAGGATTTCCGTCGCTATGTTACAAATTCGGGAACGTCATTAGCCAGTGGTCTTTTCGACTCACTGGAATATTGATCAACATTCTACAGAGGAGGAACATTTGAATGCCGAATTTTAAATATGAGACTATTGATGCGGCCGGCAAGACATCGAAGGGTGTTCTGGAAGCCCCCTCCATTTCCGAGGCGGCAAAGGTTCTGCGGGCAGATGGTCGTTTCATTGCTCACCTGGCTCCGGACTCCGGCAGCGTTTTGAACATGAAGGTGGGGTCGTCCAAGTTAAAGACGAGAGATCTGATGATTATTTGTCGTCAGATGGCGTCCCTGCTCGGGTCAGGTATTACTGTCATACGTTCTTTGGATATGTTATACCAACAATTAGAGAACAAGAATGCCAAGGAAGTTGTCGGCAATATTTATGAGAGCATTCAGACAGGCAAGACCTTGTCGGAAGCCTTCAGGGATCAGGAAAAGGCATTGCCTTCCATTATGATCAGCTTGATTGCAGCCGGTGAAGAGTCTGGACGTCTGGATGAAGTCATGGGGAGCCTGGCAATCCATTTTGAGAAGGAGAACAAGCTCAAGAACAAGGTTGCCGCGGCCATGGTGTATCCTGTTATTCTTCTGATATTAACCTTTGGAATCACGATCACTCTGATGACTCTTGTTGTTCCGCAGTTTGCTTCCACCCTCGCAGAGCTTGGAACTGAGCTGCCGGCAATTACAAAGATTGTCCTTGACATCAGTAACAGTATCATCGATTATTGGTTTATTTACCTCTTTGTAATCGTTTCGATTGTCGTTACTTTCAACATCTTCATCCGCTCACAGAAGGGCGGCTTAATGTGGGATCAGTTCATCCTTAAACTTCCGATTGTTAAGAAGTCGGTCAAGATGACCGCCGCCGCAAGGTTTACGAGAACCATGTCCACGCTTCTGCGAAGCGGTGTAAATGTGTTGGAATCTCTTGATATCACAAGCAGGACGCTTGGTAATCGCTACCTGCAGTCAAGACTATACAACGCTCGAAATGACATACGAAAGGGACTTTCTCTTTCCAGGTCAATCAGAAATATTCAGGAGTTGCCGAACATGATTTGTGCCATGGTTGCTATCGGAGAAGAATCCGGTACGCTCGATACGATTTTAAACCGAGCCGCCGACTTTTTTGAAGAAGAAGCAGATGCCGCTACGGCAAAGATGACAGCTGCCATGGAGCCGATCATGATTATTTTCATGGCAGTAATCGTTCTTACGATTGTCGCGGCTTGCGGCGCGCCGATTCTGTCTATGACACAGAGCATTTTGTAATGTATTCATATATACTCGAAAGGAGAGGGAAATATGGGGAGCACTTTTAGTAAGTTGACTGCATCTTCGGATATAGCAATCGACGCAGCCAGTTCAAATCTTCGTCTGGTGCAAGGAAGCTATAACAGGAAGAACCGTCTACTTCAGATTGAGAAATCCAGTATCATTCCACTAGAGACGGAGACGATAGCAGACGGAGTCATTTCTGATCAGTTCGGTGTTGTCATGTCTCTGAAGAACACTCTGGCTAAGCTAGACATCGCCACCAAGAAGGCAATTTTAACGACGGAGGGAAGCTTCTTACACACGAAGGATCTTGAACTGCCCGCCGTTAAAGCAGAACAACTGAGAGATATGGTCCAGTATGAGATTCTCGGTCAGGGCGGTACCAGCAAGGATATGCTTGTCGAGTATATCATCTATGGTAGCTTTATTGATGAAGAGTCCAAACAGACGAAGTATAAGGTGAGAGCAACGGCAATTCCTCGTGATATTGCTGTGGATTTGCGTGAACTGATGAAGACAAGTGCTCTTTCCCCTATCGCACTTGATGTAAATCCCAATGCAGTTCGCAAACTGTTTCGCTCAGGCCTTATCAACGGTCAGACAAATATTGAGACGAATACGTTGCTTCTTATCGAATTGGGCGGCAGAACAACAAATATTACTGTACTTGACAAGGGTTTCCCTGTTCTTACCCGTCGACTTCAATTCGGTCACAATAATATTCGTCAGGTTGCCGAATCAATCAAGAAGGTTCAGTCGAACGCAGCTGATAAGTCTTCCATCCTGACACGCAGACTCCAGGTCGTTAAGGGAGAAAGCATTAAGGCGATGAATATTTCGGATATTGATGTGTGGAACGAGACAATCAAGGAAGAACCCGCGCTGAACAGCGCAGTGACGTCGTACTTTAAGAGTCTTACTGATGCGGTATCCAGAACAGCACAATTCTCGATTTCTAAGTATCATCTGGACAGCATAAGTACTTGTTTCCTGTACGGAAGTGGTGCACTTTACAAGAAGATGGATAAGGAACTCGCCCGTCAATTAGGAACACAGGTTGAAGTACTTACCTCTTTGAGTACAGTTGTCGCTCCGAAAGACTTTGAGCTTGCAGAGTATGTAAATGCTTGCGGTGCTCTGATAAGAGAAGGTTGAGGAGGGTAAATATGGCATACACCAAGAAGCTTGAAGACAGCAAGAAGGATATGAACTTTTTTTCCGAATTCGGCGGATCCAGCGGACAAGTCGGTTCGTATCTTTCATTGATTCTCATTGTTTTTGTCGGTTTCATTTTAATTGCCGGCTCTATTTATGGTCTTTTCTGGTTGCAGGCATATGGCGTCAGAAACCAGATCAATGCTCTGTCAGAGAAGATGAACTCGAAGGAGTACATTGATAAATTAAATGAGCATCAGGCAATCAGTTACGAGTTATCCGGTCTCACGGAAGAGTATTTTGATATTTCTATGTTGTATTCAAATATTGACTCTCAGAGTCAAGTAAATTCCGCCTATTTGGACTTTGCTCAGAAGTACCTCCCGAAAGATATGATCATGACCAATATTGTCTATGACGGCGCGCGACTCACATTATCAGGAACCTCTGAATCGTATTATTCCCCACTCGATTATTTGGCGAAGTTATCCGAAGAGCAGCTGTTTTCCAGAGCTGAGATTGATCAAATCGATCAGATTGTATCTGATCTCAATTTAACAGACGAGGAATACTTAAATGAGCCCAAGTACCATTATTCTTTAACTTGCTATATCAAAGAAGATTTCTCTGTTCGTCTCTATCGTCTGCAGGATGATGTAACATCGAAGTCTTTGGCTCCGATTGAAATCGCAAAACACAAGATCAATGATCGATTTGATGTGTCTGCACTAAAGGAATACACCTCTATGGACGGAGTAGCTTATACTTTGTCTCGTATTGTCATCAATGATGTACAGGTTACCACGGAACAGTTTGACAATATTATCCTGAATGATTCGCTCTCCGTTCTAATCAATTCTGAGACAAACATTAAGCTGTATTATTTACCGAAGTCGGGGGTGGTCAAGAGTGAAACTTAAGAAAAATGAAATCATTATCTTTTCTATCATTTTCTTTATTATTCTCTTTGGTATTTTTTGGTTAGTTCTGCTTGATCCTATCCAGAAGCAGCTTGCCGGGAATCAGCAGGAATTGAATCTGCTTGTCCAGAAGGATCAAGAGAATCAGAAAATCATTGACAGTGTGTCAACTTTGCAGGATACAAAGACAAAGATGGAGAACGATATCGTTGATATTGAGCAAAGTCTTCTCCCCTATTTGAAAGCAGAGACCATCACTGAACACATTGTTACCATTCTTAAAGATAACGGGATGAAGTTTGTTACAAAAATGAGTGCCTTACAACCCGGGGAATCTGTTGACGTCATTACTCGTCCGGATGGCACTACCAGTGATATTTCGACCAGCAGCCTTGAGCTCGAGATCACTGTATCCGGCACAGACGGCGTAACAGACGGCGGTATCCCGTTCGTTGGATATGATCAGTTCATTCGTGCGGTTAAGACCATTGAGAAGGAGCATCCTAAAGCGTTGCGTATCCGCTCTATTACGATGACTGACACGGAGAAGGGATTCCAGAACTTCTCGATTAAGGTTCAGGTATATTCTTTTAACATACCGAATCCCGTATCTCAGTATGATGAGAATCAGAAGTATATCACGTGGTATCGTCCGGATGCTCCTCTTGGTGGCTTGATCGGAATTCCGTACGCTATGTGTGAAGGTTTGGATTCTTTGATTTACCGGCCGTTTGCTTCCTACACAATGGACTCTAAAACGGAGATAGATCCGAATGCGACTTTTGAACCTCAGACCACAGAGACAACCGAGACAACCCCACCCGAACAGCCGGCAGCCTAGTTTTCAATTTATCCATAAAATTGTGAAGTTTTTTCAAAATTGCTATTGATTTCATTCACATCTATGTTATAATCAAGATACAAATTAAATTTTGAGGAGGGCTTATTACATGAAGAAGATTCAGAAGAACAAGAAGGGCTTTACACTTATTGAAATGGTTCTGGTTGTTGCTATTATCCTTATCCTGGCAGCTGTTATGATCATTGGTATCGGAACATACATTCAGAGCGCAAATACAGCTGCTGCAAGGGTTTCCGAGCACAACGTCTCCATTTCTAACCTGTCTTCACAGATCGCAGCTTTGAAATAATCTTATCTGTGGTTTGATTCACAAAGTGTAAACGGGAGCTAACAAGACATTGAGCTTGTTAGCTCCTTTTCTTTCTCTTTGTGTAATACAAAAGACACAATCAAGCTTATCAACAGTTACTTGTAATGATTATTGTTATCATATTGTTAACACATTTTATTCACTATTTACTAAATTTCCTTGAGTAGAAAGTGGTAGTTTTGTAATCACTGTGTTATAATTTTAGTGAAATATGTATGTCTGTAATTTTGGAGGGGAACTTATATATGCATAGAATCATTAAGAATACGAAATTAGGTTTTACCCTTGTCGAGATGGTGTTAGTTGTTGGAATTATTCTGATTCTGGCAGGTGTGCTGATTATTGGTATTGGCTCATACATGAATCAAGCGAAGTCTGTGGCTTCTGATTTCTCGGAGGAGCAGCTTAGTATGTCGAACAAGAACAAGCAGATCAATAGCAATTTTGTTAACCTGGGTTACTAATTCTCGCATTGGAGGCAGGTAATTGATATGAATAGTACATTACTTTCAAAGGGTAGGAGCAAACGTGGTTTTACATTATTGGAAACATTGTTATCTGTTGCTTTGTTATTGATTTTATCTTTGATCGTTTATCAGGGATTTATGACAACGCTCAAGCTGTCGACGAATACGTTGAATTATCAGAAGAGCGCAAATACTGCAAATAGCGGCGCGAATACCGCTCTTAGTAGCAAGGTAACGGGTACAGGTGTCAATAAAACCATTCGCTTCGATCCGCCGGTCAATATCACTGGATTAGGAGACTATGTCGATCTCGATGTTACGGTCTATAAGGCCACTCCTCCTTCTCCCGTCATCCTTGGTCCAGAGAATTCAGCCATGGTAACTGCAAATCGTTATTCCTTCCGGTATGTCCCTCCGCCAGCACCTCCAGGTACTTAATTCTTGGTTTTCTGTTATATATCTGAAAGTTATGCTCCAAGTCACCGTTAAGGAGAAAGTGCGATGAGACGCTTTTTAAAAGGTAAGAAGAAGGGTTTTACTCTTATAGAAATATTGCTCGCAATGGCAATTATGATTATTATGATGACGATTGTATGGGGAACATTTGCAATTATCAATCAGTCTCACGCAAATGTTGTTGTTGTGAATGACGCAAAGGATTTTGCAGAATTCTATATGGAAGCGATTAATAGTGTTGTATCTAACTCTTCAGCTCTTACAGTCGAAAGCAAGACCTTGCCCGGCGGCGCACAACCATCAGGCGGTGGATACAGCAGGTCTATTTACATTGACCCGACGACTGGTGTTCTGAAGTTCTGGGACGGTGCGACTCTGAAAGATGCACTTAATATTCAGCAGTTTAAGGTAAGTACGGCTGGAGGAGAGAAGAATAAATGGATCATTGATCCTATATTCCGCTTGGATGGTGACACACTTTACGTTGAGTTGAAGGTAAAAGATAATTCTGATAATACTTTGTATACTACATTAAAAAGAACTCTATATTTATCAAATTTAACAAAAGTGACAGCTTCGACCGGCGATGGTAATGTTATTTTCTTTACCACGAAGAATTTTCCCATAACATAGATTGGTGACGTATTCTGGCATTATTTGTCTGATTATCTTCGGTTCGGTATTTCTTCGCTTTATCATGAGGTCGGCAATCTGTCGATCTCATTTTTTTATCTTCTAAAGACATCAGGCCAGTCTCATCAACAACCGAGTTGTTATAACCGTCCAGATATACGTACAGATACCGCGGGACAAAGTGTCTTTGCAACCAATTCCGGTGATGGCATGAAGATTGCGAACATTTATTCTCATTTGGTAGCTGGAACTAGTGGTCAGCAAGAAGACGAATCAGCGGTACACCAGACATCGCCAGTAACGTTGCGCTCAGAAATGCCATTGTGGTCGCGTCCAAACGAGCAACTGCAGGCCCCGGTCCAAAACGTGCCAGATTAGAAACAGGTTGGTCTTTTTGCATGAACATCGTAGTCCTCTATTCGTAAACACAGCGGCTCCGCCGATGCGAAGTAATCACGCTGACGCCCCGGTGCGAACTGAGGTACTCGACAATGGAATAATTTTCCCACAGCTCTTCCATTGCTGGAACTCTCGGCTTCCGGACTGTTGTATGTCTAATCTACCAAAAACAATCTTCTTGCGAAGGTGG
>CAZOFY010000044.1:0-18520 GCA_964579245.1 uncultured Mageeibacillus sp.
TTTCGTTTTTTGAATTCCTTTCTTTTTTGTAGATATGTTAGTACAACCAAGAGAATCGACGTTAAACAAGCTGAAAATCCTGCATCCAGTGAGAAAAGACAGGTAAGTGCAAGCGAGAACCAGAACAGAAGAAAGCTTCTAAACGATCGCTTATGTAAAGCGTTGATCATAAAAAGTACAGATAGGATCGGAATCATAATCGAATAACTAAGCAGTGATATAGGGAAAAATACCGTTGCCAGAAAAGCGAAATCTTGATGAAACATGTTCCGCAGCAAAATCCAAAGAATGATTATCAATACAACATTAATATAAACTTCATAAGTACAAAATATTCCGCCAGAAAGGTCCTGATTTAAAAATGTGTATAGAAACCCCCACATGGATTTCGAGAACATGTGCGCATCAAATGTCTCAAGGATGGGCAATTTGCCATATAGAAAGAATTCGCTTATAGATAGGGCATGATTGGCATCTTCAAAAATATCCGCTGTTACAGTTACTTGTAATGGGAGCAAGGAACTCACCATGCCATAGGAAAAAATCAAACCCGAATACATGAATAGGGTCCAAGGCGTTGATTTGATTTTTCCGTTCTTGAGAAGAGAATATCGAAACAAACAAATACCCAATATAAGAATTAGAATTTAAAACACAGATTTGTTCGCGGAAAGGAAGGAAAATGTTGTATTGATTCAAAATATTACAACATTCCCCAAAAACGGATAGCAAACCTGCGGAAAAGGAAAAAAGAGAAAATGAATATTTAACATGATCTGAAATATCTGTTTTCTTCTTGAGCAAGATAATGGAAAGGATTAGTATGACAAGGATCCCTGACGTAATATAGAGGGGAATAAAGGCATTGTTTAAAAATATTTTTATTAAACTATTTATTGAAAAGCAAAGTGACAAAAGAATGAATAGAATCCATTTAAATGTATCAAAAGAAATATCCGTTGTGTTTTTATTTCTTAAAGCGACATAATAAACAGTTAGGATAATGAAGGACGCTATCAAACCGACACCGATTGATTGCTTGAACAGGATATCAATGGTTGATTGTGTCTGGAATTTTGTATATGCGAAAATAACAAGCGGAATAAGTCCTGCTATTGTGACATTACGTAAAAAAATATGTATCTCTTTATTTTCATCTTTGGATTTTGCGAAAAGTATATTATGAATGAGAACATAGTAAAGTATAAAAAACAAAGGGAAGATAATCATATACCAAGCAGAAAAATTCAGAATTCTCTTGCTGACGTCAGTACCATAATATTGTGAATAACCAATGATGCGATTAAATGTGTCGGCTTCAACAGGAACACGAGGGTTAAAGCAGAGGGCAGATATAAGAGCAAGATAAAGTGCCGGTAAACAGGACTCTTTTCTAAATTGATATTTATTCTTGAGTACATCTATATCTTCTCGAAGCGTACGCACTCGTATAATCCTCCGAATCCATATGATCAGATTATGATTTTTGCAAGTTAATTCATATTACCACAAGGTAGGATGACTGATGAATAGTAATGTTTTGGTTTGTAGAAAAACTGAAACGCTTTTGATATTTGATTTCTATGTTCCGGTGTTATGATGGGCATAACTATCAAAATGGTTTTGTAAAACTTATATTGTATCAAAGGAAACAGGTGGTATCATGACTCATTTCGTCGGGCAGGATTTTTTCTTGCCTTATGATTCTGATCAGGAGATATTTGGAGAGAAAGTTCCGCCGGAACTGGGAAGAGTTCCAAGTAAATGGCAGATGGATGTACCTGCCTGGCGTTTTTTTCACGCCGAAAACCGAGATATGGTGCCTTATGGATTTTTCGACAGCGGCTTTGACGATTCATCGTGGAATGTGATTCGAATTCCTTCTGTATGGCAAACCGAAGGTTATGGAATGGCTACGGATTTACAGTATGATGCGGCAAGCAGAGAACATCAGAGTCCCTTTTCAAAGCGACTTGCTTCGAGATTCTCGACCTTGGCCGCCAGTGAGATGGATGACGATATCGGCGTGTACCGGACTTGGATTGAATTACCTTCTTCGTACATGGAGAGGGCAGTCTATTTTTGCACCAGCGGTATTCGCGGCCGCTTTGAAATATATGTCAATGGGCATCCGGTAGATGCATCTCCCGCGATATATACCAGTCATCGATTTTTTGTTTCTCCGTTCTTGATTCCCGGTCACAATCAATTGACTATTCTGGTGTACCGTTTGGATGGAAAGAAGCATAAAGTGATACGGAAGGAAAACGGTACTTTCGGAATGAGCGGTATGTTTCGTATGCCGGAAATCATTGCCGAGCCGTTATTCGAAATACTATCCGCGAATCTGACAACAAAGTGGGTTGATCCCGGCAATAAAGCGTCGACATCCGAAGAACCTGCAAGCGATGAGCTTGCCATATCGCTTACAAAGAACGATGCCGAGCTTGCCGCTGTTACTCCAAAGACGGCTGCTCAGGAAAGAAGAGATGCAACGGTACGATTTCAGCTTGTGATCAAGAACCATAGAGATCTGTTAAGCCCCGTTTGTATTTCCGCCACGCTTCTGGAGGCACGGACTGAATATGACCTGTACGATTTGCCAATCCACATGCGTTCCGCATTTTCGCTTAAGGGGAACGTAGGCGCGAACGCCGAACTCGAGATGGAGACGGAGTTTACGGCCCAAAGTGTTCAGCCCTGGTCAGATCAACATCCGCTTTTGTATGATTTGCTTCTATACCTGTTTGATGCTCGCGAAAATTTAACTTGTGTGAAGAGAATACGGTTTGGCTTCCGTTCGACGACAACAATCGGTCGTGTTTTTCATCTGAATGACATAGCACTTCCTATTCGTGCGGTTCGATATTTTGCGTTTGATCCGGCAGGAGGATTGTCTGTTAACCGTGAGAATATGCTTCGGGATATCTTATTTATGAAACAGGCAGGCATCAATACCGTCCTCTGCGCTCATATTCCTCAGGACCCGCTTTTCTATTCGATGTGTGACCATTATGGGCTTCTGGTGATCAGTCAGGCGGAGAGAAGTCAGATTACGAAAATGATCCTGTCTCTATGTGCGCACCCTTCTATTATTATGTGGTCATTCGCCCCTTTTAGCTTTGATGAGAGAAAGTTATTTGATATTAAGCAACATCTTATTTTACTTGATCCCAGTCGGCCATTCTATTGCGAGCGCGATAAATCGATGGGGTTATCTGACATGCTGCCATTTCCGAATGAGGCGGGAATCCTATTTGGCGAATGGACGGATTTGTGTCTGTATAAGCAACCGATCCAACAAAAGGCCGGAGAGGGCATCAATATTTTTAGCAGTATTAAGGGAAGAGCTCCCAGGGCACAGGACAAGGAAGATTTTTTATGGATCCACCAGGGAGACCTTGAGGAGTATCACGAAAAGCATGATGTTCCGATTGCCCAAGGTATCATGTCCTCGGACAGGAAGCCACACCCGATCTACTTTGAAATCAAGAAACAATGTGAGACGATTCAATTTGTACCAGAACCGGATGATGGAAATCAGTTTACTATAAGAAATATTCATCCTATGGGGCAAACCTTTGATCTTCGATTGCATTGGGATTTACTCTTAGGCGGTATTCGGATCAAGGGGGGAGAAGGTCCTTTGCTTTCAATCCCGCCATTAGGTAAGAGGAAAATCCGTTTACCGATCGATGTAGATCAGTTTGTGAAAGTAGATTGGATGCGGGAAGATCTTGTTTGGGAGGACGCATATCGGCGGGCCTTTTCGAGAGAACTTGTGCTTCGCATTCGATTGTCGCTGAACGAGAATCGATCTTTTGCCGCCGAGGGTCATGAGGTCGCATTTTATCAGCAGGTATTGCTGGATAAGACTGGAGAGCGCTCTAAGGATTATTTTCCTGTTAAAAATGATTTGCAGACACTCTCGATGCGGCTGAAATCTGCTGTTGAGATTTCCCCTGATGATGGTTTAAAGATTCAAACGGCTCCGGAAGCAATCAGAGCCGGCACCAGATTACTCACTGCGTCCTTCACCAGAGATGAAGGGAGTTTGACATCGATTCAGGGATTTGGGTGCAGTTTTCTTCAAGGCGCGTGCATGCCGAGTTTTTATCGCGCGGCAACAAATGCCGATCGATCAGACCAGGCCTTTGCTCTTGCCGCGACGATTTACTCCAGAGAAACAGACTGGAGGGATATTCAGAATAAAATCCGCTTCAAGAAGTTTTTTTATGAGATGGAGGATGATAACTTTTCGTTTATCATCCAGTATCGAAGCGCCGCCTGTAAGGGCGAGGTCCTGATGCAGTACGTTCTTATGCCGGACGGTAAGCTGAGTGTAACGCTGGCTTTTACTCCGAAATACGATCTGCTAAGGTGCGGTATCCGTTTTTCTGTACCGTCTGCCTTCAAGCGCTTGATTTGGTATGGGCGAGGCGCTGGTGAGACATATGATGATCGAAAAGAATCCGGTAAGTTCGGAATCTTTTCAGCCTCTCCGGAAGAGCTTTATCATGAATATGCGAGGCCGCAGGAAAACGGCGGACACTGCGACACCGGATATTTAATCTATGCAGATGAGAACGGACGGGGCATGCGAATCACATCCGATGATGAATCCGGCTACTCTTTCACGGCGAGTTTCTTCGAGCCGGGCGATATAGACGATCACATGCATCAGGAGGAACTGATAAAGCAGGAAAATCCGATTCTGTTTCTTGACTTCTATCAGAGAGGCATTGAGAGGACCGGCAAGGAAACGAAGCTCTTTATAAGGAACCGTCCGTATCGGGGGACTTTTGTTTTTGAGCCTTGTTTGCTGGATGATCCAATAGAGACCTCAAATCACTGAGTTCTTTGAAGGTTAAGGGGCGCCATTCTCCAATCGGGAGTGACCCGAGGTCTATGTTCAGGATTCTGGTTCGTTTTAACCTGCGGACACGGTAACCAAGCTGTTCACACATACGTCGGATCTGGCGGTTTAACCCTTGTGTCAGAATAATGCGAAAGCTCTGAGACCCCGTCAGAATTACTTTACAAGGGAGAGTAATTGTATCTAGGATGGGCACGCCTTCTTGCATGTTTCTCAAAAACTCATCTGTAATCGGTTTATCTACCTCTACTCGGTACTCCTTTTCGTGCTTGCCTTCCGCACGAAGAAGACGATTGACGATCGATCCGTCATTTGTAAGAAGGATCAAACCCGTGGACATCTTGTCTAAACGCCCGATAGGAAATATCCTTTTCTCAAAATCCAAATAATCGATGATATTGTCCTTGTCACGCAGATCTGTTGTACATGTTATGCCAAGCGGCTTGTGCAAAGCAATATAGATCTGTTGATCTTCGGGGAATACAGGTTTGCCGTTGATTCTTACAATTTGTCCGGAAAACACTCGAGTTCCGGCAACTGCGGGAACATTGTCAACTGAAATAGCTCCGCACTCGACCAGCTCATCTGCCTTGCGTCTGGAACAATAGCCACTCGAAGCAATATATCGATTGATCCGGATACCGGTATCTTCCGTAAGTTTTTCTTTGCCCTGGTCTGAAAGTTCTGTCATGGAAATCCCCTTGCTAATCAGAACCACATGGTCCCTCGAACACACTTTAATGTGAACGTGAATGTCGTTCCCTCACCATACTCACTCTGTACTGAGATCGTCTCACCCATATAGCTTAGCAACTCGCGCGCGATAGACAAGCCAAGACCTGTTCCTTTTTTGCCTCGAGCACGATCGGCTTTGTAAAAACGATCAAATATATGGTCAATGTCATATTCATGGATTCCCTGACCTGTATCGATGACGGAGACAAGGACCAAATCGTCCTTTTCATTCAACTCTGTCGAGATGGTAATCGATCCGCCAGGGGACGTATATTTCTTAGCGTTATCCATCAAGATGACAAGAATCTGTTCGACTCGGTCCGGATTGCCCATAACGGTAGGACACGGACCGCTTTTGTATACAACATCAAATGAGAGCTCAGCGTCTTCCATAATCGGCTCGAACTTAGCCTTTAATTCAGAGAGCAGGGAATTCAGATCAAACGGGAAGGTCTTGAACGCGATTGTTCTGGCCTGAAGTCGGGAAAGTTCCAGCATATCGTCAATGAGTCGTGAAAGACGCATTGTCTCATGCAAAATAATACCATAATATCGCATGCGATCTGTTTCGTTTTTTACCATGCCATCAGCTAGTGGTTCTACCAAACCGCGAAGTGCCGTTAAGGGTGTACGAAGCTCATGAGAAACATTGGCAACATAGTCACGGCGAGTCTGCTCGAGACGCTCCGATTCTGAAATGTCCCGGAAAAACCCCGTTGCGCCTACGACTTGACGGTTGTTATCAAAGGTCGGCACAATTGTTGATAGATATGCATTTTCACGTTCATCAAGAGTTCGTTCCAATGTCGCTCCCTCTTTGATACATTTACTGAAATCCTCCCAAACCTCATCGAACGGTATGAGTTGTAAGCGGTTTGTAAACAGATTTCGCTTCTTCGAATTCTCGAAAAGCGTATGAATGGCCGGATTGGAATAAACCGGTCTTAAGTCCATATCTACCGAGACAATGCCTTCTGAAATAACATCAAAGATTTCACGAAGCCGATTACGTTCGACGGTCAACTCGTAGATGGATGTGGAAAGCTGGTCAGCCAAACTGTTGAATGATGTGGCAAGCTCGCCGATCTCACCTTTGTGAGATGTATCTGCCCTCACTGAAAAGTCCCCGTTTCCAAAGGAAAGAGCAACTTCATTGACATCCCGCAGAGGTCTGACCAAACGCCGTGAGATAAAGTAGACCGGGATCAACATAAACGAAGACGCAACAAAGGTTGCAAGAAGCATGACACGTAAAAGCTCTTGTTGAATGCTCGTTACCACGATAAGGGTGTCCGCAAGAACGATATATCCAGTAATATTCAAGCCTTTGGATATGAGCGGGACCTGAACAATCATCAATCGGGATTGCTGGGAATTCCCGGTCAAGATCATGGTATCGTATTTTTTACCTGTTTTTTGAATCAGGTTCTTATCAAGATAAGCGGTCACCCGACCAACGAAATCATCACTCACATCGTCGGAATCTATTGACTGCGTAATGATCTTCCCTGTGGAGTCATAAACATAAATCTGTGCACCAACGAAATCCTTATCAGAGGTCAGGTCCTTCCATGAATACTCTTCGAAATCCCCATTAAATAGAGCGTAATGATCGGCAATCGCATAGGCTCTTTCCAACAATTCATTCTGCCGGCTCAGTTCAAGGGATTGACTTGAGGCTAAAGCAAACAAAATAGACGTGAGAAACGCCGAAATGGTGAGAGCCAGTACCATAATGAGAATGATACGGCGGAGGAAGGTACTTTGAAACATCAGGCGGAAACCTCAAACTTATAGCCGACCCCGTACACGGTGATCAAGGACCAGGGCGCTCCCTCGTAACAGATTTTCTGACGGATTCGCTTAATATGAGTGTCAACTGTACGGGTATCACCAAAATAATCATATCCCCATACCAGAGAAAGAATCTGTTCGCGATCCATGACCTGACCAAGGTGAGAAGCCAGAAGATGTAATATTTCGACTTCCTTCGGCGTACAGGCGACCAACTCATTGTTTACTTTGACCTGATAATTGTCCAGGCTGATCTCAAGTCCCTCAAAACGAAGTACGGATCCGACTTCCTGAGGCTCGGAAATACGTCTGAGGACGGCTTTAATCCTGGCAATTACTTCTCGTGGAGAGAATGGCTTCACAATATAATCATCCGCACCAAGCTCCAAACCAAGCACTCGATCAATTTCTTCACCCTTTGCGGTGAGAATGATTATCGGAGTGGACAACGTCTTACGGATTTCACGGCATACTTCAATGCCCGTCTTCTCTGGCATCATAAGGTCCAGAATGATCAGATCCGGCTTGTCCGTCAGGACATGAGCCAAACCATCCTTCCCGTCAAAAGCACTTGAATAGGTGAAGTGCTCATTCTCCAAATAGATGCCAAGTGACTCGTGTACAACAGGATCATCATCACAGATCAGGATGTGCGGTGCAGTTGCCATTGTGTTCTCCTCCGAAATATGTCTCACTCACTCGCTCATTATATACGATTATCGTCACAATTGGATTACTTGTCTCTTTATTTTTCAGTAATACAGAAAAAAGAACGTTTCATATCTCGATTTTGATTCGTTTTGGCCAAGTTTTATACTTTTTGCGGAGGAGAAGAGGCATGTAAGACTGCTTCGATTGACGTAGCCCGGCGATTCCCATATCCTCCTCGCGATTGACGAAGGAGGCATCCGGAAATTCATTCTCCAAAGTAAGGCGATTGATTGCGGCGTAAATCCCATCGATCTCGGCATCTGCTTTTTCAAAGTGGATAAAGGCCGTATTATCGTTTCCCATACTTCCGATTGAGAAAGCTTTTACAGAGCCATTGATTTCGATCAGACCGCCGCGCAGACATAAACGATCATAATTCCGGAAAAGATTCTCGATCATACGGTAATCACTCTCGTTAAAATCATCGGGGTCAATCCCCTTCGAAGCACACCAAATACGAACCAGTTCCAGGCAGCGGTTCATATCTGTTGAGCTGAGACGCCGATACTGGTGGTTCGGGTACATGCGAAGAAAACGGTTCACGTGATTCCTTTTCTTGTGTAGGAAATTTCCGGAAAGTGTTCGAAGCGCCTCCGCGTCATACACGTAATCAGAAGCACTGTCTGTGTATGTCAGTTCCGCCTCGAAATCCGGAAGATTCTCGAAAAGAGCCAGCTTTGACTCCTCAATACACATGACCTTAAGCTTCCATCCCCTCCGATTAAACTCATCTTCGACCTTTCTCAGAAGCCGATTCATGCAAAAGCTGTCCGGACTTCCGAGCGGCATCAACAAGTGCGGATCGGTGTATCCGCCGCCGTCCGATATCATCAGACAACAATCTTCACAATAAGCAATCTCTGTCCGGAAAACCGGATCCCACGCCATTCTACAAGAAAATGTCAGATCCGTCAGAAGTGTTCCGGACTTAAGATAGTGTTCCATATATGGTTTGTAGTCATCCGGAGTCATACGGTGAAAGAGAAAATCATTCATATTATCAACCCTTCTTTGCTTCGCAATCATCGATTCGAAGCTGATCATAATAGAGAGCGGTTCGGATTCCCGAAATCGGCTCTGACGGAGAAATATTTTGGCCTAAAAGAAGATCAATCGCCATCTTGGCATAATTATTTCCTGCCAGATCGGAGACAAAAATGTTACCCATCATACGTGGATTTATCTCAAGGAGGCAAAAAGAGCCGTCTTGTCTGGCACGGAAGCTGATACAAGCTACAAAGGATAAACCCAGCTGATCGATCATCTGCCTGCAGTATTCGATCAGAAGCGGATGCGGCCGTGTCTCCAGTACGGATGTCAGCCCGCCATACATGGATATGTTTCTTCTCGTGGTCGCGCTAAGAAGCTTACCGTCGAGGCAAAGGACATCAACATCCCATTCCTCACCCGGTAGGTATTCAGAAATCAGAAAAGACGGGATCGTGTCGGTATCCGACACATTGTCCAGCATTTTGACAAGTAAACCATACGAAATCCGATTGCCAATCTTGCCTTCGAAAATATACTCTGAATAATCCGTTATCGGATCAATCACAAAAAAACCTGCTGCATCCTCACCGCGACGGCGTTTAATGCATACTGACACACCTTGCTCCTGTAGGTGACGTATTCCGTAAAACAAATCAGATTTTGTCATTGCCGTGCGGTATAATGGAACAAGATTGCGAAGTGTCTCAATCGGGCTTGCGGATAGGAAGGCATATAGATTCCCCTTGTCATTTGCCGTACGAAGAATCTCGGATCCCGAAGTCAGAACCTTGGCATTTGTCTCGATCCGAATCCTCTCGGCCGCTTCAGCAAGCTGCTCGAGACCGTCAGTTATGATTGGAATGATGACATCTACATGCTCGGCTTTTGATATTCGTATAAGAGTATCCATATAAGTCGGATTACGGTGGGACGGGACAATGTAAAACGCATCAAGCAATGCCTGGTGAGCTGTGTTTTCATCGGTTGATAAGCCAACGATCCGGACTTGGTCGCCATATCCGGATCGCAAGGCCCGTATGAGTCCTGTGAAAGCTGCATCGGTGAGAAGAACTGTAAGCATAGGAACCCCCTTACTGCCTTTAACATTGTAAACAGAAAACCTTGTAACTTCAATCTCGCGGGAGTTGATTTGCCGGATAGGTTATCTCTATCCCATGAAAATGATAAGTATTTGCTCTGAAATGTCAGAAAAAACTCTGTTTGATAAAATGAACTTGCGTAAAGGACATGTATTGAGATAATAGATGATATTTGCCGGATTCATAGGAGAATATAATGAATTTACTGTATGCCTTTTTCACCAAAATGAAGAGCAAGTTCGTTGGTACAGTGGGCCAGGAGGTCCCGTCTAAGAGCTTTCTTGCTAGAATTTATGCATCAGAAGGCATTCTTTTTACTTTGATTATTACTATCGCACACAATAATAATAGTCTCTATGCTTCAAGACTCGGCGCTCAGGCAAAGGACCTCGCGTTGATCTCATCTCTTCCTCCCATCGTTGGTATGCTTCTGCTGATCCCGTTTACCATGTTTATGGGAAGACTCAGAAATAAAAGGTCTGTCGTTATTCTTTCAATCATCTCTCTTGGCCTGGTGTACGTAATGGCAGGTTTGTCGGCTTTTGCCGGAACCTCGAGCGTGAACCTTCTGATTGCCTTGTTGGTCATTGCAAATATACCTATGTCGATTTACAACACGTCCTGGCAGGCTTTTTTCTCTGATGTTGTTCCGACGGGAGAAAGAAATCTGGTTTACGGTCATCGTACCCGTATGAATACAGCGGTAGGCATCTTAGTCCCGCTGATAGCCGGCGGTATTCTGACGATAGCTGCCGGAACCGGAAAAGTCGTCGTTCATCAGATCTATTATTTTCTCACTTTCCCCCTGGCGTTATTGCAAGTTTATTTTTTGCGGAAAATACCTAGAGGAGATATCGAGCAACAGAGAATGACCTTCAGAGATCTGAAAGCTGCTGCGGGTGCATTAACGAAGAACCGCGTCTTTCTAGGATTTATGGCTGTGACGTTACTCGTCTATTGCGGGTGGCAAATGGATTGGTCCATATACTTCATCGCACAGTTCCGGTATTTAAATCTGAATGAGACCGGTTTAAGTCTTATCGTCGTGTTGGGTGCTGTAGGTCAATTCATTGCCCTTGGCTTATGGAGTCGATTAGCTGTAAAGAAGGGTGTCAGGTTTGTATTTTTTATCGGCGCTGCCGGATTTGCTTTCTGTGCGGTTACGCTCGTCACTGCGCTGTTGATGCCGAATCCGGCAAACCTCCTTTTTTATTTTCTCTTTCAGAGTATTGGAAGCGCCGCTTTCAGTGCCTTTCAACTATCGCTCTTTCAGTGCTTGCTGGAAACATTGCCAACAGAAGGGAGAACGCTGTCCATTGCGATTTACAATACGATTATTCTGGCCTCCAATATTCTGATGCCCTATCTGGGTGCCATCATATACAGGAATGCCGGAGAGACTCTTCCTGCTATGATTCTTGCAATGGCGGTGATTGCCGGTGTTCGAATCCTTGCAACTGCAGCTGCGTTTTTTCGCTGGAACAAGAAGCGCAAGGAGCCCCTTCCGCTGTAGTCTATCGTGTCTGTCCTTTTTGGGTAGTCGGATAAATCACATCCAAAAGAAGGGAATCTTTTCAATTTCGAAATTTTAGTGTATATTTCTGTAGGGTGTTTTTCCGAATACCGGTGAATAGGCATGCACATGCTAAACGCCTTATCAGGATGAAGCCACATTATTCAGCTATGCCGCAGAGATAGTATATTCTTGTGGCATGCTCGGTCTGTAAACGGAGGGAAATATGCATATCAATCAAAAGAAACGTATCGGAGTCCTACTTTCATCCGTGCTTGGAGTCACTTTATTTCTTTCATCCTGTAACTTCGTGCAGGATACCGCCCCGGATGATATCAAGAAGGTCGTCAAGAATTACCTGACCGAAATTGAGGAAGGAGACTTCGCGGATAATGATTATGAATCGGATTATGCCGAAGACACTCCCTTTGAAGATATCCAGTTTTCTGATGAATCGGCGAAGAATGCCATGGATATCGGACTGACGAAGTTCTCTTACGATATCAAATCTGTCACAGGATCGACGGCACAGGGCGAGGGTTCCTGTAAGGTTGAGATTGAAGCCTTAGACGTGAAGGAAATCGTGAAAGATCTTGAAGAGGAGATCATGACATATGAGGCTTTTGAAAAGGCTATTTCTTCAAAAAAGGCAAAGAAGGATGATACAACAATAACATTAGTCTTAGAGTACAGCGCCTCGGATAAATCCTGGACGATCAGCGAAACAGAGGATATCTTCGATATTTTCGCGGAACCATATACGAAACTGAGCTTTGCTCCAAAAGCCGGAGACCCTATGGTCGTGGTCGACTCCTACTTCAAGTTCCTTGCCGATGCGGATTACGACTCGCTGAAGGAAATATATGCTGACTATGATGTGACTAAGAATGAAGAGGAAGACGAGAACAAAAAACAAATATCCAAGCTTTTTTACCAGTCTCTGACCTATAAGCTGGTGAGTGAGCCGGTCATAGATGACGATACCTGCGAGATTGCACTTTCCATTGAACATATGGAATTATCTGCGATAGGCAACCGTTATTTTCAGGACAAGGACGCGTTGGTTGATTTACTAAAGGTATATATTCTGGGACTTATAAATAACGAGGATTCCCAAACCGAAGTGACACAGCTCTACATTGACGCATTTTTCGAAGAACTGAAGAATCCGGATGCTGAACGAAAAACAACAGAGGTAACAATCAGCTTAGTCACTTCAGAAGATGGAGAAAGCTGGCTGATTGATTATATTCCTGACAGTCTTTTCGTGTTTGACACTGTGGAGACGCCGTCAGAAGATATGTATAATGAGTGTCTGCTTTTAGCGATTGATGAACTTCTCGCCGACGGCGATATAGACCAGAAGACATACGATCTTCTATATGTGACGCTAACAGGACACGAACTCCCTGAGCCTGATAATGTTCCTGCTGTTACCTATGGAACAGGTGAATATGTCGACGACATTGTTTTAGCTGACTGGTACGATTATCTGACAGAGGACTATTGTACAACCTATGATTCAAAGACAATGATAGCCATGGAGTTTGAAGTGCGCTTCGCCACTTATCATGAAGGCTTGGGTATCGGGTATAAATACTACACAAGCGACGGAACAGAAATCGCATCCATGATCTATACGATCGCCAGTAACGACAACTCTGCCTACTTGCGTATTGAACCGGAGGAAGAAGCCGGCTTTAGGCCAGATACCTATTTGATCCGGGTTTTTCTTGAGGACGGTACTTTCCTGTGTGAATCTAGTATTGTTGTTTACTGATCACGCTTTTTCGTGTGGCTGTTTCCTTTATTTAGGGAAACAGCCCCTTTTTTTGTTATAATATTTTGAAAAGAATTGAAGTTCGCTTCAAAGGAGACAGGGATGTACATAGCTGATAGATGGACGGATTATGAGCTCTTATATTCCGCCGAAGGCGAGAAATATGAGAGATGGGGCGATGTGTTTTTGCAACGTCCTGATCCGCAGGCGATTTGGCCGAAGTGTGATGATGTGGAAAAATTCGGGGATTGCTGGCCAAAACCGCATGGTCTATACCACAGAAGTGAAACCGGTGGCGGATATTGGTCGAAAGAGAAGCCTTTTCCAGCAAAATGGAAGATTTCCTATCCTTTTGCCTCCGGAGATCTGACCTTTATCATTGAACCGACAGGTTTTAAGCATACCGGTCTTTTCCCCGAGCAGGCTGCCAACTGGGATTTTTGCGGAGAAATCATTTCGGATGCGGCTAGAAAAGGCCGTAAATTGCGTGTCCTGAATTTATTTGCTTATACCGGAGGCGCTACCTTAGCCTGCGCGGCAGCGGGTGCAGAAGAGGTGGTACATGTTGACGCATCCAAGGGAATGATTTCCCGCGCGAAGGAGAATGTCGAAGCTTCCGGTTTGAAGGATCGATACATACGATTTATTGCCGAGGATTGCAACCGCTTTGTTGAGCGTGAGATTCGGCGCGGACGAACCTATGATGGAATTATTATGGATCCGCCGGCTTACGGCAGGGGGCCGTCCGGAGAACTTTGGAAGCTTGAAGACGCATTGTATCCGCTTGTCAAGAATTGTGCTTCCATCCTGTCAAAGGATGCCAGTTTTTTCATCATCAATTCTTATACCACGGGACTGGCTGCCTCTGTCTTAACAAATATTTTGAATCTGGCCATATGCTCCGGTCACGGAGGCCGTGCCGAGGCAGAGGAATTGGGGCTTCCGGCTTCAAAGATGAATATCATTTTGCCCTGTGGTGCAACCGGAAGATGGATAGGTGACTTGAGCCAAAGAGGGTTATCATGAAAGGGCCGAATATTCTTTATGAAGATAATCACCTAATCGTGGCGATTAAGCCGGCAGGCGTTCTTTCGCAGGCGGACATCAGTGGAGCGCCGGATATGCTTTCTCTTATAAAAACTTATTTAAAGGATAAATATCAGAAACCCGGTGATGTCTATTTAGGACTTCTCCATCGCTTGGACCGGCCGGTGTCCGGGATCATGGTTTTTGCCAAGACAAGTAAGTGTGCTTCCCGGATCAGTGCTCAGATTCGGGAAGGTAAGATGAAGAAGCTATATCGTGCGATTGTTTGCGGGACAGTATCCCCGAATCAGGGAGTGCTCCGTGGCTATATCGTGAAAAACGAACAGGACAATATGGTAAAAGTCTATCTACCGGGCGACAAATCGATCCCCGGGTATGCCAAGGAATCCTCCTTGGCATACCGGGTTTTGGCCCAAAGGAGTGCTTCGACCGGAAATGCGGTTCTGACCCTGTTGGAGATTGATCTTCATACAGGTAGATCTCATCAGATTCGGGCACAGCTGGCAAAAGCAGGCTTCCCAATTATGGGAGACCGGAAATACGGGGCTGGACAATCAGAATTTTCGGGAGACATCTGTTTGGAAGCATTTCGTCTTGAGTTTTTACATCCGGTCCGTAACGAAAGGCTGACATTTGAAAAGCCGCTTTCGGGCTGCGATCCATGGGACCGGTTTTCAGATATTATGAACGGAGGAGACACAAATGGATAATGAAGAGAAAGAGATCATCTCTGAAGAGACAATGAAGGCCAATGAGGAAAGGATCAAGGACCTTTTGCTTTCAACCAAGCGGCCCGGCATGGAAAAGCTGGTCGAGTGGATTGCCGCAAAGACAGATTATTTCACTGCTCCCGCATCGACGAAGTATCATCTTTCCGTAAGAGGCGGACTCGCTCAACACAGCATCAATGTCTATGAACGACTGTCTGCAAAGGTCAGTTCCGGACTCATAGAAATCAGGGAAGACTCAGTCATCATCGCATCACTTCTGCATGATCTGTGTAAGACAAACTTCTATGTTGTTGAAAAACGCAATGTTCGAGAAGGAAGCAAGACGAATCAATATGGCAAAGAGGTTGCGAATTGGGTAGAAAAAGAGGTCTGGGGTATTAAAGACGCATTTCCTGTCGGACATGGCGAGAAGTCCTGTTATTTTATTCAGTGCTACATCCGCCTGACGGCAGAGGAATACGCTATGATCAGACTACATATGGGATCGGACCGCAACGGGTACCCGGATCCATTCACCGAAACGGCGAATATCTATCCGAGCGTGATTGCAATGCATACATCAGACATCGAGGCAGCCTATATCGTCGAGAACAGATAACAAGAATGATGAGCGGCTTCCCTCCGAAGAAGCTCTCTGTTATTGTTGGTTCTGTTTTATATCATCACATACAGCATGAGGTTTTCTGAATGAGTTTATTGACAGTTGAGCAACTGAGCCATGGTTTCGGTGACCGTACTATTTTTGAGAGTATTTCCTTTCGCCTGAATCGGGGAGAGCATATCGGTCTGGTCGGGGCTAATGGAGAAGGCAAATCCACTTTTATGAATATCGTCACGGACCATTTGGTACCCGATGAGGGGATGATTCTATGGTCGAAAGGAATTAAAGCCGGATATCTCGATCAACACACGATTCTTACCAGCGGACTAACTATACGCGATATCTTGAGACAAGCCTTTGATCATTTAAACGCAAAACAGAAACGGCTCGAAGAGATCTATACGCTTTTAGGCGAGGCCGAAGAAGAATCCATGATGGAACTGATGGATGAGATGGGCGAATTGCAGACCCAAATCGAGCACAGCGATTATTTTCTAATGGATGCGAAAATAGAAGAGACTGCAGGAGCCCTCGGCTTATTGAATTTCGGCCTTGATACGGATGTGACAGCTCTTAGCGGAGGTCAGCGCACCAAGGTCCTTTTGGCCAAGCTGCTTCTCGAAAAGCCTGATATTCTGCTCCTTGATGAGCCTACAAACTATCTGGATGAGGAACATATCACATGGCTGAAGCAGTATCTGATTGAATATGACAATGCATTTATTCTGATTTCACATGATGTTTCCTTTATGAACAGTGTTATAAATGTCGTCTATCATGTCAGCAACTGTCATCTGGATCGATACGCAGGGGATTATAATCATTTTCTGGAGGTATATGAAGTTCAGAAAGCGCAGAGAGAAGATGCCTATGAACGCCAGCAATTGGAAATTGCCAGTCTCAAGGATTTTGTCGCCCGAAATAAGGCACGTGTTTCCACTCGTAATATGGCAATGAGCCGTCAGAAGAAAATCGACAGAATGGATAAAATCGAGCTGGAAAAAGAACGTCCGGTCCCTGTGTTTTCGTTTCATTCCGATCGCGCTCCAAGCCGCGCGATATTTGATGCAAAAGACCTTGTGATCGGCTATGAGGAACCGCTCAGTAGGCCGATTGATTTACAGTTGGAGCGCGGCCAGAAGATTTCACTGATCGGGGCGAATGGTATTGGTAAAACAACCCTCCTTAAAAGTCTTCTCGGCCTCACACCTGCCTTATCCGGAGAGCATAGGCAGGGAGAATATCTTTCGATTGGATATTTCGCACAAGAGAACACACACGACAAAGACCGCACCTGCCTAGAGTCCCTGGGAGATGAATTTCCTTCGATGAGCATATCAGAGCTTCGCTCGGCTCTGGCACGCTGCGGACTGACAAACAAACACATCGAAAGCAAACTGTCTGTCCTGAGTGGAGGAGAGCAGGCTAAACTGCGGCTGTGTAAGCTCATGAACCGGAAACATAATCTGCTTGTGCTTGATGAGCCCACAAACCATCTCGACGTTGTCGCCAAGGATGTTCTCAAAAAAGCGTTGAAGGACTACTCTGGAACTATCCTTATGGTGTGTCATGAGCCTGAATTCTATGAAGATATTGTAACCGGGACTTGGCATGCCGGAGAATGGGCATTAAAACTGTAATAACCGACGAAGGTATTCCGCTGACATGGTTGGTATATTTGCGAATTCCCAAAACAAACGATTTGCAACCGGAACATACTAGGGTAGAGATTTCGTTCAGAACGGATAAAGGGGGTAGTTTTTATGCTTGATTGGCTGATGCAATGGATGAGTCAATATGGAGCTGTACAACAGGCCTTGATCGCAACATTTTTTACGTGGGGAGTCACCGCCTTAGGTGCGGGACTTGTATTCTTTTTCAAAAATATTAACAAAACGATTCTAAACGGCATGCTGGGTTTTGCGGCAGGAATTATGATTGCTGCGAGCTTTTGGTCTTTGCTTGCACCGGGAATCGCATTAGCGGAGCAATTGGGCCAGGTTTCTTATATCACTGCGGCAAGCGGCTTTTTATTAGGCGGCGGATTTCTCTATTTGGTGGACAAAATACTTCCGCATTTACACATGGGTCTTGATACATCCAAAGCTGAAGGTATCAAAACAACCTGGCAGAGAAGCATTTTGCTGGTATTAGCGATTACGCTCCACAATATACCGGAAGGACTTGCGGTTGGCGTTGCTTTTGGTGCTGTAGCTGCCGGCATGGGAACCTCTGCAACCCTGGCGGGGGCGATTGCATTGGCAATAGGTATCGGATTACAGAATTTTCCCGAAGGCGCAGCTGTATCCATTCCGCTTAGACGCGAAGGTTTCAGCAGAAAGAAGGCATTCTTATATGGACAGGCATCAGGGATTGTGGAACCGATTGCGGGTGCCATAGGTGCTTATGCTGTCATGAAAATGCAGTTTGTTCTGCCATATGCACTCGCTTTTGCCGCAGGCGCTATGATTTATGTCGTTGTTGAAGAATTGATTCCGGAAGCACAAAGAGAAGAAGGTGGTTCAAGGACAGATGTAGCTACCATAGGTGCAATCGTAGGATTTGTTATTATGATGGTACTCGACGTGGCGTTGGGATAATATTGGATTCGCTTTAATTAAGGAATCAAGGCTCTGCCAACT
>CAZOFY010000045.1:0-17950 GCA_964579245.1 uncultured Mageeibacillus sp.
ATTCACCTTTCTTTAATCCTTCTGAGGAGGTGGCAGATAATGTTGTTCCACTGAGGGAAACGATAACGGATTTCTTCCACCATTGATCTTTCAATTCCCCGCCTTGAGACAGGGAAAAATCTGCTGACCAAGCGGCTATATCACTGTCACTGTTATTTGTAACGCTAAAGGACACTGTCATTCCCGACTTATCAGGCCAGACCTCTTCATAAACCGAAGTGGTAAGTCCCGATGTCGTTGCCGCATGAATCGGTTCTGACACGAGAAAAGCGGGAGAGATCAGAAATATTACGACAAGAATGAATGATAGGATATTGCGCATGATATCTGACGAACGATTGCCACTTCTCATAAGCCCTCCAGTTGTCCGAATAATCGTATTTGCTTGATCGATAATCGCAAATGTAGTTGTATTTTATAACATTTCTTTATTTTTTTCTATAGTGAAGAATAATTTGGGACCGGCAAAGATGCTTGAGCTTCTTTGTCGGTCCCATACACATGCACTGGATGTCGTGAAATCGGACTATTTCTTGATTTCTTCGAATACTGCCTCAGCAACTTCGGAAACAGAAAGCTCGCAAACCTCGCCTCCGCCTCTTTTCTTAAATTCGACCAGACCCTCCGCGGCTTTTCTTCCAACGGTGATACGAAGCGGGATCCCTACCAGATCCGCGTCCTTGAATTTGACGCCGGGACGCTCATCACGGTCGTCCATCAGAACCTCTACTCCCGCAGTCATCAGGTTCGTATAAAGAGCCTCAGCGATCTGTAAGACATTCTCATCCGACATATTGGTCGGTACGATGATCACCTGGAACGGCGCGGCGGCCATCGGCCAGATAATTCCGTTCTCATCACTGTTCTGTTCGATGATAGCTGCCATCGTGCGTCCGACTCCGATGCCATAGCAACCCATGACCATCGTCTTCTCCTGTCCGCTCTGGTCTAAATATTTGCATCCGAGAGCGTCAGAATACTTTGTGCCCAGCTTAAAAATGTGTCCGACCTCAATACCACGGCAGATTAATACCGGTTTCCCGCACTTCGGACACGGATCTCCGGGGACGATATTTCGAAGGTCAACAATCCGGCTTGGCTGGAAATCACGGCCGGGATTCACATTCTTGAGATGAAAATCCGTCTCATTTGCTCCGCAGATCGCATTTTGCATTTCCATGACCTCAGTATCCGCAAGAAGCTCGATTTCTTCCTTCAGACCAATCGGTCCGGCAAAACCGACAGCCGCACCCGTGATCCTCTCCACATCAGAGAAGCCGGCCAGGCTCATCTCGGTAGCGTCAAACAGGTTCTTCAGCTTGGTCTCATTAATTTCGCGATCTCCGCGAACCATGACGGCAACAATCTTGCCGTCGATATCATATAGAATTGTTTTCACAAACGAAGTCGGTGCGGTATCCAGAGATGCCGTCAGCTCTTCAATCGTTCTGGAATGCGGTGTGTGGATCTTCTCAATCTGTAACGAGGCAGCGGATGCCTCCGACTTCTCTGCTTTACAAGGCGCCTTTTCCTCGTTTGCAGCATAGCCGCAATCCGCACAATACGCGATAGCGTCCTCTCCGACCTGAGACTTGACCATGAATTCCTGCGAGCCGGATCCACCCATTGCGCCGGAGTCCGCATCGACCAGCAGGTAATCAAGCTTGAGTCTCTTAAATATGCGGCAATATGCCTCGTACATAGCCTTGTAAGAAAGATCAAGGCCTTCCTGATCCATATCAAAGCTATAAGCATCCTTCATAACAAATTCGCGCGCCCTCATAAGGCCGAAGCGTGGGCGCTTCTCGTCACGATACTTGTGCTGAATCTGGTAGAGCGTGACCGGAAGCTGACGATAGGAATGGACCGTATCACGGACCGTCTCGGTAAAGGGCTCCTCATGTGTCGGTCCCAGACAGAACTGACGTCCGCCGCGGTCCTGCAGACGAAACATCTCCGGACCGAATTTCTCCCATCTTCCGGAGGACATATATACCTCAGCCGGAAGTATAGCCGGCATGATCAGTTCCTGCGCTCCGGCTCGATCCATCTCTTCACGGACGATTTGTTCTACCTTACGGTATGTACGATATCCCATCGGCAGGAAAGAATAGACACCCGACGCTATTTTACGCATCAGTCCTGCGCGAAGCATCAGCTGATGGCTGACGATTTCCGCATCTGCCGGAATTTCTCTCTGTGTAGACATAAATAATTTTGTAAGACGCATATCGTTGCTCCTTGATTTGCGATTAGAAACATATGTGAGTATACGTTTTTCAAGCGTTTCCTGTCAAACACAAGCAGACAATTTCAAATCTTATTTTTGTCTTTTCTTGCGACAGTAACGCTTTTCCCGTATACTGTGACCATATTAAAAAGGAGAACTGCGTATTGATGTCCAGTAAGCAGAAGAAGGCAGATGGGGTATGCTTGGATCTGTTTCGGAAAAGGTCTTCGTATGAGGCAGTATTTTGCGTACTTCTGATTGCGGCGGCCTGTTCTTCGATTTATCTTTATATCTCCTCTTACGGACAGCTTCAGAATACGCGTTTTTTTCGAACTGAGCACAACGGGGAGAATACCTTCCAGGATTTTTTTAACGTTTTAACCTATGTTGCCGGCCGTGACCCCTACCATTATCAATTTCCCGAGTTTCGGTCGGAGACCGCCTATCCGCCGCTGGCATACTTAATCCTGTATCCGTTCTCCCGAATCGCTGACGCACTTGAACTTACTCCTCAGGAGATGCTTGCCTCTCAGATGGGATTGATGGCTCTATTAGGTTTTTTGCTGATCAGCATCGTCCCCCTGGCTATCCTGATTTTCCAAAAAAGGATGGAACGGTTCTTGTAAAATCTTCCGTTTTGCTGGCACTCTTCTCGTCCGGGATCTTTGTTTTTTCGGTTGAGAGAGGCAACACGATCCTGCTCACCGCTTTTTTTCTGGCGGCCTTTCTTCTCGGATATCGATCCGAGAATCGCATCGTTCGTGAAATGAGTTATTTTGCATTGGCCTGCGCCGCGGGACTTAAGGTATATCCTGCTGTCTTTGGAATCCTTCTGTTGAAGGAGAAGCGATTTATAAATGCTCTTCGAACTGTTCTATACGGAGCTGCGGCGTTTTTTCTGCCTTTTCTCTATTTTTCCGGAGGATTCTCCGCCCTATCCACGATTTTCGAAAATGTATCGCTGAATGCTCAAGCCTACAAGTTGCAGACACCAACATTTCGATTTGGTTTTTTACCGTTCTATCTGTCCTTTGACCTAACTCAGACACAGGTCGACTCCTGGCTGACTGTCGGGAATGTAGTTTTTGTTCTGGCGGTTCTCGCCAGTCTTTTCCTGAAAAGTCACTGGAAAACTGCCATGATCCTCGCCTGTGCCATCATTGCTGTACCCGTGAACAGCGCATACTATGCCGGCTTGTACCTCTTTGTTCCTATTCTTCTGTTCCTGAACGAAGAGAAGCATCCGCTCTTCGATTGGGTATATCTGCTCATGATTCTGTTCATCTTGAATCCGTTTCAGATTGTAGGTCAGGATATGGTTCTTTATACCGGACGAATCGCGAATGCAGCTCTTCTCCTCCTTCTGATTTCATTACTGTGCGAGGGTGTGATTCGAGCCTTTATATCGGGGAGAAACAATCTGGATACACGGCTGCGACTCCGGGCGCAGACTCCTGTTTAGAAAGACGAAGGTAACACGATGGGGATCAGTGTTGTTCTTCTAGCGGCAAACGAAGCAGAAAATCTCAAGGTCCTGTTACCCAGGATCATAAGTCAGCTGCGCCTGATCGACAATAAGCATGAGATTCTTGTGGTTGATTCGGCTGAAACAAAGGATGATACCCCCGCCATTTGTGCGGGTTATCCGTGTGTCCGTTATCTGAACCAGGAGGAACCGAGCTACGCCGGAGCATTCCGGACCGGAATACGATATGCCCGCGAGGAATCACTCTTGGTTCTCGATGCGGACGGTTCTCATCCGCCGGAAAAGATAAAGGAATTGTATGAGAAATTTGTCGAAGGCCATGATATGGTCATCGGTTCGCGTTATTGCAAGGGTGGCCGAACGATGGACTCGAAGCGGTCCATCCTCATGTCGAAGCTATTAAATTTTGTTATGCGTATGGTTGTCGGCGTAAAGGCGAAGGATATCTCTACGAGCTTTCGCTTCTACCGGACACAACAGATAAGGTCGGTCCGTCTTACATGCATGAACTATGAGGTTTTGCAGGAAGTCATTCTCCGTATGAAGAAGAGCAAGCCGGAATTTTCCATCGCAGAGGTTCCAATCACATTTGAAAAACGAATCTTCGGAGATTCCAAGAGGCATCTCCTCCGCTTCATTTCAACGTATGTAAAAACACTATTTATGTTTCTTCGTATCCGGTTTGATCGCGTTTGATCACTTGAAATCATTGACTGCATAGCTCTTTGTGTACAAACGCACGATCACTCCGGCAATCGGCTTCGGCCAGATGCGGGAAAACATAGTAACATCATCCCGGTAGCGGGCTCCGTTCTGGATTGTCTCATTCGTCCCGGATTCGCGATGCAGTCGCTTGCAGGTAAGAGGCCTGGAAAAATACACGAACGTCCCCTTCTGATCAGCCAACGTATAGAACAGATCCCAATCGACCGCCATGGCAAGCACGGAGTGAAACGGCGCCGGTTCGGTTTTCTGCTTGTTATACGTAACTGACGGGCAGCAAACGGAGTTGCCGAAGGAGAGGGCCAGTTTTCGAAAGAAACGGAATCGCGCAAACAATTGAAACTGAACCGGAAAGTTTATAAACGTCTTGATCCGCTTGTTCATATTCTTCTTCAGCTTCTGCCCGTCGACAACGTCGTAATAATTTGTATGCATCATGATGATATTCGGGATTTTCCGCATTGCCGCCAAGGCGTATTCCGCATATTCCGGCATGTAAAAATCATCCTGATGACAGATTGTGACGAACGGTGTATCCGCCATGGAATACGCAAAATTCCAATTGTCCTGCATGTCTCCCTTTCCGGGATTGATGTACAGAGGGATATCGTATTTTATTGAAACAGCGCGTATATAGTCATTATCTGTCGAAGTTGACAGAATAATATTGCTCTTAACAGTCTGATTTACAAGTGACGCGACACACTCTTCAAGATAAGGCGACTCTTTGTAAGCACATACAGCAAACGTATGCAGATCATTCTCTCTTTGCATCTTTTCGAAAAGCTCCTATTTCAAAAATTCCTCAATGATATACTTTGGCCGTCTCTTCGTCTCAAGATAAATCTTGCCGATATACTCTCCGATAACACCAATGGCAAGAAGCTGTAATCCGCCGATTGCCCAGGTCGAAATAACAATCGTCGTCCAGCCTTCAACGGCCTTGCCGGTAGAATAGCTGTACAGAAAAAAGATTAACATGCCAATACTCACCATAAACACGAGAAATCCCAGATTCGTAATCATCTTGATCGGCTTGATACTGAAGGACAGAATCCCGTCCATGGCGAAGCTTAACATTTTTCGAAGAGGATACTTCGATTCGCCGGCAAATCGTTCTTTGCGCTCATAGAATACGGATGTCGACTTAAATCCCACCATCGGAACAAGCCCCCTGAGAAAGAGATTCGTCTCCTCAAATTCAGCAAGTGCCTGCAGCGCGGCGCGGCTCATCAAGCGATAATCCGCATGATTGTATACGACCTCGGCACCCATCCATCGCATCAGCCGGTAAAAAAACTGCGCGGTCGATCGTTTGAAGAGACTGTCCTTTTTCCGGGAAGATCGAACACCGTAAACGACATCATTTCCCTCGAGGAAGGCGTCGATAAAATCATCGATCACTTCAATATCATCCTGAAGATCGGCATCCAGAGAAATCACCGCGTCCGCATAGTCCTTAGCCGTCATCAAACCGGCCAGAAGTGCATTCTGATGCCCCCGGTTCCTGGATAACTTAAGTCCACAAATATACTCCTCGGACTCATGGAGCTGTTCAATGATCTTCCATGTACGATCCTTTGAACCGTCATCGATAAAAAGAATGCGGCTGTCCCTGCCAATTTTGCCGGAATCGACGAGTGTCTTCATCTTCTCAACCAGCCGGGCTGAAGTCTCCGGAAGGACTTCCTCCTCATTGTAACAAGGAACGGCAAAATAAATCGTTGTCATGCTATACCTCCCTCTTTAACCGGCATCGTCCGGATCGGGAAACTCATTCGACATAAATCCCCCGTGCCAGTCAAGAAAAGTCTCAAGAAGCTGCAGTTTCTGGTCTTTTTCCGAGACGATTGTCGGAGTATCCTCATCAATCGGCCATTCGATATGTAAGCCGGGGTCCTGCCAATGAATACCCGTATCGAATTCCTTGTAGTATTTGCCCGCGCAAATGTAAGACACTAAAGCCTCCTGCGACAGAACCAGAAAACCGTGAGCACAACCGTGCGGAACGAGAAGTGATTGACGATTCTGATCTGTAAGGTAAAATCCTCTCCATTGTCGAAATGTCTCTGATTCCCGGCGCAGATCGACAATCACATCAAAAATCTCTCCTTTTACACATCTCACGATCTTATCCTGAGGAAACCTGCTCTGAAAATGCAGTCCTCGAATAACATTGTGAGCGGACAAGGTCTCAAATTCTTCCGCTATGTCCCGAAAAAAACCCAGCGAACGATAAATCACCTTCTCATAATTCTTGGCGAAATATCCTCGAGAATCTTCCGCAACAAAAGGATTCACCAAATAGGCTCCGGAAATTTCTGTCTCTTCAAAACTAAATGACGTTGTATTCGTCATACAAGTCCCTCTCTTTCCTTAAGCCACGCCAAGGTCCTTATAATACCCTCGTCAAACGATACAATCGGCCGAAAACCGGTGTCTTCAAACAGTATCGTCGCGTCAAATGTATTCTCGGGCAGACAAACACCGTTGAATGGTACACGCCCGAAATTCAACACAGCACCCGGATTGGCAAGTCTTCCCATCCGTTCGATAAACTCCCGTAACGGCGCGGGATGTCCGCTGCCTAAATAATACGCAGTAAACGGTCTCCCCTTCTCTCCAATAGCAAGAAAAGCTTTGGCCATGTCTGACACGTGCAGGAAGTCATAGTACTGTTTACCCTCTGTAAAGACAAGCTCCTTCCCATGGATCATTTTCATGAGGGTCGTATTTACGAACCTGGGAGAAATCTCCCCTTCGCCGAAAGCATTCGATACGATTCCCCAGACAAAAGAAATTCCAAGCTCGGCGGCTTTAATCTTAGCCATGTAATGAGCCGTCAGCTTCGCCGTGCTATACGTATATGCGGGACCGGGTGTGGATCCCTTCTGCGGAATGAAAAAGTTGGCCTCATATTCCATGATGCTTCCCGCTCCGCAAAAGCATTTCGAGCCCACGGCGAAGGCCGCCTTCACCGCATCCACCGTATACCTTGCGTTTGCCAGCTGCAAAGCGTAGTCCGCACGCAGGGGGCCGGCGCTGCCTTCCCAGGCAAAATGATAAAACACATCCACCTCGCCTGTGGGGATTCTCCCCGGGAGGGTCTCGTATTCATCCATATCACATTCGATGATGTGAAGATTGTTCGAGGCCGGAAGTCTTGCGCTGCCCGCACCTCCTCTGCGCACGACAGCATATACATCCGCACCCTCGTGAAGGAGAAGTCTGACAAGCTCAGAACCGATAAAGCCGCCCGATCCGGTAACAACGACTCTCTTCATCTCAATCTCCTTCGTCTTTTTATCATTATTCTATGTTTTTACCAACTGACCGTCAAGGAAGTTTACCTAACGAAAAAACACCCCTGTTAAGGATGTTTTCTCAAAAGACATGGATTCCTCGAAACAGCACCATCTTTACCATTCAATGCAGCTTCTCATAATATCGATTTTTCAATCTTTGTAAGGCCTCCATAAAGACAAATCCAAGAACCATTGCGACAACACCCTGAAACAGATTCGACACGACAGAACCGGCAGCGGCAGCAGGACCATACATGAAGGGCAAGGCTTCAAACCCAAAATACAGAGCAACCATAATTAGCTCTGAAAGAAATACGGCAAGGAGTTTTCTCTTTCGGCTGACGTTCTTCTGATTCATAAGTAAGCCTGCCACAAGGCCCATCAGTCCCTTGATGACAAAGGTAGCGGGGACATAGTTCGCATATCCCAGAAACAAATCCGCCAATGCCGACCCGATCGCTGCGGGGAAAAAAGCAATCGGTCCAAGGAGAAAGGCAGACGCGAGAATGAAACCATCACCCAGATTCGCGTAACCTATACTCGTATTCACTTTGATCTGTGTTGCAAGAAATACGACGGCAGCCAAAACACCGCACATCGCGATGCGTAGGATATATTTCTGTGTTGTCTCTTTCTTCATAGTCTCTTCTCCTTCTATTGAATAAATCTATTCTATTCTCCTATTGATACCATTAAAAGAGTCAGATATTATGTTTTTGTTGGGTTCAGATTAGAGGAGGACACAAGATGGCAAGAAGCCTGAATAACTCATTATTGTATATTCAGACATATAACATGCTAAAAAAACGGATCCAGTCCGGGGAGTTGAAAGCCGGTACCAGACTCCTGTCCAAGCGCCTGATGGCAGAAGCTTCCGGAATCAGCGTCAATACGGTTGACAGTGCCTATCAGCAACTCGTCTCGGAGGGTTATCTGGAGGCTCGCCCAAGAAGCGGCTATTACGTCGCCGACCTTGGACCGATGAACCATATGCAGCAAGAACTACCGGGTCACGATAATCGGACAGACCAACCTGTTCTCTTTGACGGCGTTCCATTTATGGACACAGCTTCTGTACAGGAGAATAATGACTTCATTGATTTCTCACCAAATACCATTGATTTAAAGGCCTTTCCACATGCAAAATTCAAAAAACATGTGCGTGATTGTATGGACTCATCACCTGAACGGCTGTTTGCCTCTTGTGACGCAACGGGCACAACAGCACTTCGCAATTCCCTATGTCGATACTTGCGAAGCTCAAGAGGTTTGACCTGTCATCCCGGCCAGATCCTCATCGGTTCCGGAACGGACTTCATATTACAGCTTCTACTTCAAATCATTCAGTGCGCGACCAGAATTGATGCCATTGCAATGGAAAATCCCCTCTATAACAAGGCCTTTCAGATTTTTTCGGGCTTCCACATCCCCGTTCGGCTCATTCCTGTAGAGAAAAACGGGCTGCGAACGGATATCTTACAGAAAAGCAATGCGAACCTGATCTACTTGACCCCGTCTCATCAATTTCCTCTCGGATTTATTCTGCCGATCAGTAAAAGGACAGAGATTCTGAACTGGGCAGCAGAGAAACAAGATCGATACATTATCGAAGATGATTATGACAGCGAATTTCGATATACGGGTCGGCCCATACCCGCCATAAGCGAGTCAGACACGAATGGCCGCGTCATCTATCTAGGCACCTTCTCAAAATCCTTATCTCCATCAATCCGTGTCAGCTACCTCGTTCTTCCCGATCTGCTGATGGCCGCCTTCAAAAATCACCTTTCCTATTACACCACAACCGTCTCCTCACCGGAGCAGATGATCTTGTCCCACTTTATCGACAGTGGTGAATTTGAACGTCACATTGGAAGAATGCGTACTTTGTACCGAAAAAAAAGAGATATTCTACTAGATGCTTTATCGATATACAGAGAGCATGTAAGTATTCGCGGAACTGACGCCGGTCTGCATCTGATCCTGCGCGTGAATAACGGAATGAGTGAAGAAGATCTATCTCGTGAGGCCCTTCTCAACGGAGTTTGTGTGTACGGTATTTCCTTCTATTATGTACGGGAAGGTTTGACAGATCCCGGGGAGGTGCCTGAGAGCACTGTCATCCTAGGTTACGCCGGTCTATCAAGTGAAGAGATTAGAAAGGGCGTCTTCCTTTTGGCTAAAGCCTGGCATTTATGAATAGGCGCCCCCCCGTCAAACAGTTGACTTGCACTAGAGTTATAAGACCTTGTTACTTTTCAGCGCCTAATGGCAATGGTTATTCAAATATGTTCAAGCATCTGTAATAATTGCCGGTTTGAAATTTGTGTTGTACCGGCTTCTTTTGTAGTCCAATACTGTAGCAATTGCCGGTTGGGCTTGTTCCTTAAAGAGACAATTTTCTTACATGCTGCCAGTAGACTGGCCGTCGTACTCTTTTAGAAGGTAGCGATACGATATAATTCAGTGAGAGGAAACTCGGGGGCATCACATAGTTATACATACCAGAAATAGAAAAATGGACTTCTTGTATGGTATTCATTGATATGAAATGGCACCTTATCACGCTTCTTCACAATCTAATACATACTAAATGGCAGATTTCGGAGAATCTTGATGGTAATCATTGCATAGAAATGGTGTTTTCACACACTCTAATACATACAAAATAGCCATTTTCTTCCATCTAGTAGGTAATCATTGATAAATATCGCCTTTGTTGCTCATTGATCAACATGCAAAAAATCGTTTTCTGTCGATTTAGTAGGTAATCACTGAGAGAAAATGTGTTCAGGATCCATATCCTATTCTTAGAGGTTTGAAAATCTTACGCTATTTCGAAGCGTGATTTTTCTGGGTATAACCCCTTGCTAACCACCCGCACAGCAGGTGTCCTCTTGTTTCGCTCGTTGATACTCAACTGACTAAAGTCAGAAGAAAAGAAAAGCGCCGTATGGATCCGTTTTGTTGGATCATACAGCGCTTTTTGTTCTCAGGAATAGGAACAGAATTCCGGGTGCTTAGTGGCGATTCACCAGACGATCGGTTTCTCTGGCAATAGCCAGCTCCTCATTGGTCGGAATGACAAAAACCTTCGCTATAGAACCCTCCGCTGACAAATCAGCTTCCTTGCCACGAAGTCCGTCGTTCTTTGACGGGTCGATGTTCAAGCCAAGATAGGATAGACCGTTTACGATGCTCTCGCGCATTTCTGGCGTATTCTCTCCAATACCGGCGGTGAAAACAATCGCATCGATACCGCCCATGACCGCGGTATAAGCACCAACAAACTTCTTGCATTGATAAATGAACATATCCAGCGCAAGCTTTGCTCGCTCATTTCCTTCGCGCGAGGCGGCATAAAGATCCCGGAAGTCAGAAGAAATGCCCGAAATACCGGCAACGCCGGATTTCTTGTTCATCAGATTGTCGACGCCCCTCATGTCAAGACCTTCTTTATCCATAAGCATGGTTACAATTGCAGGATCAATATCCCCGCAGCGGGTACCCATACAGACACCTGCCAGAGGAGTAAGTCCCATGGATGTGTCAACGCTCTTCCCGTTCTTGATTGCGGTGATAGAGGAGCCGTTTCCGAGATGGCAGGTCACAATGCGAAGCTCCTCCAGAGGTCTGCCCATAAGCTTAGCCGCACGTTCTGCAACAAAGCGGTGAGAAGTCCCGTGAAAACCGTATCTGCGGAAGCGATACTCATCATAGATTTCATATGGCAGCGCGTACATGTACGCCTCAGGCAACATGCTCTGGTGGAAAGCCGTATCGAAAACAGCTACCTGCGGAACCCCCGGCATAGCGGCTTCACAAGCCTCTATACCAATCATATTCGCCGGATTATGCAACGGCGCCAGAGCGGAGCAGACACGGATCGCTGCCTTCACTGCGGGCGTAATGATAACAGAGCTTGAAAATTTTTCTCCGCCGTGAACGACTCGGTGTCCGACTGCGTCGATTTCCATCATGGAGTGAATTACGCCGAGATCATTACTTGTCAATATTTCCAGAACCTTCTCCACCGCTTCCTTGTGGTTGGGAAGATCTTCCTCCAGCTTAACCTTATCTTCGTTATATCGGCTATGGACGATCAGTGCATTATCCAGACCGATCCTCTCTGCCCCGCCCTTTGCAAGAACCTCTCCTGTTTCTGACTCAAAAAACTGATATTTCAGGGATGAGCTGCCCGCGTTGATAACCAGTACTTTCATAGTATTCTCCTTTTCATGTTGAATCCGCCAACATGCAATAGCCTTTGCATGTTTGGCGGATCACCTTCGAATCCGTTATCTCATTACTTGATTGCCTGTACTGCCGTGATTGCAGCTACGCCGACGATATCATCCGCAGAACAGCCGCGGGACAGGTCATTGACGGGAGCAGCGATGCCCTGCGTGATAGGACCGTACGCCTCTGCCTTAGCCAGACGCTGAGCCAACTTGTAACCGATGTTTCCGGCATCAAGATCCGGGAAAACCAGAACATTGGCCTTGCCTGCCACCGTACTGGCGGGAGCCTTGCTCTGTCCGACAGAGGGAACGATTGCCGCGTCGAGCTGAAGCTCTCCGTCAAGCATAAGCTGCGGAGCCTTCTCCTTGGCGAGTCGTGTAGCCTCGACCACCTTCTCGGTCAGGACAGACTTGGCTGAACCGCAGGTGGAGTAGGAAAGCATGGCAACGATTGGTTCACTGCCGGCCAGTTGCTTAAAGCTCTTCGCTGATGAAATAGCGATCTCAGACAAATCGTCGGCATTGGGGTTCTCTACCAGACCGGAGTCTCCGAAAAGGAATACTCCGTTATCGCCATATTCGCAGTCCGGCACGATAATCATGAAGAAGGCAGATACAAGCTTCGTACCCGGCGCAGTCTTAAGGATCTGTAACGAGGGTCGGAGTGTATCAGCCGTGCTGTGACATGCTCCGGCAACCATACCGTCTGCCATTCCCTTCTTCACCATCATGACGCCGACATACATCTCGTTATGCATCAGTTGCTCGGCTGCAGAACGTGCTTCCTCCAAAGAAGGATACTTACTCTTTCTCATCTCAACAAAAGCATTCACAAAGTCATCATATTGCGGATAGTCCAGCGGATCAAGAAAATCTGCACCGGAGACATCCCACTGTCCCGCGTCGCTGATGATCTTCTCCCGGTTTCCGAGAATGATAACCTTGACAATTTCCTTTTCCAAAAGCTTGGCAGCAGCCTCGATCGTTCTCGGATCGTTGCCCTCAGGTAATACAATCGTCTTATTCGCCGCCTTCGCCTTTGCCATAATCGTATCGATAAACGCCATGAGTCATTCCTTCTTTCTTATCTACTTTTGCGTACGGTGATAGTATAGAGAAAAATTTCCCTAGAGACAATGGAAAAAACAGCGATTTTTCGCATTTTACCTTCATTTTGAAGGAATATGACGAAAGTTTTCCATTTATTTAAGATTATTCTTTACTCTCCGTTTCGATTGTCAATGCAAGTATCAGGAGAAGATTCTCTCGTGCATACAAAGAGACTCGGTTTGTCTGCACGGTTCGAAAAAGTGCATCCTTTGCCTGGCTGGTGCTGTTCGTCGCTAAATGATTCGCTTGAGCATCGATCGCCGCCTTGCACAGAGCAGCGTCGTCCTGCCGGACGCCGATAGCCAGCGCAATCGCGTAGGCCTCATAGGCTTCCCTTTCCGATGACGGCTCTCCATTAACCACATCATACCTTTCATACAAGATTTTCTCATTCTCCAATCTTTCCTTCAGCCATGTCAGAGTGCCCACCGAAAGCTGATCGGCCTGCGCCAGATGCAGGCAGGCCTCCAGCGAGGGCGCAAGAAGGAAGGATGTCTTCCGGTCAGAGATATACAGATATCCGTTCTGAGACGGATCATATGCTGTCGCATACAGTGGGACAGCGTCGGAGATGATGCCTGAAACAAGAATCTTCCTTGCCTGCTCATACTTCTCACTGAACCGGGGGTCTGCGGCGGACAGCGCCTGAAGTGCGGAAAGATCGAGAGAGGATAGCTGAATATACTCATATTCCTCTTGATCTTGCGTCTCTTCGTCGGTAGTTGCCGGGTTATCCTTGATGAACTGTCCGGGAGCGGGAGTCGGTGTCAGCGCCGGGATGATTAAGTCCGACGGTACAATGGATTGTTCCGAATACAGGAGCCCGGCATAATATTCGATCTGCTTCCACCGCTCTTGTGTGCCCCACTTCTCGTAGTATGATAGCAATGCTTTCGTATACAAAAGAGTATCGTAATACGAGGAGGAGAATTTGACATTCTCCGGCTCTAATTCCGGTGCCGAGCCGATGGTCTTCTGTGTTATATCCGTAACCCGAACGGCTGACAAGAGATAACCGTTAGAAGCGGAAAGCTTCTGACGTATCGCCACCATCAGCTCCCTGGCTTCCGGCTCCTTATCCAGAGAGATATAAGCATTCAGCAGATCGATCTGGTCCCTTGTGACGATATAATCGGAAGCAGCCTCCGTCATCGTCGAGACGCTGCCGGGAAGCATATACCAGGAAACGATAAATGGCGCCGTACCAAGCCGGTCGGACAGGAGTTCAGTCGTTCGCTTGAGAATAACCTCCGCCTGAAAGGGTGCTTTCGTCAGCGTCTGTTCTGTATCTTCCGAAATAATCGCGACAGGCAGGGAAACCGGCTTTTTTTGATAAAAATATCCGGAGACAAAAAGAATTACGATAACCAGGATTGTGACCAGTAAAGTGCCCGATGCCATCGCAATCATAAGGATCAATTTATTATTGATTGATTTATGTCTATGTGTTGAACGCATATAATATACTCCGGTGTTGTACTTCTTTACCTGTTTTGTGAAAGAGCGTTTCTCAAACCTGTGTTGTGAGGTAAAATGGTTCCAAGTAAGTCTTTGAGAATAATTGTAACACAGGAATAAGAAAGGCGGATCTTGGTTTGAAGCACGTTGTCGGAATCATAGCAGAATACAATCCCTTTCATTGTGGCCATGCATATCAGATCCGGGAGGCTAGGAGGAAATGGGGAGAAGATGCTGCCATCATCGTCGTGATGAGCGGTTCCTTCACGCAGCGCGGCGAACCTTCGATCGTATCGAAATGGTCCAGAACAAAGGCATGTCTTGATTCCGGTGCCGATCTTGTGTTTGAGATACCATTCTCGTTTGCCTGCGCTCCTGCCGAACGATTCGCCAGAGGCTCGGTTTTTTTATTGCACGCAACCGGTATCGTTACCGATCTTTTTTTCGGTAGTGAATGCGAAGACATGCCGCTTCTGTCAGCCCTTGCGGATATTCTGTCCGACGAACCGCAGTTTTTTTCCCTTCGATTGCAGGAAACGATGCGCGAAGGAGCATCTTATGCGGTCGCGAGGCAGAAAGCGCTCTGTGATTACTTGGCCGCCGTCGACGAACCGGATTTAGCCCTGCAGGCAGAAATCGTTATGAAAAAGCCGAATGTGATACTCGGCATCGAGTACCTAATCGCGGTAAAACGCCTAGGTTCTTCAATTTGTCCAAGCCTTCTCCTGCGCCGGGGTGCAGGTTACCATGAAACAGATGCAGATCTGGATTATCCAAGTGCTTCATCCCTTCGTAACATTGTTACAAACAGATGCAAATCAGGCGTTTTAGATGTCTCAACGCTCGCCTGTGCCCTTTCTGGAAAAATGCCAAATCCGTCTCTTTCTTCGATGCTTTCTGAGTATCAATCCGGAGTCAAGCCGGTATTTATGTCCGATTTCACACAGGATCTGATTGCTACAATCCGCAGAAGCCGAGTCTGTGACCTAGAGCGATTCGCCTACATGGGAGACCAGGTCGCGGCGCGAATCAAGAATGCTGTTTCCGAACTCCGCGAGGAACCGGGCATGCCGCTTTTTGAGTCACTGCGATCTCGTATATCGACAAAGAGATTTGCCGGGACCAGGACAAGCCGTGCATCTTGCGCTCTGCTTGTCGGGGAGACCGAGGAGGACATTCGAAATATAGATACTCCTCCCTATCTGCGCGTTCTGGGTTTTTCTGACACGGGAAGATATTTACTTAGACGAATGCGTCAATCAGCAATAATCCCCATTGTTGATAAAGCATCTGATTTTTTAGAATATGGCAGCAACGTTGTTTTCTCGAGATCCGCTGAGCTCGATCAGTTCAGCAACGATCTATGGTGCTTAGAGGCCGGATTACCTTATGGCGACGACTTTTCAAGGACCGTCGTTTTCGAAAAAAAGAAAAAGAGAGGATAACCGTATTGAAGCAGCGTTTACCGATTGCAGAGAGGGCTTTGAAGACAGATCTGACCGGGACAAAGGCAAACCGAAAAGGGGATGCTTTTCGCGCGCTTTTTCAGTTTTTTCTCATCCTCCTTCCGTTCGCCTTTTTTTATGATACGCTCCTTATCCGCAAGGGGCCGATGAACCTTAGTGTATCTGAGGCTGTGTTATTATTCTTGTTGATCAACGGTAGCTGTTTGATACTACTTATTCTGACTGCTTACTCTTTCAGAAAAGAAGGGCATGATTTTTCCTTCCGTCCTTCTATGCGTCATCTACCGTTTTCGGCACTATTGCTACTTTTCATAACGCTTTCTTTGTTTCAAATTAATAATTTGCCTAAATATGACGGCGGCCTATATTATGATGCTCTTCTTACCGGAGTCCGGCAGATAGAATTCACCAGTTCCTCGATGCTGTCCTCCATGGTCCTCTGGACACATCCGACATATGGCATGACTCTGTTAACCTTTCCGGCCGAACTGCTACTTCCTTGGAGAAGTACCGGAGTATATCTAATGACACTTTTTCTGATGCTATTGACTCTGTGTGCCCTTTATCAGCTGCTTGGAAAGCTGTTCCCTGAATTGTCCTGTATAGCGCGGACCTTTGGAGTGGCCTTCTTTGCCCTTCATCCATATGTATCCGGATTGCTCTCTCATGTAAATCCAGATCATTACTGTCTGATGTTTTTTATCCTCTTAGTCTGGGCTGTATCTAACAATTATGAATATCTTGGAGGATTCTTCTGTCTTCTTCTTGTGTTTTCTAAGGAGACCGGCATCATGTTTGCCGGTCCCTTTCTTCTTTTCACTATTTTTTACCAGGCTAAGCTTACAAGTAAAAACAAAGGAATTCGAGCATTTTGGGGTAAGAATATGCTGAAGCAATTCCTTATATATGGCATATCGCCGGTGCTTTTTTTGCTATATTATCGATTTTCGGGCACCTTTGCATTCGCCCAGACGGAAACAGGGCAAAGTCCCATGCGATGGGACAGCGATGGCATACACTGTTTCGGTTTTTCTCTTCCCTTCGTTTCCATGAAAACAACTCAGATCCTTGTCTTCAATCTGTTTTGGATCAGCACTTTGATATTTCTGGTTGTCGTCATCGTCTTTTTTTGGCGAAAATATCGACTGGGTCAGACGAAATCCCTTCTAGAAGGCCTCGGAAGATTCGATCTTTTGATCGGGATTTTCATGTCCTATGCTACATTCTTTGTTTTTTCACTCCTATATATCACTCACGCGCTTCCGCGATATAATGTTTATTTCGTTCTTCCCGGCAGCTTTTTTCTGTTGTTCAGTATTCACTATCTCTCCACGAAAAAACAGGTCCGAATTCTTTGCATGTCTCTTTTGACAGTCCTATTTCTGGTGCAGAACTATGTGACCATCGATCCTTCGCTCATTGCGAATAATCGAAGCCTGGATCTTGGAAAGTCAACGATCTACTCCCCCACTCGTTATCTAAATATACCCATTGTTTACGAAATGTATGTTTATAATCGACAATATGCTTATACAGAGTCATTGGTCGACCACTTCATGGAGCATATTCATTTCTCATACAAGGATACGATCGTAACACTGGATTCTGGCGATTACGAGCTGTTGATCATCGGAGAGAAGGGCTTAACAAGTAATCCAATCTACTGGAATCCCAACAAAATGGAACGGACCTATTCCAACCAGGATCCAGATTCCTTTATCCCACATGTGATAAATCTTGAGAGCAAGAATCTTATAGATTCGGAAGCGTTTTCTGAATTGCCCGGGGATTTTTACCTTGTCTTGCTTGATCGCAATTCCGACCCGGTATATCTGAAAGCAATCGAGGCTGAGGGCTATACCCTTTCTGAAAGCTTCGAAGAAGAAAACATGATAGGAAAGATTCAAATTCATCATTTTGTAAAACAATAG
>CAZOFY010000046.1:0-17769 GCA_964579245.1 uncultured Mageeibacillus sp.
AGCTAAACTTCAAGGCCGTAATACTACGCCCTCAATCTGTACAAGTCTATTTTCCAACATGGTTTGCAGGATGAATAGAAACCTAGTCAGATTGTTTTCTGACTTACTTCATTATACAAGGCCGTAAATTCTCGTTTCCGAGCCATCCGCTTATCTTTACCTCAAATGTAAGACTCTCGTCCAATATTCTGACCCACCTTGTTTTGAGACAACCCCTTTTCTATGGCTATAAGCTCTTTTTAGTTGCCAGTGTTCACACTCTCTAATGCCTGCATAATCGATATTTCTCACGATTTGATAGGTATTCATTGATAAATAACACGTTTGTTGTTCATTGATGCACATACGAGAAGTCGTATTTCGCCGATCCTGTAGATAATCATTCAGAGAAAGTTACTTTAGAATCCATTTTCTGTGCTTTCAGGCTGTACGTCTCTTCTTTATTACCAAGAGTAATGTTTGGGTATAACCTCTTGCCCACCACCCGCATGGCAGGTGATTTTTCGCGATCGTTGGCGCGAAACCGGCTTAAGCCAACAAAAGAATAAGCAGCAACGGAGACTGGCACTTCCATTGCTGCTTATTTTGGGGGTGGGTGCATTTATTCAATTTCACCCAAGATCGCTCATAAAAACCAGAAGATGATCTGTTCTGCGTCAGCTAAGTGAAAGGTTCTCGAGAAAGAACGGGCCGAGTTGATCCGGAATAACGGTGGCAGGCATCCAGTGTCCTCCGTCGTAGGTATAAACTGTCGGTTCAATGCCCTTTTCCCGAAAAAGTCCGGCAAGATATTCTGATCCGGTCGGAATCCAAGGATAATTGTCCTTTGTCCCATAACTGATAGCGATTGCCCGCAAGGGTGTATCCTTCGAAAGATAATCCTCAACCTTCTTACCCCAGTTGCCGAGTCCGTCGTACCACAAGGCCACGACTTCATTGTCTGCGTCAGTGCCATCCATCTTGGCGATTCTTGCATAGATCTTTGTGTTTTCAGGGTTGGGGGCGAAAGCTCTTCCATATGCCTGAAGTAACGAGTTATCACCGGTCCAGCTCGCCAGCACATCCGGCAATGCGTCGTCTTCCATGATTGCGGGGCTCATGGAATACACTGCACCGAAGACATCCGGGTGAAGGAGCGCAAGATTCATCGATGCGAATCCTCCCATTGAGAAGCCGCATATGCCGCGAGACTCCGCCTTCGCCAGCGTGCGATACTGAGAGTCGACGTAAGGAATGACATCTTTTACGACAAAATCATCCCAGTTTCCGGATGCCGGAGAATTCACATAGAAGGATCCGCCTGTTCTGCCGTTGCCGGATATTTCGACCATGATGAAGGCGTTCTCTTCTTCAGAAAAAAACTGGTTCAGACTCGGCTTGGAAGCTCCCATGAAAACACCGGGAGTCTCTCCGAAGCCGTGAAGATAATAGACGACCGGATACGATTTCTGCGAATCGTAGTAATCCGGTGGTAGATAGATGTAAATATTCTCTTCTCCTTTGTCCCCCAGCAAATTATTGTCCGCAATGCTCTTGGATGAGATTTCCGTCGTGATTAAGTACTCCTTATTATCCGCAGATGTCTCCACAGCTTGTGTTGTTTCTTGTTGTGTCGGTTGTTCTGTGGATAGCGCGGCCGTTTGTTCCGCGATTGTGCTCACTTTGCTGCTTTCAGAAGAACTTGTATTGTTGACACAGCCCGATATCAGGCCCATCATCATTAAGGTTGCGACAAGTATCGCGAATAAGCGTCGATTCATATGCATTCCCTCTTTCTGCTTGTATAATTAAGAGTGTTCTGTTTTCATTAAACATCCTAATCAGATATAAAAATGAACCGTTTTTGCTATTTTTCCTTTTCGGGAAAATAGTCTGATGCTTTTAGAGAAATGAAATACGAGGGTCAAAAATGGGGAACGCGAGCCGCGCACTGATTGAAGAAGCCGTCAATTTGATAGAGAGCAGCTTGAAGGAGCCTCTATCTCTAGATGATGTTTCCGCGCGTCTGCACCTCTCCAAATACCATCTTCATCGACTCTTCCGATCTTTGACCGGCCAGCCGATGATGTCATATGTCCGTGGTCGACGACTCTCATCGAGCCTCACCGAGCTTCTCGAGACCGACCTGAAGATTATCGACATAGCAGAGGAGTATCAATTTGAATATGAGCAGTCCTATCAACGCGCCTTTAAACGTCGATATGGCCTGCCGCCGGCTGTTTTCCGCCGAAATAGAACGGAGATTCCCATCGATCAGCGACTGGATTGCGGCCTGATTTATGATTTGCCGCAGGGAATTCTCTTGAGTCCGCGATATAGTGTTTTGCCTACATTCTGTGTGGCCGGAGTAGAAGAGCTGATAAACCATCAGGAGAATTATGAAAAGATCACGGCTAACTCTCTTGCTTTGCGTTTTCACACGCAGTTACGCGCGACTATCCCGGATCGGATTAACGATCATATTTATTACGGAATCATCACGTACAGCGAGAACAGCAAAGTGGCAAACTATTATATGCCCGGCGTAGAAATAGCTCATGAGCAGCCTCTGCCGGAGCCGCTTTCCTGCCGCACTATTCCGACACAGTCTTACGCCGTGTTCCGATACATCGGTTTTCATGCGCCGGAGCAACTATCGATGCAGAATCTGGGTGCGCTCTATGATCTGATTGATTCGATTTGGTACCCCTGTACGAGTCACAAGCAAGCGGCTCCCTATCATATGGAACGCATCAATCTTCGCAACTGTTCCCCAACCTACTGTGAAACAGATATCTATATTCCTATCCTGGGTTGATTCGTTCCAGTAAAATGAACAAAAGGACTTCGTGCACACAATGATAGCTACGAGGGAAGCCATATGAAACGATATTTGCCACTGTTCTTCGTGGTTCTTTTCCCGTATTACGTCGTATTCGCACTCGTTTGTGCTCTATACGGTCTTGAGGGAACTGTTTTTCATGATGAGGAAGGTTTGTTTGTTCTTGTTTTCCTTGCTTCACTACTCGCAGCTCGGCGGCCATATTTTTGATAAGCTTAGTAAAGAAGTGGCACGTAACAGATTTGTTACGTGCCAATATGATCTTGAAGCTCGTTCACATCCCGGCCTATATCGCAATATTTCTATGCGGTTTCTTCTCCCTGATTACAATATTTACCGCCTGGATATCAATCATTATGATCATCATGGCCTGCCTAACAATCTTCATGAGCGGATTAATCGGACTAGCCGGTGTCATACGAACTGCCATTGAGAAAAAGCTATCCACCAAAGAGGCGATTATCCATGGCGTCCTGCAATTTATATTCTGTGGAGATATCATCAGTTCTATTATGATATACAGAAAACTCAAGATATCTGTGTGAGACTTGAAGCGCAAGCAAATAGGAGAAGAAGTGCATAACAGTACTCATAGGATCTTGCTACTACCGATAAAAGATTACTTCTCACTCCCACCCTGCATCGTCTGCATGAGGGCAAAGAAATAGCCCGGCTCACCGGTGCGAAAATACTCATACCAAGCCTCAAGCGTGTCTGCTTGGAAGACGCCTAATTGCTCTATAATCTGTCTCGCCCACAATAAGCCTCCGGTGGATCCTGCCGTAATCAGGTTGTTATCCGCTACCGACGGCTGGTCGATATAGAAGCTCTGCCCCTGATAACCGGGAACAAACATCTCCAGAAACCCTGGTCCATTACTGGTATGCGGCCGCTGATTCAGTAGTCCGGCACCCGCAAGTGCAACCGTGGCACCGCAGATCGCGCCCACCGCAGCGCCGGACGTGAGTAATTCTCCAGCTTTCTCGATGATCGCGCTATGTCTCGGGTCGCTCCATGTATCCGCTCCCGGCAAGAGCAGCACGCTCTTCTCGCTCACAACAATCTCGTCAAGCAAGCAATCGGGCACGACGGTCAACCCGCCCATCGTTTTGACCGGGTCTCTTGAGTAGCTTACCGTCTTGAGCGATACGGGCTCAGCATCCTTCTTGAAGAATCGTCCGGAATTTAGCTCCGCGGTAACATATCCCAGTTCCCAGTCGGCCATAGTGTTAAGCACATAAACATAGATGGTAAACATAAATTTCCTCCATTTTCATTTCTCAAGCGATCCGCATCCCGAACAGGTTCTCGCCGCAAAGATCCGCTTGGGCAACGAGATGCTTTTCGCGATAAGTTTGTTTCTCTAATCTCATTATGCCCTCGAATTGTTGACATCAGTATGGCAACAATTGATAATGAGAGCAAGAAATCTTAGATGGAGGCTTGTTCGATGAAAGTTGACCGACTTGTCAGTATCATTATGATCCTCCTCGAAAAGAAGCGCATCGGCGCGCAGGAGCTGGCCGATCAATTCGAAGTCTCTCCCCGCACCATCTACCGCGACATCGACGCGATCAATCTGGCGGGTATTCCTGTTCGATCGACGTCGGGCGTCGGCGGAGGCTTTGAGATTATGCAGGAATACAAGGTCGATCGCAAGATCTTCTCAACGGCCGACCTCTCCGCAATCCTGATAGGGCTCTCCAGTCTCTCGAACATTATACGAGGGGACGAACTGGTTAATGCCCTCGCGAAGGTCAAGAGCTTCATCCCCGCCGACCGGGCGAGAGACATTGAGCTCCAGGCAAATCGTATTTATATCGATCTAGAGCCGTGGATGGGTAACCGGAATATCCAGCCGTATTTGGAGACGATCAAGTCAGCCCTGCAAGAGAGCAAGCTGCTCGCGTTCGAATATGCAGATCGCTACGGAAACAAGACCGTTCGTACCGCCGAGCCCTACCAGCTCGTCTTGAAAGGAAGCCATTGGTATTGGCAGGGGTTCTGTCATGCGCGAAAAGACTTCCGCCTGTTCAAGCTGGCCCGCATGTCAAACCTTCGGATTCAAGCGGAGACTTTCGCACCACGGGAGTACCCGAAACCACAGCTCGACATCACAGAGATCGTGGAAAAGCTACAGACAACAATAACGCTTCGTATTCATACATCCGTCATGGATAGAGTCCTCGATTACTGCGCCATGGAGAACTTCTCGCCCGACGGGGATGAGCATTATATCGTTCGCTACCCGTTTATCGAGAATGACTACTACTACGATATTCTCTTAAGTCTCGGAGACAAATGCGAGTGCATAGAGCCGCCCCATGTCCGCGCGGAGATGAAGCGCAGAATTCAGAGAATTGCTGCGATCTACGAGAGATGACCCAAGAAGCCTTTTCGAGAATCAATCCAGAATCTCCACACATCGATCCTGGAAGAATGGTTTCTTTCTGACTTCCAGAGAATAGAGATATGGGTACTCGGCCTGCAAATGACGCAGGTACTCGACCCACTGAATCAGAAGGGCTTGCAACGCTCTTTTTACATCATTTGAAATATGGGCCATATCCGCCCGGTGATCGTCAGAGAACTCCTGTCTTGCCATCAGCTCTTCCATGACATGACAAAGAGCGAGGAGCATATCCGTGAACGTATCGTGCTCCAGGAGATTCGGATTCTCGATGATTCCGATCAGAAACGCTCTCTTGTTGATGATTCGTCCCTTCAAGGACTCCAGTTGCGCCGCTCTGCACGCCAACTGAAGATCTGCCTTCTCAAGGTACCGGACCGCTCGCGAGAAGTCGTTGTCTTTCGATCCGGATTGGAAGTCCAGTTCCAGGCCGATGTCGTCATGATTTCGGCTGAACGTGATCAGACTCGCGAGAATCTCCGTCCCGGCTTCGCTGAAAAACGCGTTGATGATCACGTTAATCTTCTTGAGTCTCTCCGCCTTCTCCCGTTTCTTGAGATACGTACCGAGCACCACCGTCACGATGGCAATCTGTAGCGGCAGGAATGCAAAATCCTGCAGAAGATAGAAAGTCGTATCGCGAGGTGCTCGAAAAAAGATGATCTGAACCGCATAGATGATTGCGGAAAGCAATATCAGTAGCAAGACGACAATGAGGCTGGACCTGTCTTTTTTCATATGGATATCCATTCCTCTCCGTGTATTGATTCGAGATTATTTTCTGTCTTTCCGACGGGGCCTTCGAATTATTGCTTATCAATTCTCGCGGCGGGGCAACGATCGTAATGGGTGAACCACTGGCAATTCTTGCAGCGGAAACAGGGTTGTTGATCCATATTCCCAAGTGATTTCGCAAAGAAGAGCGGGTCGGCCAGAAACGGCTGACCATAGGCGACAAAGTCGCAGAGCCCTTCTTCAAGCAAGGCATTGCCCCGGTTGAGCGTTCGGATATCGTTCACGACCATGACCGGGATGTTGACGTGCTTCTTGATCTCTGTGCCGGAGAATACGATAGAATTATTGCAGAAGCCTTCCGGTGCGGTCGTTTGCTTGCTCCCCGAGATACCGGAAGATACATGCAGCAATTCTACACCAAGCGCTTCCAAGGCCTGAGCCGTCTTTATATCCGTCTCCAAATCGTCGTTCCAACCCATGCGATACGCGAGGATGAAGTCCTCATCCAGGATCGGACGAATGCCGTCCACAATATCCCGGACAAAGCGCAGCCGTCCGGCTACGTCTCCACCGTAACTATCCGTTCTCTTGTTGGCGAGAGGCGAAGCCAACATATTCAGGAAAAATCCATGCGCGCCATGGAGCTCGATGCCGTCACAGCCGGCATCCCGGCATCGGACGGCCGCACGCACAAATTCTCCGTTGATCTCAGCAAGTTCTTCCGTCGTAAGATCATTGATCGAATCGCCGTTCCGGTGCCCGGCGCTGGGGTAAGCCAGTTGCGCAAACAACTTGGTTCCGTGCGCATGACAAGCCTCGACAATCGTACGCAGATGATCAATCTGCTCATCTGCCCAAATGCCGGTTCCTCCGGCAGCCGGAAGCCTCGACGTGACCGACAGCGATTGCGTAATCATCAAGCCCATGCCATTGGGCGCCCGATCGAGATAATGCTGCAACATCGTGTCACACATGCGCCCATCGGGAAGTTCGGGCATACCGAAGGGCACCATGGGAGCCATGACCACCCGGTTCTGAAATTGAACATTCTTAATCTTTATCGGCTCGAAAATCTTCATCATCCATCCTTCTGCCCATGAGGGAAAAAGCGTGTTGTCTCTGCTGTCTGCATTATAATGGAAATGAGAAGTGATGTGCGTATCAACTGAAAAGTGTTTATTCTCTGTCAAACCTTTCACTAAGAAAGGTGCTGACAATCAGACTATGTAATTTTCTCTTTAAGATATATTTATTCACGAGCAATGGTTCTTGACTCTGTTTTTTTTTTTTTGATATAAATAGATTCAACTAATGTATTTGCATGCGAAATGCAAGAAAGGTTGAAATTCTATGAGAAAGTGTTTGCTTTTACTTTCGATGGCCTTAATCCTTTTCACGAATTCGTTTCCCGTTTTAGCCGAACCAGGATCCGTCAGTTTGTCCGAGAACTACCAAACAATAAACACGCCGACCACTATTGATATGAGATTCGTAAATTTCACTCCGGCACCAGATTTAGCAAAATCTAGAGCAATGATAATGCAAGCAAGAAACCTTCAAGCTTCTTCAACATATTCTTCTGCATCATTAATGGCAACTTCCTCTACATACGGCGCTGCTTGGGCTTACACAAAAGTATCTTCAACATCAATAAATTGTTATGGATACGCGGCTCGATATGCTTGGTGGCTCAATCCCGGTGATATTTCATCCTATAGTGGAGGGTTACCTGCAAATGCTACTCAAACTCAGATTCGCAATTATTTCACCGTGAACAATATCGCAAGTAAAGTAATAACTGACCTTGGCAGATCAGGCAGATCTGCAAGAATAATTAATAACGGTCTCTCTACAATTTCCTCAACGGAATATCGTATTGCTGTTAGAACGGGTATCCATGATATTAATGGTGATAATTATATCAATCTCTTAGCTGGAGAAGCTGATTATCATTTCATGCTACAACACAGCAATGGTTCATGGTCAAGCAAAGCTGGATCCACTGCTTCCGTTAACTTAGGCGCAATAAGTCCACGTACATACCGTTGGGATCTAGGTACTTATCAAGGTTATTATGATAGTGCTACAATCTATTTAGCTGTGAAAAAATGAGGTGTCATATGAAACGAAATATATTTGTTTCGCTCCTTGGTATATGTATATGTGTTGTTTTGTCTACCTGTTGTGTAGGATGTGATCGTATCGCGGGTTCAAACTTGGTTTCAGATACCTCAACGTTACAAGAAGGGGTAAATAATAGCGTGTCATACAATAATTTGCCATATTCAATCCGAAGCAAAATGTCATTGGCTTTTACATTAGATCTTGTAAAGAATGAGCTCTTGGGTATTGATTCTACGAAGGACGAACCAGATAACATGTACACGAAATTTCTTATGGACGATGAAAGTTTTGTTTTCGTTTTTTATAAGGAAGATAAGAATGTCGAATTTATATGGAGAGCAAAACAGCTCCCTGCGTCAGAGAGTTTATCTAGCTTGAAGGCAGGGGATACACTAAAAAACGTTCAGGAAATCGATGAATACACATCCGTATTTGATAACGGAAATGAAACAGGAATTAGCGAACATCGATGCCTAAACGGCGACTTAATAACTATTTTGTATGATCATAGTAATGATGAATGGGTTGTTAGTTCCATAGAAACGTCCTCAGATCCTTACGAGTTTATTCAAAAAATTACGGTGCAAGATAAAGAGTTACTCGGAATAGAATAAAGCCTTCCTTGCAATCTAGTAAGTAATATTACTTGGAAGCGAGAGTCTCGGTTGTTGTAGTCTTGTTAGTAGCAGGACTACAACATCCGAGGCTTTTCACATGCAATGATCTCAACTTGGGATAGGCATCCCTCGCGAAACAGAACGTTTTTATCATTATCGGCTCGAAGATCTTCATCTTCCATCATCGCAAGCAAGTGGCATTTATTTCCAGTGTCTGCATTATAATGTAAATAGGTCGTGTCATAAGCATCTACTTTCCCGTAGAATTCGAACGACAAGATCGGGAGGAACACTCCATGCAGAAGCAATTTTCATCTCCGGGTCCCGTACTGAATCCAAACGGCTATCCAAATCCCGGTTATTCACTCCGAAGTGTCCTCACGTACAACCGCAAAGCCATCAAAGCTCCTCCGTACCGCATCAAGGAGTGGGACTTCTATCAGGTAAGCGACGCTACCATGTGCCTGCAGTTTACCATCGGGCACGCCTCCTACGCGGGGCAGGCCTCGGTGATGCTTTTCGACTTCGCAAAAGGTGTGAAGCTCGTCGAGAAAGGGACCTTTCTCGTGCTCCCGTTTGGCTCTCTTCATATGCCGGAGAATGCCGAAGAGGACCATAAGCTCGCCTATCACAAGAAGGGGAACAGTATATCTTTCGAGACAACAAGCGACACGCGGACGCTCCATGCGATCTGGGATGATTTCGAGGCGAAGATTGTTCTTACGCGAAAAAACCCGAATTCCCTCGTCATCAATATTCCCTTCAAAGAATCGCCGCGAGCCTTCTACTATGATCACAAGATCAACTGTATGACGGCCGAAGGATTTGTCCGCTACGGCGCATCCGAATACCGCTTCGAGCCGGAAAAATCCTTCGGCATTCTGGACTGGGGGCGGGGCGTCTGGCCATTTCACAACGAATGGTACTGGAGTAACGGCACGGGATATCTGGCCGGGAAAATGTTCGGATTCAATCTGGGCTGCGGCTTCGGCGATCCGTCCGCGGCGACGGAGAACATCCTTTTCTATGACGGGGCGGCGCATAAGCTCGGCACCGTTCACTTTGATTTGGGCAGCAGTTATGATTTGCCGTGGCATCTCTATGACGATGAGGGGCGCCTCGATCTTCTTTTCGCGCCGGTCTATGACCGGACGACGCAGACAAAGCTTCTCTGGGTCGACAACTGCTGCCACCAGATGTTCGGCTCTTTCTGTGGCTATGCGGTGCTTGACGACGGACGGCGGCTCGAGGTAGAGAACGTCATCTCCTTCGCGGAACATGCCGTGAATAATTGGTGAAATGCGGGAGTGAATCTGTCGCTTCCACGAATACGTATAAGTATTGATGCTTTTCTATAATTGAATGATATATCTATTTATTTATTAATTGCAAACTCGATTTGTAAAATGTTATTGCGCACAGCAAATATCTTTGCTATATTTGTTGAAAATGAATTTATCTTCTAAATAATAGTTATAAACAATGAAACTCCGATTATTGGGGCAATTTAGGAGTGCGTAGCGACATGCCGGAACTTTCCTAAAGTTACAGCCTAATAATCACTCAATAACAGTAAAATTTTTTGCTTTTATAGTATCAATTAAGAAAGGAGGAAAAAAACGAAAAAGAAAACTTTGATTATTGTTTTGTCGGCTGTTCTTGTTTTAGCTATCGGGTGTGTCGTGTTCTTCTATATGCAAAACAACAGCATCAACAAAAAAATACAAGGCGCTTGGTATCTGGAAAGCATGGATGTTGGAAATACCGAAAACAGAAGGACGCGGGATGACGCTGAATTCTTAATGTACATCATGGAAAGTAATTATAGTTGTATTCGCGATTTTACAGCAGGAAGTGCTGACGGAGAAATGTTGGCACTGGCTGATCGCGATTTTGCGGCAGATGCAGGCACCTATGTATTTGACGGAAAAGATTTTGTTGTTCAGCACAAATTATCTTCGTTTCCTGTTCTGGGATCGATGACATTTACATGCACGATGGAAGACGATTCAACACTTATCCTGGAACCACAGTACGACAAAATGGTTTTACCCGGTTTGGATATAAAACCAACGGAAGACGGGCAAATGGGATACGGCGACATGGCTGTCAAGTATGTGTTTAAACGAATGGAATAAGCAACTTCCATAAGACGCCAAAAAGGATGGGCGGTTCTTGATTAAGAGCCGCCTTTTCTTTCCCCTTCGGCCTAAATAAAAGAATCTCCTGACAAGTAATGGTTCTTTGCGAGTTACTCAAAGCTCCTGTATCTCGGTCTAGCTATGAATTTCATGCATATCCCCCACCAGTTCATAGAACTTGTGGGTGTGCGTCCGATTTTTCATGATTCAAAACCCATCGCACAGAATCGGGTCTCTCGGCTTCGACTTTCTTCATTCCGATTTTTTCACATATATGCATGAGGGCAGCATGAGATTCCGGCACGTCCATATATGCTCCCTTCCCCACAAAGGACAAAGCATATCGAAGCAGAGTTGTTCCGAATCCGCTCTCTTGAGAATTGCAGAGAATGTAGAGATTGTCGACTCTGGAACCGGATACAGTAACGATCCCAATCGGTACGCCAAAGGATATTTTGAAGATCTTTCCATTCTCCGCCAAATCATCCTTAATCTTTCGCATAATCAGTCGATTTTCCTGTGCGAAAATTTCTTCATTCTCTGCTCTTGATATATCGTATCTGTACCTTCCGCAACGGTTTGCCCAATAGCATATCTCTTCAACACAATCATACGGTTCCGCCAATTCCTCGCATTGTATCTCTTTTCCCATGCCCGCAAGAAATTTAGAATCCGGATTTAGCGCAGAATTATTTATGCCCAGAAAAATGCCGTCTCCTCCTTTATCCAAAGAGGGAGCGGTTGCATCCTTATAGCATCCCAGCCATTTATAATTTCTTCTTCTGAAATACATCATGCTGGATTCACAATAGAAAAACGGAGAAAAAGATTTTCCGGATAACTTTGCATCCTTCAAATCATTTATATTGATATCAAGCGGAATCTCATCATAGACTCCGTCGAACAATCTGAACGTCGCCCAATAGTCGTTCACCTCGGGAACAATAGAAGAATGCCATGACGATTCGCACTTGATTAACTGCATAAGTATGTATTTCCCATCCATGGAATGAAATACGTCGTCAGAGATTTCCTTATCCCTTTTGCTCGTATATGGTTTTCCGGCTGTTTGCAACTGAATCGCAATCAGATCCCCTTCTTCAAAAATTTTCTTAGTATATACATTCGGTCTGATTTTTTTCTTTTGGGGCATAGCTGACAACAGTTTTGTCCTAAAATCTGATAGACTCTTCTTTCTCGCGACAAGCGTTTTCGTCCCGGCCTCTTCCCATAATTCCAGCCCAAATCCGGAATCGATCATTCCGATGGCCTTATCTCTGACATCATCTGTCAGGATACCTTTGTTCCACATGAAATCGGCAAGCGAATACATGTAGTTGCACCATTCTTCCTCATCCGACTCGTCGCACATCTCCCTGCGAACATATTCATCGATCTTCTTTACTGCCTCAGGAATGTCGTAGTAGAAAAACGCTGCTGTGTATTCACTTCTCAAATCATGTGCTGTATCGTTTCCGGTGATACTTACACTCGATGTACCCATTATGGTATCCTCATTTCCTCATGATGCTCCTGCGCCTCATTTTGGTTATGACCTCGCCGGAATCCTATCTTCATCCGTGATCTCACGAATGATTCGTGCGGGATTTCCCGCTGCAAGCACGTTTTCCGGAATATCCCTTATAACGACGCTTCCCGCGCCAATGATGGAATTCGATCCGATGCGGACACCTCCGGTAATGGTTACGCCTCCGCAGATCCAGACGTTATCACCGATCTCCACCGGCAGAGCATGCTCGTAGCCTTGCGCCCGCTCTTCCCCGACAAAAGCATGTTCGGGAGTATAGATTCCGACGTTCGGCCCGATCCATACGTTGTTCCCGAACGTCACGCGTGCACAGTCCAGGATACAGACATTCGTATTACAGTAGAAATTATCTCCCGCTTCTATATTGGATCCATAATCGCAATTGAACGGAGATTCAATCCAGCAGTTCTTGCCTATACTTCCAAATAGATTCTGAATGATCTTCTCTCTTTCTGCCCGGAGAGAAGGTCTCATGTTATTGAACTCGAAAAGCATGTCCTTGGCTTTTTCTCTTTCTGTCGTCAGATCTTCGTCGAAAGAAAGATAATACTCTCCTCGAAGCATTTTCTCTTTTGCCGTCATAATACTCCCCCTCTTATTTCTCATCCATTCTATGTACAATCCGATCCAGCAAGCGCCTCACCAGCCGATTCACGCGACCGGCATTTTCGAGACGACGCGCGACCGGAGGGCTCACCGTATAATAGGTGCGAATGAATACACGGCCGGGAATGGTCTTCGACAGGACCTCGTCGCGGAACCTGCGAAGTGTCCGTACTTCGGGGGCTTCATACGAACCGTAAACGGCTGTGGCAATGTAGCATTTGGATACCTTAACGGCGGGGTCATCTCGTCGTACGGTCGGCGATCCCTTGTCAACAGATGAGCTCCCTGGTGACTCTCCGGCATCGAGGGTATCAATCGCGTCTTTAGCTTCTTTCAGTCCGACATCCGTTGCCTCCCGGAATGTCTTGATCGCGGCAATTTTTTGACCTTTCTCCAGAAGCGATAGAATGAGCGCCACCGTTTTCGAGTCCAGCGTATAGCCGGGTATCGTTGTCGAATCCATCACGCCCGTTCCCGGTTCTTGCCTCACGTTCTTATAGGAATTCATCGCTGCCGGATTGCTAATGGGCGCACCGACTTCGAGACTGTCGATCACATCCTTCGCCTCTTTCAGACCGACTCCGGTATTTTCGCGAAAAAGTTGAATTGCCTGGATCTTCTGCTTGTTGGCTACAAGAAGACGGATGGCCAGGACGACTTTCTCCGGCAGATCATATCCGGGAATTGGATCAGTACTGAACGCCGTATTCTTGAACGACGTTCCGAATACCTGCGATAGGGTATCGGAGAGGCTCGTATCCTGGCCGTTCATGGTTGTCGTCTCCCCATTGATAGTGGTGGTCGTTGTCGTGAAAACAAAGGGGCCTCCGGTCGATTCCTCGTCCGGGGTCAGTTTGCCGGCAAGTTCTGCCATGTATTTTCGAGCGGCCTCCTGAAAAGGAAATTGGCTGCCACAGTACAAGCAGGTGCCTCTCTCCTGCTGATCATCGAGGTTGATACTTTCTCCACATTTCGGGCATTTGAGAGGAATGGTAGCCATCTTAGTATCCTCCTCGTATTGAGTAAAGTACCTTGCTTGAATGCCATATGCTTTGAGCGACGGTGAGACTGCAAGCAAAGGGTCTTTTCTGTGATGCTAGGATCTGCGACTACGAGAATCGTTCTCATGGGATCAAGGGCCCAGCTCCACGCACTCCACAGACCCACAGAAGGATTTCAGGTCGATGGTAATATACGAGCGGGGTTTCTCTCTGTCACGTCTTCTCACCTTGCGTTTGAATCAACTTCGGCATCTTCTTACTCTATCGATTTTACACCGGTTAGATGAGAATATCGAGAAGATCAGGTGAGTTGCGACAACGGATTGTCTTTGTGCTTCCGGAAGTAAATGATGCTCGGAATCAAGGAAGATGCTACAAGAACAAGGAGAAGAAGGATAATCATACCCCACTTCCACGGGGATAAGTAACCTACAACGCCTGCCAGCTCCATTTGAAAAGACTGCTTCAGAACGGTCAAGGTAATGGGAAGGCCAATGACAAGACCTCCAGCTCCGAGGAGTGAACACTGAATTTGCCAAATTCGAATTGTACGGCGGATACTCAGCCCGTTAATCCGAAGAAGTGCGTATCTCTTCATGTTGAGGCGCGTTTTTGTTAGTAGTTGCGTGGAGAGGCTTACCGCATTGACAAGAATTACGAGTGCCATAATCGTTCCAAGGAAAACCGAAATTACGAAGTTTAGTCGCCTGTAGCCGACTAACTCGTTCTGTAGGTCGTCAAGCATCATATACGGTTGAGCGGAGAGATATCCGGATATCTTCTCATTCATTTTCATCGGATCAAGTGTATTGTCACTATAGATTCGTAACCGGTTGTACGCAGCAGGAATCTCTAGCGGCACAAAGGCTTCATTCAATGTCAGCACAGCAAAGCAATTCTCAAGCGTCGACAAATAGAATTTTCCGACCCTCGAGCGGATAATGGCGCCGATGCGAACCGTTCTGTCAATTCGTTCGTAATTTGCTACGGCTTCTTCACTATTTACAGCTCCGTTGATTCGCTTCTCACTCATAAGGCCGGAAAGAGTGATCTCATCTCCAACCTTGAATACGGAACAATTCATGGCATCCTCTGACTGATAGTCCGGATAATTCATCGTAATGGCGGGAACCCCAAACCGATCTGTTTCTTCTAAGGATAATGCAGGTACCATGAGAATGACTTCCTCTCCCGATGCAAGCTTATCAAGATGAAGTTCACCTTCAACAATGGACAAGGATAATTCCTTCAGTGTTTCTTCGGGATATCCGAGAACCACAGAGTCAAGTATAAGATCATCTTCTTTGTACCCGAACAAATACCGCATTTCGGGTGTCAATCCACCATCAGGCATGTAGGAATCGTCAAGGTAGAAGTCGCTCGCATCTATATACAATTCCATTTTGTCTGCAGATAAAAGAATATCCATCTTGTTGTTTTCTCGAAAAGCAAGAACATTACTGACACCTTTCTCGTTTCTTATTTGTTCAATGACTTCGTCTGATGTCCCGTCCAACTCATAACTGTCGCCGAGATAAACCGTATCCTCATCACCGGGAACTCCATTAATTGAATTCGTAACAATTTCAAAATCATAGTCCAGCGGAAGAAGTGAAGGATGGGCTTTATATTTTGATTCTTTGCTGAACTTCTGTTGGTAGAAAGCACAGTATGACAGCAAAGCCAAGGACATTGCTATAAGAAGCATGTATGATATGACCAGCTTCTTGTTCTCATAGAGTTCCATTAGCGCAAGACGAATAACTCCATTTCTTCCGCTCTTCATCCTCCTACCGAGGGTACCGGATTCTTGAGAGTTAATAATTGATTGAGATTGAAGATACACAACCATTATTACAGCGACAAGTAGAAGGAGTATTGTTCCCATAACAATTTGTTGTGGCATAGTGACGCGATAGGAAATGCCGGTAGATTGGCCGAGGATAATCAGCGAAAAATACGTTCCGAGGTAACCGGCACCTGTTCCGATACCCAAAGCCAGAATGCTGAGAAAAACGTATTCAAATCTTATACAGAAGAGCTGGTCACTTTTCACCATACCGAGAAGATGATATATATGTAATCTCTCGCTGATTCGTTTTCTGGAGAGTGCTACGACACTGAAAATAATAAATATCGAGCTCGCATACAGAATATATATAAATGCCTGTGGTACATTAAATGTATCTTCACCAGCGATCACTTGACCGTTCTGATTGAAAAAAAAGTTCTCGTTTGACTCTGTAGCGTTTGAAGCCCACGAGGTTCGGGCTAGAAGAATCTGTCTTTGAAGAAATCCGTACCTCTGATAAATTTCTTCTGCTTTTTCTTCGGTTACAAATGTGTTCACAGGCGCTTCCTGATTCTTGAGTTGCTTCTCACCCTTCGGCCACAACCAGCCAAAATCTTCGATCTCGCCGACAAGGATGTATTGCGCTCCGTCAATCGTTACTTCATCTCCGAGATTACTGACGGAAAGAGTTTTCATCATTCCAGCGGTAAGGGAGACTTCGTTTTCGGCTTGTGGAAGTCTGCCTTCCAAGATGGATATCCTTCCCAAAGAGATTGCCTCAGGATCGACATATCCAAGTTGCAGAACCTTCGTTCCAATCTCTTCTTTGTAAACCGTATTTATTGTGCCGAAGCTCTCATAATTGAATCCCGGAATCAGTTCATTGACTTTCGTTTCGGAGAAACGAAAACCGGATGATGTTTTTGTTTCCTCCTGATAGTAAATATCTGTGAAAGCCCCATATACGTCCTGCTTAGACTCATAAACCTGAGACATAATGCTTTGTGAAACGCCATACAACATAATCGGCGAGATCGTCATAAACACAACGCAAAGTACAAAGAGAGAACTCCCGATATTTCTTCTGAAAATGCTTTTCCCGACAATCCGTATTAAACGAAGAAGATTATTCACGCACATTTACCTCTTCACTTAATATGCCATCCGTCATACGGTAGACCCGGTGAGCAAGTGATATCCATTCCAGATCGTGTGTAACAACGACATAGGTTTGATTGAGTCTCTGATTCGTCTTCTTCACGAAATCCATCAGACTCTTTCCTGATTCAACATCAACATTTCCCGTCGGCTCATCCGCCAGAATTATGGCCGGTTTCATCAACAATGCTCGTGTAACGGCAATTCTCTGCCGCTCGCCTCCGGACAGTTGATCCGGATAGAAAGACATTCGATGATCCATTCCTAACATCCCGATAATCTCATCTTCGTAGAATGTATCATAGCGCTTACCTGCGATATCAAAGGGAAGACGGACATTATCCAGTGCATTCAGCTCCGGGATCAGATTATATGCCTGAAACACAAAACCAATTTCCGCGCCCCGTATCTTCGATCGATGATCTTCCGATAGTGCATAGAGAGGCTTGTCCTTAATAAAGACCTCTCCCGTCTCCGGCTTGCATAAGCCTCCTAAAACATTCAAGAATGTGCTCTTGCCGGAGCCGCTTCGACCCAGGATGACAACAATCTCTCCCGTCTCAATATCCAGATCTGTCCTCTGCAACGCATGTACGACGACTTTGCCTGATGTATATTGCTTTGTAATTTCTCTGGCTGAAAGGATAGGACTCATGTCGTTGACCTCCGGACAATTTATTGTAAAGGATAAGAAAATGTAAAACAAAAATATCGTAGACTTGAGTATAACCTTTTGATATAGGAGGGGGAGATAGAGCCCCTGACCTGCCCCCGAAATTCGTCCAAGAGCAATGTTAGTGTTCTGATGAAATCTT
>CAZOFY010000047.1:0-15360 GCA_964579245.1 uncultured Mageeibacillus sp.
GGCTCGGGAACGAGAATTTACGGCCTGGAACAGCCGAAACCCGGATCTAGGCCGTAAATCCGCAGGTATCAGCGCAGCGGGCTTGAGATCGGTGCAAAACACAGTTACCTTTCGTTTCCTTATTTCTCGCCCGGATTCGTTTTCGCTGCGTTTAGTCAGAAATGGACTGTATCGTCCGACTTTGATACACGAATTGCACCCAATTGTAATCTGCTCCCCCTTTAATCTAAGACGTTTTTTTCTTTCGTCTGTCCACTGCAGGGGGAGCATATTTACGGACTGTTCGCCCATCATTTGAAGGTGTACTTCATACAAGTCTTTTGTGACAGCCGTTGCGCCCACAGAAGATCGGTCGATCAGACATACACGATCTTCACCTCTCCGAAGCGAATCTCGCCCGAGAGGGTCACCTTCTGATAATCGCCGCCAGACATTGTCGCGCCCTCGACATTCCCGGCAAAAACACTTACCTGATTGTCGATGTTCCACGTGCGGGGAACATATAGGACAACACCGGCGAAACGACAGTCGACTAAAATCTTCAATCCCTGCGGATCCGGGATGCATTGGTCGAAGTAAACCTTGACGTTACCGAACTCCGAGCGTACCGTGGCTGTTTTCAGACTTGTCGATTTGGCGTACTTGATCTGTTCTCCGAAAGATACGCTCACGACCAGATTATCATCCGCATCCGACGTGGCCGTCCCTGCGTTGACACAGGAGCCTTCCCGGAAAAATCCATCCGGGTGTCTGTCCGCAAAACGCCGCTGGAATCGTTCACGCATCGTCTTGCCGAAAATAACCGTGAGACCGATGCCGATGATGACAGCTGCCCCGATCATGAGCCAGAGGTTCATCTGTGGTATACCCAGCTGGTCACGCCACAGATACGCGATGATCGGCAATGGGATCACGCCGATAATAAAATTCAAATCAATGAAACAGGTGATGCTGATCCCGGCCAGCAAGACGCTTCCAAGGATCGGGACCAAGCCATAATCCGTCCCGATACCCAGGCCGTTAAGAACTAAAAGGACACCGCCCAGAACAAATAAAATACCCCAAACTATACTACGCTTTCTCATAGAAATGCCTCTCTTCCATTTTTTCCTTCAACACACCGGCGTACATTCTCGATACAAAGACCTCCTTGTATGTGCCCCGGAAGGTAACATGGCACACACGGGCGATACCCTTCTGTATCGAAAAAATATGTAAAATGTTTGCAATGGTGGACTTGGAAATACGAATGAAATAGTTCGGAAGAGTTGTTGACAACTCGTGCAGGCTCTGCCTGGTTTCGAAGGAATCTTTGCACGTATGCGCATAAACCCGTTCATTCTCCGTCTCAAAAAACAGGATCTCATCAAGAGAAGGATAGTACTGCTCCTCGCCCTTGAAAAACACAAGCTGCGGTCGGCCTCTGTCACGCTGACCGATCCGTTGTACCAGCTCTTCGATTTCCGGAGTGATCTTCCGGCAGAAAATCACTGCCTCGTCAGATCCTTCGTCCGTTATTTCGATCCGTACTTTCATCTGTTCCTCCCAAATCAACCTTACAGCTTCATTATAGGGTGCGCCGCTGAAGAATCCAGACACCTCGGGCTAAGTGGTCAGATTTTTCCGGTAAGTTGGCACATTCAGTGGGCGGAAGTGCAGGAGCGTAGTTCTTCGCCCTTTCTGTCATCTGATTTCTCCGCTATAATGTATATATGCGATGAAGTAAGAAGGAGGCTTGTGATGTTGCTCCTTTTTATCCTCTATATTTTCCTGATTGGGGTTCTTCTTTGGATTTACGCGTCGCCTTCGCGCAGACGCTTCTACCCCTGGATGAAGCTTTGTGCCGGTTTGTGCTTCTCGGGCATAGCCGTAACTGCGGCGCTTTACTCCTCGCGATTTGATCTTCTGGCGCTCATGCTGCCGGCGCTGCTTTTATCGACTGCCGGAGATGTCGTGCTCGGCTTCGCGCGCATTCGCGGCAACTTTTCCGGCAAAGAAATGATTGCCGGAATGTTTTTTTTCTCGATTGCCCACGTATTTTTTTATCTGACCTTCGCTCAGGTCTATCCTCCCATACCAGCGGATTTTCTTCTTCCTGCCATCGTTTGTATTTTCGCTATTGCTCTGATGCGCTCGCCCCGTATGGATACAAGGGGAATGCTTGTTCCGTGTCTGGTCTATGCCTATTTCGTCGGACTGTTGACGGCAAAAGGTGTGACAAGCATGTTCCTCTTTGGCCCCTCTCCGGCGAGCGTTCTCTTTCTGGTCGGATCGGTTCTATTTTTGTTCTCTGATACTATTCTCATCTTCATGAATTTTGGTCTTGCTTCCAAATTTTATCTGATTTATATCAATCTCTGCACGTATTATACGGCTGTAGCTTTGCTCGGTATGACATTACTGTTTCTTTAAGCAATCGCTTAATACATTTTGATTTTTGATGCGCGCAAGAATATAATTAAGGGGACAGCAGGATTTAGATATCTAACTTTGGTTATATGAATTATTGATAACCATATTGATCTTGGTGATGATTATGGCTTATAGCTGCAAGAGACTCTTGCCTGTCCTAGTAGCAGTCTTTCTGTTGACTGCCTCCTGCGCGCCTCAGTCCGGTGCTTCTTTGCCTGCGGATTCTTCTTCCTCTGATCCAATGCTAACGTCTACTATGATGGAACTTCCTTTTCGCATTACCTGGAAAGAATATTCCGGACGCGGCGAAGCCATTCAGAAGATCGTCGATTCATATGATGATGAGGATCAAAGTATCACTGTGAGTGTACTCGGAGGCGATGAAGATCGCGCTACTATTGAGACACTCCTGGTACAAGAGCCGGATACTATTTATGTGCTTCCCTATCGTTTTGTTCAGTATTTCGGCAGTAAGGACCTGTTACGTGATCTCGGAGAAGATTTTCCCGACGAGGAATCCTTGTTCTATCCGACCATATGGTCTCTGGGCGTTGTCGATCAGCGTGTCTATGGCATTCCCTGGCTTGGTCATTCGATGTGTTTGCTATATAACAAATCCCTGTTGGCCGAAGCCGGTGTCGACCCGTTGTCGATCCGGGGCAGTGACAGTTTAGCGGACGCCCTGAAGCAAATCGAAGAGAATACAGATGCTGATGGAATAGGCCTTGTCGGTGCCGAGAGTAATGATCTCTCCTGGATGGTTAATCAGTTTGTCTACGGCTTCGGAGCAACGCTGGTCAGTTCCTCCGGAGAAGAAGTTACAGTAAATACGCAAGAGGCTGCGGCCGCGATTGCTTATTATAGCGATGAGCTTGGCGCGTACGCACAGCCAACTTGGCTTCAGGATACCGGCACAGAGGTCATGACAGCTTTTCGAGAAGAAAGAGTCGCATTCGAGATCCAGGGCATCTGGGGTGTAACCGATATTGAGAAGAACGGAGCGCCATTCGAGGTCGGTATTCTTGCTATGGATGAAATCGGAATGAAATCCGAAGTTGGTCCGATGATGGTTGCGCTCCCGAAGGGAATGTCACAGGAACTGGTGCCGGAAGCGGTCCGTTTTATAAAATACCTGATTTCCAAGGATGCCCAGGAGCAAATCATGAATGGAGAATATAGTCCGGAGCACGATGCCTATTACCCGTTTCGAACACCGATTCGACAGGATATGTCGGACAACAGGATTTTTGCCGCCAATCCTGACTATGTGAAATTCCTGAATGGATTTGCAAATCCGAGCATAGACGTTCCGACGCCTGCCTGGCAAAGGATTAAGGATGAGATATACCAGCCCGGTCTCCACCTGGTGATGACAGGTGAAATGAATATCCAGGATTTTCTGGACAAGGTCGAGAACGAGGGTAATTCTATATTGCAGCAATCCGAATCATAATTGGGGGAGGAACCGGAAGATGAAGATACTGATAGTTGACGACTCGAGGGCAGATGTACTGATTATCTCTGGCATGTTGAAGGAGTATGATCTGCTGACAGCTACCAATGGTCTCGAGGCAATGTCGCAGATTGAGAAGAACCCTGACATCGGAATTATGATCCTGGACCTGAATATGCCGGTTATGAATGGTTATGAGGTTCTTGAGAATCTTCGCGCAATCTATTCCGGTCGAAAAATCTCAACGATTATCCTGACGAACTTTGATGAGGTCGATAATGAAATTCGCGGTTTGGATCTCGGCGCAATCGACTATATACGAAAACCACTGAACATGCGATCCCTGCGGAAGCGTATCGAGCTTCACGTCAAGCTGAAGGAAGCGCAGATCGTTCTGGAACAGAATAATGTGATTCTGGGGGAAGCCGTCCGAGAGCGAACGATGGAATGTGATTTGATTCGGGATGTCACGATCCAGGCGATGATCAGCCTGCTGGAGGTCCGTAATATCGAGTCAAGCAATCACTCGCGGCGTACGAAGTGGATGATCAAGGCTCTTTGCGATAAGCTGCGTGAGAAGGAGCCGTATCGCAGTCTGTTGACGACCGATTACATACACGAACTAATCAGTACGGCCCCTCTTCATGACATTGGAAAAATCGGTATCCCGGACATCGTTTTACTGAAGCCGGGCAGGCTGTCCGAAGATGAATTCGAGGTTATGAAGAAGCATGTAGATTTCGGTGTGGAGGCGCTGACGAAGGATATTCCCAAGGGATCGGAACTCTCTTTCATACGGACAGCTTCCGAGATCATTGCTACACATCATGAGAGGTTTGACGGAACCGGTTACCCTCACGGGTTAAAGGGTAGCGAGATTCCTTTGTCCGGCAGACTGATGGCAATCGTCGACGTGTATGACGCTTTGGTCAGTGAACGTGTCTATAAGCCGGCCTATACCTTTGATTATTCGAGAAGCATTATCAAAGCGGAGAGCGGTCATCATTTTGATCCGATCCTTGTTGATGCTTTTCTGGAGATTGAGAACCAGATCCGGGAAATCATAACAAGGTATAGTCCGAACTCCTAAGGACGTAGGAGGTTTTGGATCATGAGGCAGCTTCGTGAATTCATAAAACAATTGACTGCTTACCCGGATCCGTTATTCATAACGAGTCGTTTTCGCTGTACCGCTCTCGTTGTTCTTTTCTCGATGAGCATTGTTCTTAGCTCATGTCAGTCTTCGTCTCAACCGGAAATAAACAATACGGCAAACGGTACGAATCGAATCGAGCTAAGTGCCGAGGAAGAGCAATTTATCGAAGAACATCCTGTCATTCGCACCGGGGTCGATCCGGAGTTCATTCCCTATGAATTCATCGATACCGACGGAGCCTACAAGGGAATATCCGAAGAGTATCAGCAATTGATTGAAGAACGGACCGGTCTGGTCTTCGAACCCGTAATGGGTCTGACTTGGGCGCAAGCTTATGAGATGGCCGTTGAGGGCAAGATCGACGTGCTTCCCAGTGTATCAAAGACCCCGATACGCGAGCAGTACTTTCTGTTTTCAGAGCCGTACTATACATTTCAAAGAGCTATTTATCTGCAAGAAGAGACAAAAAATCTCAGTTCAATCGAGGACTTGTCCAACAAAACTGTAGCCGTTCAGGCAAACAGCTCTCACCACACCTATTTAATGTCCAGTTTCCCCTCGATCACACTGAGCTTATACAACGATGTACCAAGTGCGATTCAGGCTGTGTCTGACGGCCAGGAGCTGGCTTTTATTGGTAATTTTGCCACAACGAATTATCTGATCAAATCTTCCGGCATCACGGGTTTAAATTATATACGGATCAAGCCGACAGCCGACGGCTCACAATCTCTGTATTTTGCGGTAAGCAAAGATATGCCGCTTCTCGTCGGAATCATAAACCGGGCACTGCAAGACATCGGGAATGATGAACGCATTTCGATTGACAACAAATGGCTGGGCGTCGAGAGCACTGCCGATTACACCCTGTTCTTTCAGATTCTCAACCTGATTGTCATTTTGATTGTCATAATTCTAGCTGTCTCCTCCTTTTGGATTATTCGCTTGCGAAAAGAGGTCAGCATTCGAAAAATGGCCCAGGAAGAAATGCTTGTTGCCAAGGAAGACGCCGTCCGTGCGAATGAGATTAAGTCGCTGTTTCTGGCCCGTATGTCGCACGAGATCCGCACGCCGCTGAACGCGATCACCGGTATGTCCTATCTGATGAAGAAGACAGCTCTTTCTCCCACGCAGGGAATTTATGTGGAAAAGCTGACACAAGCCTCGAAAAACATGCTCGGCATCATCAATGATATACTTGATTTTTCGAAAATCGAAGCTGGGAAAATTGACTTGGAGAACGTCAGCTTCTCCTTGGACAAACTCTTACAACGGGTGATCAGCATCACCTCTGTAAAAGTCCAGGAGCAAGGCATCCAGTTCGATTTCGAGAGGGATCCCCTGATACCCTCGTATTTCTTTGGAGATCCGGTCCGAATCGAGCAAATACTCATGAATCTATTGAATAATGCGATCAAATTTACACCCGCGGGTAAGGTCACTCTATCATTAAGTCTCTATTCCCGCGTAAAAAACTCCTGTCGCATTCATTTCTCCATAGCTGATACAGGAATAGGAATGTCTGAAGAGGATAAGAAGAGGATGTTTACCGCCTTTGATCAGGCTGATTCCAGTATCAGCCGTCGATTTGGAGGAACAGGCCTCGGGCTTTCTATCGTGAAGAACCTGACAGAAATGATGGGCGGACGAATCATCGTCGAGAGCGAGCCCGGAAAAGGCAGCACGTTCCTCGTCGAGCTTCCGTTCGATGTTGACGCAGAGGCCGAGGCAACGCAGGAAAAAACAATGTCGGCCGACTGTTTCCGGACAGTTCGTTGTCTGGTCATAGACAAGAACGAGGATTCACGTAAATTTCTGCATAAGGCATTTGATTCCTTCGGTGTCTATGCCGAATCAGCCACATCAGAAGAAGATGCCTTGCACATGCTTCGAAAAGCATGGAATGAGGAACGCCAATATAATTTACTGATCATTGATTGTAATACCTTGGATAAAGAAGATTTTGCGGGAGTCAGTGCCCTGAAGCAGCTCTCGATATTTGACAAGCTGCCAAAAGTCATCGGCCTGGCACCGCTGTCTCGTGAAGATCTTCTGGATCAGGCCGCTTCTCTTGGATTGGATGCGACGCTGATCCGCCCTATCATTCCGTCTATTCTGTACAATCAGATCATTGAGCTTTTCGAGATCGTTTCTCCCGCTTATGTAGCGGATAAGAAAAGCTCTGCCGCAGTCGTATCCTATCCTTATTCGCTGTTGCTCGTGGAGGACAACAAGACAAACCAGTTCATTGCCCGGTCGATTCTTGAGCAAGCAGGATTCCGCATGGCAGTTGCAAACGACGGCTTGGAGGGTTATGAGTATTTCCTGCAACACCGAGACACGATCGACTTGATCCTGATGGACCTTCATATGCCGGTCATGGACGGATATACTTCCGCCGGTCATATCCGCGAGGTCGACAGCAAGGTTCCGATTGTAGCTATGACCGCCGACGCTGTTTCAGGGATTGACGAGATGTGTCGCATAAATGGAATGACGCACTATGTCAGCAAGCCCTTTGATCCGGATGAGTTAATTACTACAATCCAGCAGGTCGCTAGGGAATATCGCGGCGAGCCGGGTGAGGATAAAGCGGCCGAATCCGCACTATTATCGGATATAAATAGTCTGGTAAAAAGTTCTGATGATTTCGTTGATCTTCCGGCATCCAGGAATCAAAGCCCCGATACAGGATTAATCCGTCAAGTCAGTCTGCCCACCGCTGGCGCATTGAATATCGAAGACGGACTAAAACGGATCGGCGGCGACCGGGAGCTGTACCGACTGATCCTGAGCGAATATCGAAACGAGAACAGCGAGATTCCGGAGAACTTGGAAAAAGCGGTGGTCAGCCGTGATTTTCTTCGAGCCGGAGATATCGTTCACAAGATTAAGAGCAGTTCGGGGACCATTGGCGCGATGAAGCTTTTCAATCTGGCCGCTGATCTTCAGAAAGCTCTGAAGGCAGAAGACGAAGCATTGTCTGACTCCCTATCAATCAGCTTCGCGGAGAATCTTCGGCAGGTCTTGTCTGAAATCGATTCTTTCTTGTCTCGCGCTCGTTGACGCGAAACCGGCTCATGCCAAACATAAAAACAACGTGCCCCCACTCAGGTCGACACGTTGTCTGTGTTGATGCTTCGAGCATGTGTCCTCAGGCGGACGCCTTCTCCAACTTCTTTCTCTTTCTTCTCTTGATCTGCTTGAATAGAAGAATAGACAGAACAACGAAAACTAGTAAAATCACAACTGCCAGTACAGGGGCAGCAATGGAAAGTACAGACGCGGCGACGGTGCCCACCGATTCGAAAGTGGATACGACGGGATTCGCGATGCCCGCACTTACGGCTGTCGAAACTTGGTGCGCCCCATTTGAAAGAAGGCCGGTCAGAGTCGCAGCGCCGCCTCCGGCAATAATGGCCAGCGTCCATTTCAGCATAGGATCCATATCGGAAATAACAGATGCCGCAACAATCACTCCGGCAATTGCTCCGACAGGTAAAGAAATCGCATTCAAAAAATTATCCACGTGGGGAATAAAATACCCAACGATTTCCAGAATCGTCGCTATGGAAAAAATCAGTATGGCTGGATAGCTACAGATCCACTCGAAACCCGGAGCGAACTGGATATAACCGGCCAACCCCGCGATTCCCATCACAAGGAGCGGCACGAAAATTCGATACCCACAAACGGCTGCCAACGCTACACCAAGAAAAATCTGAAGAATGATTTGAAGAACTTCCGGCATATGACATCTCCTCACAATGAATCACAATTCTTAGCTTTATCATACTACAAAGCGATCAGAATATGTACCGAATAAAAAAGGAAGCCCGGATGACCGGGCGGGATAAGAAGGAGTATCGTTTGCTGTTAATCCTTCTGCTATCCAGGCCATTCGGACTTCCCTTCATCGAGTCGCGTAAGATGTGTTAAGTATCATGTTCTATCTTTCTTTTCTCTTCTACGGGTATAAATTGTTGCTGTAAGACCGGCCGCCGCAAATAAGGACGTCACCGCTGCTATAATCTGCCACCTTGAATCCGACTCTCCCGTTTTTACAACAGCCTCGACTGTATAGCCGATTCCGTACGTTGAGAAGCTGTCACTATAAAAAGAAATTCGGGATGTAGCGGCATCGTAGGTGTAATCTAATTTTGCAACTACACCATCATGAACACGCAGAATAGAAAGCGCTTTGCCTCGATATTCCTCAGGAAGAATGAAGCTGATCAGGATAGGCTGTGCTGTCTTCGTTACCTTGGTCTCAAAACCATCAATTACCTTGAACAGTGACAGATCCAGGAACAAAGCCTTTGCCTTTAGCGCGACATTCTTTCCAGTCAGGAAGTCCTCGATGAGTTGTCTCTCGCCAGACGAGACCTGATTCGGATCGAAAATTGAGAACTGTGCTCTAAGACTTGCATTTTTTAGGAGCTCTTCAGCAGAGAACGGAATATCCGAGGCTTTCGCATCGATTGACAATGACAGGCTCCCCGCTGTCTCTCCTGCAGTGATGTTGAGGGAGATCCACTTTGCATAGATTGTTACCTCTCCGCGGACCTTGTCCTTCGAAAAATCCCAAACGAGAGTGCATTCCGGATCCTTATACCAGCCTGCAAACAAGAATCCTGCCTTTGTGGGATCCTGCGGAGGTGTGATCAGGGAATCATACGGAACATTCTCAGACTTAGGAATCAAAGTCCCTCCATACGTCTCATAGATTACGGATGTTGCTGGAATATCAAATACAACCGCAAATACGGAGAATTTGTCCGAAGCAAAGGTCAGCACGCCCTCAGAATACGATGCTTCAAGATTAGCTCCTTCCCCATTGTGCACCCGGATGACCCGATAGTTCTCATAGTCCCGAAGGGCATCATTCAAGACAAGAGCGATTTCTACCGGATTCGTGAAGCTCGACTTATCCGTGATCCAGGCCTCATCCGTTCCGTTCTTACTGATGTACTCTCCTACATTGATATCAAGGACGGCTCCAATCTCCGAATCTCCGGCGAGATTCTTGATAATGTCCAGAGGATCACCTATCATGAACCGTGTCGAAGTTGCGATATCTTCAATTGACAGCTTGGCATTGCCCTTAATCTCAGGGTTATCCATCGTCAGTTTAGCATCAACTACAGCATCACTTTTCGAATCAATAATGTCCGATGTCTTCTCCATTTTTGCATGGATCTGTGTATTCGTATCTAGATCAAAGAGGAAGGAATACGTTGCAATCCTGTCCTGTGCATCTACATCTGTGTCTTGCGGTACGCCATCCACTGTCAGGGAACCCATCACGTATTGATAACCGTAATCGGGAATCAACTCGACCGTAATCATGCTTCCGGTCTGCACGCGATACTCATAGCCCTGTATCGTCTCGTTATAACCTCCGAATAGCTTGCCTCCCTTAAAGGTAATGGTTCCGTTCTCCACGTCGGAATCTTCAAAAGAGATAGGAAGCATCATGCCGGACGTCGAACCGAAAAGCAGCTGATACGAATCACCGACTACATTTTCATCCAAATAGTACTCGAATGTGTCATCATTGGTGTTCTCAAAAATAGCCGGCTCAATCGTCCCATAATCATACCAGGTCTCGATGGGGCGATCGATAATGGCCGGATCTTCGGAATAGGTGTAATACATAATTTCTAATTCTGTCGACATGGTATTGGAATCGAAGGAAACAGGAGAAAGTATCTCGATGTTGCCACCCTCAAATACTCGGACAAAGCCACAGTTTTCAAAGGGTTTGCCTGCCTCCGCATAGATTGTTGCCCATGGGACAACCATGCGATCAATATTTGAAAAAGCAGTAGCAGTTGTGTAGATCGTAATATCGGGTTCATCCGAATCACTTTCAAAAACATTCGTGCGCATGCCACCAAATCCGTCGATTCCTGTAGCAGAAGGCGCATCCGCAGATCCGATCGTCAAAGCAATCGCGGAATCATTTCCTATCTCCAAATGCCAGCCGCCCTGAATGCCGCCGGCCAGGAAAAGGGATGAAGCAGCTTCTTGCGAGGCGTAATCCCTCGCTTCGCAGATTGTAAGTCTTGTTTCGGGACTTACAACGATGGAATATCCGTCACCGGGTTCATTCGGCATCTGTTTGACTCCCGTTATTCGAGATGCTCCACCCGGGTTTATGGTCAACTCCAGTCCGGAGGCCTCAATATAGTAAGGAAAATTGACGCCTGAGATTAAGCTGATGAATACAACAGGGTACTCCGTTGGTTCCGGCAACGACAGAGTCTTCACCTCTCCAACCTTTGTGACCCCATCAAGGCTATAGACGTCAGCAGAAGCACCTGGAGACGGAATCAAAAATTCTGTGCCACTGAAGGAAAGGAGTGAAAGCTCAGGACCCGGCCCGGGTCCCGGTCCCGGATTCATCCTGTTGTTGAATACGCCGTCCGGGAAAAGAGGATCGACACCATCCGTATCCTTATATGTGAACGGAACCCCCATATTCGAACAACGCACACCATTATTTGCTGTCACGGTTGCCCCGCTCCAAACCGATATATCCGACATGACAGAAGGGTCGTTCGCGCCTTCCGCACGAAGTTCACCGGTCAATTCGACCGTCAGATTGTTGTCATATGTTGACCCTGCTCCGTCAGAACCAAAATGAATACTTCCATAAACAATGATCGAGCTTGGGCCGGAAACCGCTAAGGTCGCTTCCGCTGTTTTGTCTGTGTTTATGATAGTTAGCGTGCCGTCTGATACATGTATTCCTGCATCATTTACAAAATTCGAATCGTCCTGAGTGGTGATAGTGTTGGAACCGGAAAGGGAGATCGTCAGGTCTAGTCCTGAACTGTAGATTCCCGCAGGACCGCCGCCGGTTAAATATGCTTCATCAATGGTTGCATCCGTCAGAAAAAGAGTATTCGAGTCTACATCAAAGTGAATACTGTCCGTTGGACTTGTCGCATTTGCCGGATCCGAAAGATTCACATTATCTACATATAGAGTCGGAACCGGACCTGGTGTCGGGCCTGGTCCCGGTCCTGGTCCTGGCGTCGGTCCCGGTCCCGGTCCCGGACTGTTTCTGTCTGTAAATACGCCATTCGGGAGAGCCGGCGGCTCGGGCGGGTCCGTATAGACTGTCGGTGTATTGTTGTTCGAGCAAAAAACACCATTGTTCGCAATCAGCTCGGCACCACTTTCAATAAAGATGCCAGATGACTCCGCGCGTACCTGCCCCGTACACTCCACAACCATATTATTATCTACTCCGCTCGTCCCAAAACTCATCGTATCATAAGTGATAACGGAGGAAGGACCGGTAACGGACAATGTAGCGCGTGATGCTGAATTTGAATTGATAAACGTGAGGGTTCCTTGCGCTATGACAATTCCGGCGTCATTCACAAAAGTCGGATTGTCAGCCGTGTTAATAGAGTTAGTGCCCGTAAGCGATATATTCAGCGGTGAACCGCTGTAATATATACCCGCAGGACCTCCGGGTGAAAGATAGCTGTCGGTTATCGTCGCATTTGTCAGATAGAGAGTATGCGTTGCATCATCATAGTAAACTGCATCTGTCGGTTCCGTTACGTTAGCCGGATTCATAAGGTTCACACCGTCAACGTAAAGTGTCGTATCGAGAACAGCTAGAAGCCGGCTCTCGACAGGGGCTATTGGGAGAACATTGCAAAGAATACATAGAACTGTCAAAAGGCTGATAATCGACCTCTTCATAGTGCATCCCTCCTAATCCAAAACACTCCTCCTCTTGGGTTTGACTCGCAAATACCCGAATTAGGTTACTATTCAGTTGTGATTTCATTTTACAAAATTAAAGGAGCAACTGCAAAGCAGACGCTCCCAGCTTTATAAATAAAAGATGAACAGATAGTTAACAATTATTCCGGGGCATTTCTTTGGGCAGAGTTACCCTGCCACACGTACAAGTATGTATTCTTCTTCGTTTTCGCCAACAATCTCGAAGCCGACAGATTGATACATCCGACAGGCATAATTGTCCTTCTGTACTGCCAGAGAGCTTTTCGCATAACCCTGCTGATCAAGATATTGAAGCATCTGCTTCATCAACTCAGTCCCAATTCCGTGACCTCGGCACTCCTTAAAAAGAGAGATCGCGAATTCCGGAGTCTTATTGTCTATATGTCCGAATCCGTCTATAACTCGAACCCATACGGCACCTATGACTTTATTGTCCGACTCAGCGCACAGACAGTAATCGTCCTTCTTCTCCCCGAATCCATCAATATAAACAGTTACCTGAGGGTCATCCAGTACACTTCTTGGAATCGGAACAGACTCGTCTCTTTGAAAAACAGCCTGATAAAGAAATTCTCTCAGAAGCGGATACTCTTCCTCTCGTAATGGCCGAATGGAATAATCCATATTGGGGTCTCCTTTTTCACAATCGATTTATACGTATATACGGTCGATAAAGCCCCCCATAATGAAGGATATCAGAATGGATCGGTATACCCTATCGTGTCCCCGATTTCAGTTCATATTGCCGATCACAAAGTGTCCGCATCGAGCCGACGGAATTCTTCCGTCAGAATGGCATACGAAAACGCATCAACCCAGATCGGTTCCCCGGTCTCGTCGCGATTGAAAAAAGCCACTTTCTCAAACCTGGCTTCCCTTCTCATTGAAAGACGTTCAAGCAATCTCCAGGACGGTGCATTTTGTGTGTTGCACTCTGCAACAATCCGGTGCGCGTTTAATTGCAGAAATCCATATCGAATCACTCCTGCGGCGGCCTCCGTGGCATAGCCAATGCCGGAATAGTCTGGATTAAATACATATCCAAGTTCCCAGGTCATAAATTCGGAGGGTTCTTTCTGCTGAAAATAAATATTACCAATCATCTTGCCTGTTGTCCGCAGACAAACAGCCCAGAAGGCATGATCAGAGGCCCTGCGAACGGCCTCTTTTCGAGAGGCTTCTTCGTTAAAAACTCCATAGGGTTCGAAATGAACGACTTCTTCCCTGGAAAGATAATCGTACAGGTCCATCCAGTCTTCCGGCAAAAAGCGTCTCATAATCAGGCGATCTGTCTGAAGTTCCATCATCAATTCTCCTTGCTTAAGCATGTGGATATTATAACGCACACTATATGAGTCTTTCCAATTTCTACTTGCTTTCTGGTTATTGGTTTGATACAATTTAATTGTAATAAATTTATTGTCAGATTCTGAAAGGAGATTTCTTATGAGTATGTATGATTTTACCGTTAAGGATACAGCACAGCAGGATGTGAAGTTATCGGAGTATGAGGGCAAAGTACTACTGATCGTCAATACGGCAACAGGCTGTGGATTTACTCCGCAATATGCCGGGCTCTCCGAGTTATATGATAAGTATCGTGATCAGGGCTTTGAAATCCTGGACTTTCCCTGTAACCAGTTTCTCAATCAGGCTCCCGGTACAGATGAAGAGCTGGCAGACTTTTGTCAGATCAATTTCGGAACCAAGTTCAAGACCTTCGCGAAGATCAATGTCAATGGCAAGGATGCCCATCCGTTATACACCTGGCTGAAGGAAAACGCGGCCAAAGACACCGAGAATGGTGAGTACAACGATTTTAAGAAGGTACTTGTAAACCTGAAACAGAATATCATCGGCAAAGATATCAAATGGAATTTTACCAAATTCCTTGTAGACAGGAAAGGCAACGTCGTCGCAAGATATGCTCCCACTGTGAAGCCCGAAGATCTTGAGGCGGATGTCAAGCAACAGCTGGATGCCTAGAACTCAGATTCGTGAAAACCGGCGGACCCCTCCCCGCCGGCTTTCCTTTCTCCTTGATGTTTTCCTCTGAAAGCGGTAAAGTTTCTATAAAGAATTTGAAAAGGTGATAAGTGAGATGAACGACCGACCGGATCTTTTCGAACAGATGCTTGATGTAACGAGCGACGATGCGCTGCTTCTTAAGAATCAGCTTTGTTTCCCTTTGTATGCTGCTGCCAGAAAGATCGTGCGCGTATATACGCCGATCCTGGATAAGCTAGGCTTGACTTACACTCAGTACATCACCCTGCTTGTGTTATGGGAGGAGGACGGACTTTCGGTCAAGGAGCTCGGGAATCGGCTCTTTCTGGATTCCGGCACATTGACACCACTCCTCAAGAAGTTGGAAACACAAGGGCTGTGTAATCGTATCCGGGACCAGATCGACGAGCGCAACGTATCGATTTATCTCACCGCCAAGGGACGGGAGCTCAAGGGCCAGGCCCGTGAAGTACCAAGTCAGGTTGCCTCCTGTATAACCCTCAAGCCCAAGGATATCCTTGAACTTCAAGGGTTGTTGAACCGTATGCTTGCTGCAGACTGA
>CAZOFY010000047.1:15460-17463 GCA_964579245.1 uncultured Mageeibacillus sp.
ATCGTCCGGATGCGAACCAGCTTCTCTTCCTTCTTTTTGCCGGCAAGCACCAAGGCCCATTCCTCATCGACCTCTTGGATCAGGCAATCAGCCAACATTGTATTCGTGATCATACCGCTGCCCTCCAGCTTCAGATCGGCGGATTTTCCTATACTTTTTTCCAGGATATCCTGGAGAGAAGCCTTTTCTGTATGTCCGATACCCGCGTCCTGAATCATGCGCTTCAACTCCCTGACCTGAGCGGTCAGGCTGATGCACCAGAAAAGGGAGATAATGCCAAAGATAAAACCCATATATCCTACTGATTCCATTATTCTTTTCCCCCTACTTCACGATACTGATCGATTGGATGGAAGAAACCGGGAGAATTTTCGTGATCGTCTTCTTGGACTTCATAAATTCGATGCTCATCCACGGACCGTCAAAATCGATGATTGTGCATACCTCGTTCCCTATCTCATAATCCGTTTCGAAAAGCGCCAGTCTAACCCTCTTGCCCTTCAGGCCATATAAAAGTCGTGTCACCGCGCTTTTTGCCGGCGCGCTGGTTCTCTGCTCCTCGTGGCTGTCGTTCAGCAAATAGTCGCAACTGACTCCTAATAACTCAGCCAGCAGGACCACCTTCTCCATCTCAGGGTAGGATTGATCCGATTCCCAACGGGATATCGACTGTCTGGTAACGGACATCATATCCGCCAGCTGTTCCTGAGTCAGATTCTTCTCTTTTCTCGCATCCGCTATTTTATTCCCGATGCTCATATGATTTGCACCTCCGTTCTTGATGAGGCAAGCATAAGGGATTTACCCCTTCCTGCTCTACCAAGTTCTGGTTTCTAAATGTAACATTTGACTTGCATTCCCTGTTACATCAGCTTATTTCTCAATGATTAGGGCTTTTGACTCATCCTGCCAGATATATTCGCAGAAAGCCATAACCACCCGTCAAACGGTTTGTTTTCTCCAGGACTATTAGCCCTTGTTACTTGCCAGAGTAATTGGTTAACCTCTGGCCCACTACCCGCAAAGCGAGTGATCTTTTGCCTCTTGCCCATTACCCGCATAGCAGTTGTTTTTCGCGCTTGCTGGCTCTCAACGGGCGTAAGTCAAAAACAGAAGCAAGGTCATGTACATGTATGACCTTGCCTCTGTGAGAGGCTCACTCGATTCGTCTGATTACAACGCAAATCCGTTTTGCAGAAAAAGAAGAATGACGGCGACCGTTACGGCACACGATCCCCATGCTGTAAGGATCGCTGCCTTGAAACGAAGTGGATGCTCCGGTTGAACCGGAGGCTTTTCTCTCTCGAGGAGCATGACATCAGTCCCAAGAACAATCAGTGTGATAATCGCCGGAATCACCGACGGCCAGAGTCCAATCTCCGGTACCGGTATCAGTTGTGTCCAGTCAAATGAGAACCAGGCAGCAGCCTGGACGACCAGGAGAGTCAAGGCAACCATAATGCGCTCGGGACGGCTTGACCTCCCTCTGCTTCCCAAAAACATACAGATCCGACCAAACAGAAGGTGATTGCAGAGAACGATCGTCGTCATGAGGGCCGCACCGGAAAGAATGATGATAAGAATTCGTAACCAGGCGTATGGATAGAGTCCGAGGATGCCCGACGCATCGCCGATTCCACCCCGATACAGGGCGTCCCAGAAGAAGTACGGCAATCCGTCGCAGAAAAAGGTTAAGGCAAAGGTGATCAGAGCAACACTGAGCAGGAATTGCTTTTTGAGTCTGATTCCGATCAGGAGAAACACGATGCCGAGTAGATTCGTAACAAGAGCCCCGCCTGCAAGAACAATCGCCTGCCGAAGGGGACTGAGAGCGGTTAAATCGACTCTCGCCCAACCCATGGCATCGATCAGAATTCCGAATCCTGAGAAACTTCCTCCAAGGAGCCTTGTCATCACTCCGTGTCCGACAACCTCATGAAGAGTAACGGCCGCAATGCTTCCGAGATAAACGACCGGAATAAAAAAGAGTACAAAGCAGAGCC
>CAZOFY010000048.1:0-17403 GCA_964579245.1 uncultured Mageeibacillus sp.
CTGCTGACAAAATTCCTTTTATCAATAGATGGTATTTGATTTGGTGGAGGCGAGGAGAATCGAACTCCTGTCCGAAACCATATCCTCTGGAACATCTCCGGGTGCAGTCAGTGATTAGAGTATTCCCCTCTGTAACAGGCCCGCTGACAGGCCGAAACGTCCGGTAGCTTCATAGATACATCGCATCGGCAAAGCTTATGATGCGGCGTTTACCTCTTTAACCTGCCGAAAGGTAAGGTCTGCTATCTGACATCCCCGACCCGGTCAGCAGATCGACCGGAGAGATGCGTGGCTGAATTAAGCAGCTACGAGTTGTGTTTTGTTTGTTGCAATTACTTGCTTATCCCGTTTTTTAAAGAGGCCAACGAGAATCCTCTACCCGCTTTCCCAGTCTCAACGACCCCGTCGAAACCAGTACGCCCCCATATAAGGTTCAATTGATTGTACCAAAACAACCGTAATTTTTCAATATCATAGGGTATTTGAATATACCGACGTGAATTTGGCACGCTGACCGTACGAATGGAACATCGTGATCGGAGTAAGTGGTGCACAGCCGCCGCACCAAGGAGAATACAGTCTGTGATCTGTTTCGTCGGTGTATCGGCGATTTTCGACTTGCGTCGAATATGTTACCGCATTATTAGCAACGAAGCTCATGAGATTAAGACACCATGTTGATTGAAAAGAGCCACAATGATAATCATGAAGACCACCCGTATTTAGTTTCCAGTACATTGAAGTCATGTGAAACCGAAACAGTCTCAATAATAAATGCAGGTGGTCATTTTCATGAACGATTATCGAGAAACCTTGTGCATGATTGTCTGCGGTCAGCTTGCGCTTTTTCGGCGGCATATTCAGTATTTGAGATAATGCAGATACCGTGTGCTTCAAATTATTTTGACAAGCAAAGTATATATTTTGTGAAAATCATCTCAATGAAAAGTATGTGCACAATGCACAAAATTGGACTATAAATTTGGCGTTTTAAAAGTGCTTTCGTCAGTGAAATTTTCGTTCTTTGTGGTATCTTTACTATAGATGATTTTGGGTTTGTTCCAAATTCTTAAAAGAAGTATCGGCCTCTCGAGTCTCTCGAGAAAGATCAAACGTAAGGAGCGTTGAGCGTAAATGGACATTAAAGTAGCTTACATTTTAGCAATTGCCGTTTCTCTTTTCGCATTTGGTGTAGCGGCTTATTTCTATTCATGGGTAAAGAAGCAGCCGTCTTCCAATGCGACCATCCACAAAGTCGGTGCATTAATCAACAAGGGCGCCAATACTTTCTTGAAGAGAGAGTATATGCTTCTGGCGAGGTTTGCCGGAGTTGCAGCACTCTTAATTCTACTGTTCCTACCGAAGCCAATTTGGATGGGCAATGACATTTTACCCAATGTTCGAATGGCGTTGTCTTATGTTTTCGGTACATTTTTGTCCGCTTTAGCAGGTAAAATAGGTATTACAGTTGCAACGATTGCCAATATGAAGGCTGCCGAGGCCGCCACTAAGGGTATCCGACCTTCCTTTATGGCAGGGTTCCGCGGTGGCGCGGTTATGGGTATGGCCGTTGTGGGCTTCAGTCTTATGGGTATCACGATCGTTTTTGCGATTACACGTGAAGCCAGCGCGATCCTTGGTTTCAGCTTCGGTGCAAGTAGCTTGGCTCTTTTTGCAAAGGCCGGCGGTGGTATTTTCACAAAGACAGCGGACATCAGTGCAGACCTTGTTGGTAAGGTCGAACTGGGTATTCCGGAAGACGACCCGAGAAATCCTGCGGTTATCGCAGATAATGTTGGAGATAATGTCGGAGACGTCGCCGGAATGGGCGCTGATCTTTTCGATTCGAATGTTGCTTCGATGGCTGCGGCGCTTGCTATGGCGATCACTATCGACCCGAAGGATGATAAGTACACGATCATGGTATTCATCTATGCAGCATTGGGACTTCTCTGCTCGGCTATCGGCGTACTTCTTGCTCGTATGGGCAAGAACAGCGGACCGACACGTGCATTGAATATGAGCACGTATATTACGACAGCTCTTTTCGCCGGCACGACAGCTATTACAACTGCTGTTTTATTTAACGCAGAATATGGCTGGAGAATTTGGGGAGCTATGACTGTAGGACTTGTTGTCGGAACGGTCATTGGTATCGTCAGTGATTATTTCACAGATGATAAGAAGCCGCCGGTTCACTACGTTGCCAACGCTTCGAAGTCCGGTCCTGCTTTCACGATCCTTTCCGGTGTTTCGTATGGTTTCTTAAGTGTATTCCCTGCTATGGTCGGTATTGCGATTTCCGCACTGGTAGCCTATCAGATTTGTGCACCTCTTGATCCTGCGAATCCTGTCAAATTTGGTATGTTCGGCATTGCTATGGCTGCTGTAGGCATGTTGTCTATCGTCGGTATGGTTATTTCGAATGATGCTTATGGTCCGATTGTTGACAATGCCAGAGGTCTTGTTGAGATGGGCGGACTCGGCGAAAAAGCATTGGATATCACAGATGAGCTGGACAGTGCCGGAAATACAGTTAAGGCTGTAACAAAAGGTTTTGCTATCGGTGCTGCAGGCCTCACGATCATCGCTCTCTTGGGAACGTTCATGAGTGAAGTCAATGTGGCTGCGATTAAGGAAGGCCTCCTTGACAAGGTTATTACCGGCTTTGATATTCTGAACCCGGTCGTATTCTTCGGTATGATGATCGGTGCTGCAATTCCTGCTGTTTTCTCAGCGATGTTGATGCTTGGTGTTGACAGAAACGCACAGCGTATGGTTGCAGAGATCCACAGACAGTTTAATACCATTGTCGGTCTGAAGGAAGGCAAACCCGGTGTTGAGCCTGAGTATGACAAGTGCATAGACATTGCTACAGTCGGCGCTCTGAAAGAGCTCATTCCAGCAGGTCTTGTAGCAATTATATCCACACTCGTTGTAGGCTTTGTCGGTGGTGTTCAGGCGATTGGCGGCTTCTTGGCCGGCAACATTGTCAGCGGACTTCTTCTAGCTCTGTTTATGTCAAATGCCGGCGGCCTTTGGGACAACTCCAAGAAGTTCATTGAGTCAGGTAACCATGGCGGCAAGGGTTCAGATGCTCATAAAGCTGCTGTTGTTGGAGATACTGTCGGAGATCCTTTCAAGGATACCGCAGGTCCTTCGATCAATACACAGGTTACGGTTGTTTCCCTGGTTGCGTCCATTATGGCTACCATGTTCCTCAAGTTTAACCTTTTGGATTGGTTGCAGACGATTTTTTGATCTGGCATGACAAGTATGGATTGACAGAGCGGCTCGCTTAACGTGAGCCGCTCTTTTTTGCCTTTGCATCATAAATTAACAATGCGATAAGATAAGAATAATGATATATTCAGTATTCTTCAACGAATTCCGATAATATAGTAAAGAGAATTTTAAAAGGGGAGAAACCTGATGAAACGTATCTTTTGCTTTCTTATTGTTGCTGTCTTGCTGCTCTCGGGTTGTTTGGCAAACACAAAAACGCCGAATTCAAGTTGGGAAAGATCTTCCAGTTTGGAAAGAGAAAAAGCTTCTATTGTTGATGTTAATCCAACAGAACAGCATTTTATTGTGAGACAGGAAAACGAACTATGGCTGAGCGGACAAACCGTTCAGCTGCAAGCTATCAATTTTGATAATCTTACCTGGTATCAGGAGACGCATTTGGATGGGACTCCGGTTTTTCTCTTTCACCATACAGAAGCAGATTATGATCAAATCCAATCACTTGGATTTAACACCATTCGATACTTTGTCCGGTGGCAGGATTTATTTACAGATCCGAACACGTTTGAAAAGCAGGAAGAAGGGTGGAAATGGCTTGATCAGAATATATCGTGGGCAAAAGAACGCGGAATGTTTTTGATTCTGGACTTTCATTGTCCGTATGGAGCATTTGGAACTCCGGGAGACGGAACTTGGCCGATTTGGACGGATGCGGCTGTACAGAATTCGTTTGTTCAGATGTGGCAAATCATTGCGGAAGTATATGGGAACGAGACATCCATTGCCGCATATGATTTAATGAACGAACCATCACTGCCTGTAGATGGAAAGAAAGATTACGAGGAATTAATGGAAACCGTGATCTCGGCGATTCGAGAAAAGGACGTAAATCACGTGTTGATCGTCGAGGCGGCTGTTGGTATTGAACGTGATGAAGCCAGTTATTCCAGGCCTACATGGGTAAAAGTATCGGACGAGAATGTGATGTATTCTTTTCATTTTTATAAGCCGATTTACTTCTCTCATCAGACAGAAGAGACCTCGTCGGACGAGCAGCTATACCCAAATGAAGATTTTTCACAGGAGGACTTAAGCATTGCGTTTAAGAAGTTCACAGATGACGCTTTTCTAAATTCATATCCGATATTATTAGGCGAATTCGGATGCGATGATTGGAACGAAGGCGTCGGATCCGAGCAATGGATAACAGATGTATATCGCTTGTGTTCAGAAAGAAATATACATACAGCACTCTTTGCATACCGATCTTTTGAAGATATTTCAGAGAAGGACGAGTATAGCTTTGCTATAAGCCGGCTATACTTGCAGGCGAACACTGAATCAGGGACACAGGAAGATGAAAATAAGAAATTGCTCACACTCCTACCAGCATTACTCAATCAGGGCTAGTTTGTTTTCGTATTTAAATCGTTTGTTTTTATTTGGTCAAAGTGTTGCGTCTTTCTTCTTTTCTTAAAATCGATTACCATTAAAATTACGTTGAAATAAATCGCTTCAGCTTATAGCCGACCTTCCTGACAGAATAGAGGGACATACTGTGATCAAGATTTTTCTCGTAGAGGATGAGGTCGTTGTCAGAAACGGCATCAAAAACAAGATTGATTGGGATAGTGCCGGATTTTGCATGGTCGGGGATGCAAGCGACGGCGAAATTGCCTATCCTTTGATTCTTGAGACAAAGCCCGATATTATTATTACTGATATCAAGATGCCGTTTGTCGACGGTTTGACTCTTGCACAAATGGTGCGTGAGGTCATGCCGTGGATCAAGATTATTATCTTAAGCGGATACAATGAATTTGAATTCGCCCAGGAGGCGATCCAAATTGGTATTACGGATTTCTTAGTCAAGCCTGTCATCAAAGAGAAGCTGCTTGAGATCGTTAAAAAAGCGGCAACAGAGGTTGTTGCGGAACGAGAGCAACGGGCTTTGATGGAGCAGTATAAGAAAGACATGGAGGAAATCTATTTCCTGAAACGGCAGCAATATTTCTCGACATTACTCAGTGGCAATGAACCTGTCGTTGATATGCTGAAGCGGGCCAGAGACGCAGGAATTGATATTATGGCGAGAGCCTATATCGTTCTCTCATTCAGCACAAGACGAAAGGATGAATCGGATGAGGCTTATCATGAGAGCTCTGTCAGAATTCAGGATAAAGTTGTCGCATTGACCGAGAACAGATCGGATATCGTTTTTTTTAACCGATCCTTGACGGGGTGGAATTTTCTTATCAAAGGAAAAGATGAAGAAGACGCGAAGAGAGTACTACACGAATACATATCTGCTCTGATCGAAATTGTTTCACACTACGACCGTTTATACTTCTTCGCCGGAGTAGGAAGCACCGTAACACGCATCGGAGAGATAGCCACTTCTTTTAATGAGGCGATCAAGGCGCATTCCTACCGATATATTCTTGAACCGAATCAAGTCATTTATGCCGGGCAGATTGAAGAACAAGGGATCAAGGGTAAGAACAGAGGCTCTGATAACAACGCGTCGCTACATCCGGAGCGAATGAACCGGAACGCGATTGACGGTTTTCTGAAAACGGGTGCCAGGGAAGAGGTCGAGGCTTTTTTTGATGATTACTGTAACAATGTAGGAGAGGATTGTTTAAGGTCTGAATTAATCCGCCAGTATATAGCCCTGGACATCTTCTGCTCTTGTGAGCTTTTCTTGCGATATCTGGAATGTGCTGAATCCAAAGTTATCAATATATGCGGTGCACTGAACGACCTTGAGAGTCATACGCCCGATTCTGAACGTGTACGCCAGTATCTGTGTCTGATGATGAGTGCATCTATAGACTATCGGGACTTAACAAGTAAACGCAGATATGATCCTCTTCTGGTTAAAGCCAGGAAGTACATGGAGGAGAATTTTGGGAGCCTGGACCTCTCACTGAATTCCGTAGCGGCTCATGTTAACATCAGTGCCAGTCACTTTTCGACGATATTCAGTCAGGAAACCGGGCAAACATTTACCGAGTACCTGACAGAGATCCGGATCAAAAACGCCAAGCAACTACTGAAATGCACACAGAAACCGTCCGGAGAGATAGGCTACCTGATCGGCTATAAAGACGCGCACTATTTCAGCTATATTTTTAAAAAAGTGACCGGTCAGACCCCGAGCGAGTATCGGGCAGGGAAGAGGTGTGACTCTCCGTTATGAAAAAACGATTATCCCTGAATACAAAGCTTAAGGTATATACAGGTATCGTTCTGATTCCCGCCGTATTAATCTGCACGGGCATGTTGATTATGGTCTTTAATTACGGTCAACGATATGATGCTATCGTCAGGAATATTACGGCAGCAAATCAATACTCTCTTGCCTTTAAAGAGGATATCGACTATGCGATGTATAGAATTGTGATCGGCCCCCCCGAAAATGTTAAATCTTTGGACGACAATCCGGATTTTAAAAATCCTTATAAAGTCATAGAAGATTCGCGGGAAGCTTTTCTGGCCCTTCAGAAGGTCTCGAACAGTACAGACAGCCGTCAGTTAGACAGGCTGATGCAAAATCTCACCACGCTGGAAAAGCGAATCGATGAGATTATAGAGAATGTGGAGGAGGGCGGTCATTATGACGATAACATTTACAACCTGGAATCGAATATTTACATTTTGACTGACCTTAGTCAAGAAAACATTCAGGCTTACATCTATCATCAAGCCAATACGATGGAGACACTCCGACAGGACATTGAAGGGCAATACCAGGTGACTCTCTTATCATCGATCGCACTATTCATCTTTCTATGGATTGGCATGTGGATCGTAACAAAGAAGATTTCTGACAGTATAGCAAGACCGATTGAGGAGCTCTGTAAAACAACAGAGCTGGTCGCAGAGGGAGACTTCTCAACGCGAGCGGCGGATACGACCGGAGATGAGGTCGTACAACTGACAGAGAGTTTCAACAGGATGATTGGAAAAATCGGGAAGTTGGTCGATGACGTAAAGATGGAGCAATTAAAGCTCCGGGATGCCGAGCTGAGAGTCTTGCAGGCACAAATCAATCCCCACTTTTTATACAATACACTCGATACCATAGTGTGGCTTGCCGAAGACGGAAAGAACGATGAAGTCGTTAAAATGGTTTCTGCCTTATCAGACTTTTTTCGAGGAGTATTGCGCAAGGGTCGCGATACCGTTTCTTTGGCTGAGGAGAAGCAACTGATTATCAGCTATCTTGACATTCAAAAATATCGTTATTCCGATATTTTATCCTACGAGATCGATATTCCAGAGGAGTTCTACCACTATCAGATATTGAAGCTTACTTTGCAGCCATTGGTGGAAAACGCCCTGTATCACGGAATCAAATGTAAGCGGAGCATGGGAAGAATTCATGTATCTGCGGAACGCGCAGGTGAGTCATTGATTCTGAAGGTCTCTGATGACGGGGTCGGCATGGATGCCCTGCAGCTTCAGCAGTTGCGTGACAGCTTGTCGTCAGTACCTCAACATATGGATCAGAGCGGATTCGGGATTATAAACGTGGCTGAGCGGATCAAGCTGTATTATGGTGCAGATTATGGATTGGATATAGACAGTGTTCAAGGAGAAGGGACAGTATTCACCGTCCGCCTCCCCCTGCTAAAAGAAAATAACGAATCGACAGAGAATAAAAACATACAAGAGAATCATTTAGATGGTTGATTCAAATAAAATCACTTGTTTTAAAAATAGAAATCGGTATCATCTGAAGGCGGCTAGGATTAAAATATAAATTAAAAGAGATGATACCAAGTTGGCACGAATAACAGAAGGAGGAAATTATGAAGAATAGACTGCTCGTATTGACTGCAGCAGCACTTGTAACATCTCTTTTGTTTGGATGCACGTCACAGACACCTAATACAAACAGCGCGATCACACCGACTGATGCAACGGTTGATAATGACATCGATGCGACGGTTTCACCGAACACCGACAAGACGGGAAGCGAAGGAGTCATCACAGTCGGCTTTTCTCAGGTAGGAGCAGAATCTGATTGGCGTACGGCCAACACAGCTTCCATGAAGGCCACATTTACAGAAGAAAATGGTTACTCTCTGATTTTCGATGACGCTCAGCAGAAGCAGGAAAATCAGATTAAGGCCATCAGAAATTTCATTCAGCAGGAAGTTGATTATATTGTTCTTGCTCCGATTACCGAAACAGGATGGGAAACCGTTCTTCAAGAAGCAAAGGATGCAGGAATTCCGGTTATCATTGTAGACAGAATGATCGATGTATCTGACGAATCTTTATTTGTGGCATGGGTCGGTTCCAACTTCCTTCAGGAAGGTTATGATGCAGCGGATTGGCTCGCTGCCAAGCTGGAAAAAGACGGACGCACGGAAGATATCAACATCGTAACTCTTCAGGGCACTATCGGATCCTCTGCACAGATCGGTCGTACCAATGGTTTTAACGAGAAGGCTAAGGCATACATGAACTGGAAGATTCTTGCACAGCAGACAGGCGAATTTACTCAGGCAAAAGGACAAGAAGTCATGGAATCTTTCCTGAAATCTTATCCGGATATAGATGTCGTCGTAACTGAGAATGACAATATGGCCTTCGGTGCTATTGATGCAATCCAGAATGCAGGGAAAACTTGCGGAATTGACGGCGATATCATTATCATCTCCTTTGACGCTGTATCTGCTGCTTTCGACATGATGGAGCAGGGCCTCATCAATGTTGATGTAGAGTGCAATCCTCTTCATGGACCTCGCGTTTCTGAAATCATTGAAAAGCTTGAAGCCGGCGAGCCCGTCGACAAACTTCAATATGTTGAAGAAGGTGTTTTCCCGGCTGAAAGTGCAAAAGAAGATCGCGTAGGCCGAATGTACTAAGCCCTTTTCTTCGCCCCTTCATATTCAATTTCTGAGCACGATACGGAGACCGAAAATCCTCCGGCTCAGTATCGGTTTGCTTCAGCGTACGATAATCTGACCCAAAGGGGGTAAATTCATGCCAAATGACATCGTACTATCCATGCGACACATCAGCAAAAATTTCCCCGGAGTCGTTGCGCTTGACGATGTTAACTTCACCCTGCGAAAAGGAGAAATTCACGCGCTGATGGGCGAAAATGGTGCGGGAAAATCGACATTGATTAAAGTTCTTACCGGAGCTGAGGAATTTGAATCCGGCGAAATATTTATCGGCGATTCTCTTACGCCGATTATTAACCGGTCCCCGCACGATGCTCAGAAAAATAGCATCAGCACGGTTTATCAAGAAATCAATCTCTGCCCGAACATTACCGTTTCGGAAAATCTATATATTGGACGTGAGCCCCACCGAGTCGGGTTTGTTGACTGGAAAACTATGAATACAAAATCTCAGGCTCTATTGAACGAGCTGGGAATCAACGTCCAGGCAACGGAGCAGTTGGGTAATATATCTCTTGCGGCCCAGCAAATGGTTGCCATTGCGCGGGCTGTCGATATGTCCACGAAAGTGCTGATACTGGACGAGCCGACTTCATCTTTAGATGAGAATGAGGTCGATAAATTGTTTCAACTGATGAAAAGGCTGAAAAATGATGGCGTGGGAATTATCTTCGTCTCACATTTTTTAGAGCAGGTTTACAGTGTCTGCGATCGAATTACTGTTTTGCGTAACGGAAAACGCGTAGGTGAATATGAAGTTTCGAGTTTGCCTCGTGTTCAGCTTGTGGCGAAAATGATGGGCAAGGACTTCGATGATCTTACTGCTTTGAGGCGAGGAAAGCCTGTAGATGTAAGAGCCGGTGAAAGTGTAATAAAGACGACTGGCTTAGGAAGAAAGGGCTCTATCAAACCATTTGATTTTGAGATCCATAAGGGAGAGGTAATTGGTCTCACAGGACTTTTAGGTTCGGGACGCTCAGAAATGGTACGTGCAATCTATGGTGTGGTTCGACCGGACTGTGGTGAACTTGCGGTTTTTGGCAAGAAAACGAGTATCTCGGCTCCGATTGACGCGATGAAGATAGGTATGGCGTATCTGCCGGAGAATCGAAAAGAGGAGGGTATTATTGCTGATCTCTCCGTTCGCGAGAATATTATCCTCGCCTTACAATCAAAGCGAGGGATTTTCAAGAGATTACCCAAAAAGGATATGGACAACTTTGCGGATAAATACATTGAAATATTAAACATTAAGACGCCCAATCGTGATACACCTGTCGGGCAGCTTTCCGGAGGAAATCAGCAAAAGGTCGTAATCGGACGCTGGCTTCTTACCAATCCCAAATTCCTGATTTTAGATGAACCGACAAGAGGCATAGATGTCGGTACAAAGACAGAGATACAGAAGCTTGTTCTTTCACTGGCAGACGAAGGAATGTCGGTTGTGTTCATATCTTCCGAAATCGAGGAAATGCTTCGTACTTGTTCAAGGATGATCATCCTCAGAGATGGAGCCAAGGTTGGTGAGTTAAACAAGGAGGAGCTGTCACAGAACCGGATCATGAAAGCGATAGCGGGAGGTGAGGACCATGCCTGAGAGGGAATTTCTTCTGAAAAGAATCTCGAAGCATCGTCTGTTCTTTCCTCTGTTTTGCCTTGCACTGATGCTTCTTGCCAGCATAATCATTATTCCTGATTTTTTTCTGGTCTCAATGAATAACGGAGTTCTCTATGGCAGAATAATCGATGTTTTAAACCGTTCCAGTGAACTGATTATTCTGGCGGTTGGAATGACGCTTGTTGTGTCGTCCTCTGCCGGAACAGATATCTCGGTCGGTGCAGTTATGGCTGTCAGTGCGGCCGTTTGTTGCTCGATACTCGCGGGCGGAGAGGTCTCCGTCAATGAATACAAAAATCCTCTCTTCCTTGGTGTTATGGCTGCTTTGTTAGCAGGAGTTCTGTGCGGTATTTGGAATGGCTTTCTTGTGGCCAGGATGCGGATACAGCCCATGGTTGCGACATTAATTCTCTTTACCGCAGGCCGTGGAATCGCGCAGTTGATCACAAACGGACAAATTACCTATGTACGTGTTGACGACTATACACTTTTAGGGAAGAATATTCCGGGTTTTCCGATCCCAACGTCGATACTCCTGACGATCTTTGTCGTGGTAGGCACTTTTCTGGTTCTGAACAAAACCGCTCTGGGTATGTATATCCAATCCGTCGGAATCAATGCAAAGGCTTCGAAACTCGTGGGGCTTAAGCCTGTACTCATCATTACCATCACCTATGCATTTGCCGGTCTTTGTTCCGGAATTGCCGGCCTTGTCGCATCATCGCGAATCTACTCTGCCGATGCAAATAATATCGGATTGAACTTGGAGCTGGACGCGATCCTGGCTGTGGCGCTTGGCGGAAACAGTCTGACGGGAGGAAAGTTCTCTCTCGCAGGAAGTGTTATAGGCGCGATAACCATCCAAACTCTCACGACGGCTCTGTATGCATTGAATGTAGCACCAGATCAGCTCCCTGTATTCAAGGCTGTCATCGTAATCCTGATTGTTGCACTTCAATCACCCTACGTGAAAAAAATAATGATTTCGAGAAAACGGAAAACAACCGTTATTCCGTCGGGAAAGGAGGCGATTGAATAGGATGAAAAAGAAACGGATCAATAACACGACTTTTCTCTTGCTTATCACAATCGCACTTTTCATTGTCATGTATACGGTTGGAATTCTAAAATACGGGGATAAGGGTTTCGATAAACTGCAGACATTTTTGAACCTTCTAATCAACAATGCCGGATTAATCGTCATCACTGCCGGAATGACGATGGTCATGATTGTTGGAGGCATTGATATTTCTGTAGGTTCTCTAACCGCCTTGACGTGCATGCTTCTGGCAAATGCTATGGAGAATCAGGGGGTTGGAGCGATTCCGGCAGTTATTATCGCTTTGGTGGCAGGCACTGCCTTCGGTCTTGTCCAAGGATACTTGATCTCTTTTCTAAAAATTCAGCCCTTTATCGTCACATTGGCTGGCATGTTTTTTGCCAGGGGAATGACAGCAACCATCAGTACAAACATGATCAGTATAAAGAATGAGATGTTTTTATCCTGGGCTCAGGCTAAAATATATCTGCCATTCGGCGGATATGTCAGCAAAAAAGGCGTGTACAATGCCGCTTACATTTTTCCGAGTGTTCTGGTTGCACTGCTGGTCTTGCTTCTGGTCTTTATCATTCTCCGCTTCACGAAATTCGGACGATCGCTGTACGCTGTCGGGGGTAACGAACAATCGGCTCTGTTAATGGGCATCAATGTTCGCAGAACGAAGTTGATTACCTATACCCTCAATGGATTTTTATGCTCGCTTGGCGGATTCTTGTTCTGCCTCAACTCCTGTGCCGGCTTTGTTGAACAAGCCAAAGGACTCGAGATGGACTCGATTGCTTCCGCCGTTATTGGAGGAACCCATCTCACAGGCGGTGTAGGCAATGTAATCGGAAGCCTGTTTGGTGTTATTATAAAAGGAACGATCGAGACGCTGATCACGACGCAGGGGACACTCTCATCGTGGTGGACGCGAATCACGATCGCCGCTCTACTCTGTATTTTTATTGTTCTGCAGAGCGTCTTAAGTTCTCGCAAGAAAACCTGAGTAAGGAAGGTAAGGGAATATGCAAACTACCAGAGCGCAACAATCAATTTCATCGGGTCAGACTTTTCTGGGTATCGAGCTCGGCTCGACCCGGATCAAGGCGGTTTTGACAGACCAGAATCACCAACCAATCGCAAGCGGAAGCCACACGTGGGAGAATTCTTTTCGAGACGGATATTGGACGTATTCACTCGAGGAAATTCAAGATGGTATTCGCAAATGTTACGCCAGCTTACAGCAGAGTGTTGAAGAACAGTATGCTCTTCCTCTTCGAACCTTTGGAGCGATCGGCGTTTCTGCCATGATGCACGGTTATCTGGCATTCAATGAAGATAACCAGTTGCTTGCCCCCTTCCGTACCTGGCGAAATACGGTAACAGGAGAAGCGGCCGAGGCACTGACGGGGATGTTCCACTTCAGTATCCCGCAAAGATGGAGCATAGCGCATCTGTATCAAGCGATTCTGAACGAGGAAGAGCACGTTAAGGAGATATCATATCTTACGACCTTGGCCGGATATATTCATTGGCTTTTGACCGGCGAAAAGGTTATCGGCATCGGTGACGCGTCGGGAATGTTTCCTGTGGATCCTCAGACTAAGCAATACGATGAGAAAATGCTACGGATTTTTGACGAGAAAATTTCGAACAAAGAGTATTCGTGGTCCCTTGCACGAATCTTACCCAAGGTTCTTCTTGCCGGTTCCCCTGCCGGATTTCTCACGGATTATGGAGCCGGACTATTAGATCCAATCGGTACCCTTCAGGCAGGTATTCCTTTTTGCCCGCCTGAGGGGGATGCCGGTACGGGAATGACAGCGACAGACAGCGTCGCGCCGAATACCGGCAACGTCAGCGCGGGGACAAGTATTTTTGCGATGATCGTTCTGAAGGAACCTTTATCTGAAGTGTATCCGGAGATCGATGTTGTTACGACCCCATCCGGTGAACCGGTCGCCATGGTACATTGTAATAACTGTCTGGGCGACTTTGACGCATGGGTTTCTTTGATGGGTCAGGCGGCAAAACTCATGGGCGCAGACTTTAAGACTCCTGAGCTTTATGATAAATTGTATGAAGCGGCACTTGCCGGTGATACGGATTGCGGCGGACTGCTCGCATACAATTATATATCCGGCGAGCATGTCACCGGTTTTTCAGAAGGCCGGCCATTATTTGTCAGAAGACCGGACAGCCGGTTTTCCCTGGAAAACGTTATGCGAACACATTTATATGCTTCACTTGGCACAATCAGCATCGGAATGGAAACACTTCTTCAGAAGGAGAATGTTCAAATCCAGAAGATCAGTGGCCATGGGGGATTCTTCAAATCATCCTATGCCGGTCAACGTATGATGTCGTGTGCCTTGCGTTCTCCGGTATGTGTCATGAAGACCGCCGGAGAAGGCGGTCCCTGGGGAATGGCAATTTTGGCAGCGTATATGATTCAGAAAAATTCGGGCGAGACCCTCGAGGAGTATTTATCCGGCCGTGTATTTGCCAATGCCGAGATGATCACTGTCAACCCGGATTCTAACGATATGAACGGGTTCCGGATTTTCATGAAGAGTTATCGTGCAGGTCTTGCAATTGAACGAAGAGCTACAGAATTAATATAATGGAGGATATACTATGAAAAAGTACGAGTTTTGGTTTCTTGCCGGCACACAGCCTCTGTATGGAGAGGATGTCATTTTCAAGGTAAATGAGCATTCACGCATCATAGCCGAGGGTCTGAATGCATCAACGAGTATTCCGTGTTCCGTCGTGTACAAAACAGCCGTCAAGGACTCTTCGTCTATACTACAGACGATTCTCGCCGCAAATGTAGATCCCAATTGCGCGGGCATTATTACTTGGATGCATACATTTTCGCCGAGTAAAATGTGGATATCCGGTTTGTCTAAGCTTCAGAAGCCGATGTTGCACTTGAACACACAGTTCAACCGTGATATTCCCTGGGGATCGATCGATATGGACTACATGAACTTGAACCAATCAGCTCATGGCGACCGTGAACACGGATTCATCGGGGCCAGGTTGCGTCTGCCGAGAAAAATTGTTGCCGGATATTGGGAGGATGAGACCACGCAAAAGCGAATCGGACACTGGATGCGCAGTGCAGTAGGTGCATTGGTGAGCAGACAGCTTAAGGTTTGCCGTTTCGGTGACAATATGCGAAATGTTGCTGTTACTGAGGGTGACAAGGTCGAAGCAGAGATCAAGCTTGGCTGGTCGGTGAATGGATATGGGATTGGTGACCTGATCTCAAAATTGAATTGTGTTTCTGAAAACGAAATCGATCTGAAGATGTCTGAGTATATGGAAAAGTATGACATAAATACAACGGACACAGACGCGATCCGCTATCAGGCAAAGCTGGAGGTAGCTTTAGGTAAATTCTTGGATGAGGGTGGTTTTACGGCTTACACAGACACCTTTGAGGATCTGCAGGAAATCCGTCAGTTGCCGGGTCTTGCCACACAAAACCTGATGAAGAACGGAATCGGATTCGGTGCGGAAGGAGACTGGAAATTAGCGGCATTGGTTCGTATTATGAAGTGCATGTCTGAAGGCCTCCCCGGAGGAACGGCATTCATGGAGGACTACACCTATCATATGGAGCCTGGAAATGAAGCTGTTTTGGGGGCTCATATGCTGGAGGTTGATCCGGACATAGCATCTGACAGACCTAAGATCGAAGTTCATCCGCTTGGAATCGGAGACCGGGAACCACCCGCCCGCCTTACGTTTTCTACGGGTTCTGGTACTGCGATCGTAGCTACATTGATTGATATGGGTGATCGATTCCGCATGATTGTAAATGATGTCGAAGCGGTTTCTCCTTTCCAGGACATGCCGAATCTTCCTGTTGCGCGCGTCATGTGGAGACCTCTTCCGTCACTTTCAACATCAGCGGAAGCTTGGATCCTTTCCGGCGGTTCTCACCATACGGTATTAAGTTACCAGTTAGATGCAGAGCATATGCGTGATTTCTGCACGATCATGGGTATTGAGTACATTCACATCGGTAAAGACACGTCGTTGGAGAAGCTGGAATATGAATTGCTCATCTCAGAGAGTGTGTGGGGGAGACGTTGATGCTTGACCGATTGAAGGAGACGGTTCTTCGTGCAAACCTACTATTACCGAAATACGGACTCGTTACTTTTACCTGGGGAAATGTAAGCGGTGTCGACCGGGAATCAGGCATCATGGTTATCAAACCTTCTGGTGTTGAGTATGATACGATGACGGCTGACATGCTGGTTTGTGTCGACTTGAAAACCGGCGAGACGGTTGAGGGGAGCTTGCGCCCGTCTTCCGATACGCCGACACACTTGGCTCTGTACCAGGCATATCCTGATATCGGCGGTGTTGTACATACTCATTCAAGATGGGCAACTGTTTTCGCGCAGGCAGGAAGGGCGATTCCCCCGCTGGGCACGACGCACGCAGACTATTTTTATGGTGCCATTCCGGTAACGCGAGCGTTAAACAGGGAAGAGGTCGAATTTCAATACGAGAGGATGACCGGAGAGGTGATTGTGGAGACGGTAAAGCCGGAATCCTCGATGGAGACGCCTGCCGTACTTGTGTCAGGTCACGCTCCCTTCACATGGGGAAGCGATCCTATAGACGCTGTGAACCATTCCGTTATTCTGGAAGAGATTGCGATGATGGCATGGCATACATTAATGATGAATCCTGCGGCTATTCTTGATCCGGTTCTGTTGGAGAAACATTACCAGCGAAAGCACGGAAAGAACGCATACTACGGGCAAAAATAACGTAACTCGAATACGGTTCAAAACAGATTAATGAATCAAATCGAGTCATCCTCCAGCAATTGGATATCTACTGCTGTCATATCATTTTCCGATGATATGACAGCAGCATTTATTTTGCCTGAGTACCAGAAAAAATCCATGCTTGGGCGAAGGATATACTTATTTCCTTCCCCTGGAAGTATTACAAAGGAGAAATCATTCAATGGTGTAAAAACTCCATCTTTCCATAATCCAAATTGTAGAGAAGCAGATCCTCTGTCGAGTGAATCTACAGTGAGTAATATGTATTTAGGCTCGCTAGTTTGACTTGGGTCAATTGAGAAGTAATCACCTTTATTGATAATCGCTCGGCTGATTACAGGATTTGCCCAAGCAGATCCTGAATCAACATTACCCCATAAGTAAGGAATCATTCCTAAATCAAAAGAATGAACATCTTTATCGGCTGCCGTTTCATAACTGACCAGGATGAATGGACAATCATTGTTTAGAATTGATATTGAATGAATGATAAAATGGCTGTCAACAGGTGGCATAAGATAGATTTGTGTTTCTTTATCTACCGAAACATTGAAAGTTAGACACTTATTTTCATTGCCGAACAAGGAGAAGGCTTTCATTCTCCTTTCATCTGCTCCTTCCTGAATAAACTGCACACTTCCATCAATATCAGAGGAGCATTCAACTTGAATTGTAAGATTTGATGCCGAAGCAACTAAGCCAGCATAATCAAATATGCTTTCTAGGTTTCTTACGATTGGTCGTTGGCCCTCACAA
>CAZOFY010000049.1:0-17314 GCA_964579245.1 uncultured Mageeibacillus sp.
CTCGTTTCTGAGAACGAGAAGAAGTATGGCAAGGAGATCCGCGAAAAGTACGGTAATAAAACGATTGACGGGAGCAATGCGAAGCTGATGGTGCTGACAAAAGAAAGATATCAGGAGGTTCAGGAATTGTCAGAGAAAATGATTGCACTTCTGAAGCAGGCAGTTGAGGAAGGGGATCCGGCCGGGGTGACATCTCAGACGGTCTGCGAGCTACATAAAGAATGGCTTATGACTTTCTGGAACACATACAGCAAAGAAGCACACCGGGGCTTGGCAACAATGTATGCGGAGGATCCGCGATTTGCGAAGTACTACGACGATATCGTGCCCGGAGGCGCGGTGTTTCTTCGGGATGCAATTGAAATATTTTGTGCAAACGATGTATAATAAATGAGTCAAACGGGAAGCTCGGACAAATAGCCGGGCTTCTTGCTATTTATAGAGAAAGAGCGGGTGCAGCGATGATCATCAATGAAGCGATTGACGGCGGAAGAGCATTTGATTGGGGAAGAGCCTCGAAGGATTATGCGAGGTACAGAGATATCTACCCGGAGGCATTTTTCGACAAGATCATCGGATTGGGGCTTTGCACGGCCAATCAGGATGTGCTGGATCTGGGCACCGGAACCGGCGTTCTGCCCCGGCATATGGCGCGCTTCGGAGCAAGGTTCACGGGTGCGGATATCTCGGAGAATCAGATTCGCGAGGCGAGGGAATTAACAAGAGAAGCTGGGCTTTCTGTGGATTATATCGTCTCATCGGCTGAGAATTTGCAATTTCCTGATGCAAGCTTCGACGTGATCACAGCGTGTCAGTGCTTCATGTATTTTGACCGCCCGATTATCTTTCCCCTGCTCCATCGTCTTCTTCGAAAAGACGGACGCTTCGCGATCCTCTTCATGACCTGGCTTCCTTACGAGTGTGAGATTGCTAGAAAGAGCGAGGAGATTGTGTTGAAATATAACCCTTTCTGGAATGGCGCACATTTCAAGAGAAATATGAATCTGTCCGCGCCAATAGAAGCGGATGGTTTCTTTGAAGTCAAGAACGCTATCGAATTCGATCTTTCGGTTCCTTTCACGCGTGATAGCTGGCATGGCCGGATGCGGGCGTGTCGGGGCATCGGAGCATCCTCGTTGCCGGAGCAGGTGATTGCTGATTGGGAGAGAGAACACCGTGCTTTTCTGGAGACAATGCCCGAGCAATTTGAGATCTTGCATTACGCAACGATTCTGGATCTTGGAAAACTTTCTTAAGACTCAGAAGAAGTGGAACAGCTTATTGCCGAAACGCACAATCTTAAATTTTGGAGTCTCCAGAAGTCTTGCAGCGTTCTTCAATTCCTGACGGATGGATATCGATTGCGGACAGTGGGGCTCGCATTTTCCGCATCCAACACACAATGAAGCGTGGCTCGGCGTTGACCGGAGGGCAGTATTCTGGATGTACTCCATGCGGGCGGTGCTCTTTCCGTCGGTGTAGATCTCGTTATAACAGCGAAAAATACCAGGGATATCGACGCCCTTCGGACAAGGCAGGCAATACCCGCACCCGGTACAATTGACCTTGATACTCTTATTTATCGCAGCTTTAACACGGGAAATCAGCTTCTGATCCTCGTCGGTGAGTGAACCGGGAGTCGCATCACAGGCGACACGGATATTCTCTTCAATCATTGCTTCTGAGTTCATACCGGAGAGAACAGAAGTGACCTCCTCTTGATCCCATAGCCAGCGAAAAGCCAATTCCGCGGCCGTCCGTTTCTGCGGATCCTCCGCAATGATTATTCTCGCCGTCTCAGGCAAGAGATCTACGAGTTTTCCTCCCCGAAGAGGCTCCATCACGATTACAGGAATCCCTTTGGATGCGGCGTATTGAAGGCCCTTACGGCCGGCTTGGCTGTTCTCATCCATATAATTGTATTGAATCTGACAGAAATCCCAGGGATAAGCATCAATCAGTCGACAGAACATTTCACTTCCGCCGTGGTAGGAGAAACCGATGTTTCGAATCGCGCCGGAGGCGAGCTTACTCTCGATCCATTTCTCGATACCGATACTTTTCAGCCGGTCCCAGGTCATGATATCCGTCAGCATATGCATCAGGTAATAGTCAATATGGTCCGTGCCGAGCCGCGTCAGCTGTTCGGCAAACTTCTTCTCCATGCTGTCGGCCGATTTGATCAGGTAATGAGGAAGCTTACTCGCGATATAGATCTTGTCCCGGCATTGATTTCTTCGCAGGATCTCTCCAAGCGTGACCTCGCTGCCCGGGTAAACATATGCTGTATCGAAGTAATTCACACCGTTTTCGATCGCGAGCATCATCTCCTTCTCCGCCTTGTCGACATCTATACCCGACTTTCCTTTTGAAAAACGCATGCACCCGTAGCTGAGAACGGAGATATCACGACCGGCTTTATCTTTTCTGTATTGCATATACACCTCGCGGAGTCCGGGATCTCTTCTGAGAATTATTTTATCACGAAAAAGACCGCCCATTTTCGTGGACGGCCTTCGTTGCAAAACATTTACAATCAGGCGAAGTACTCCGGATAGTGTTCCTGAATGGCTTGGATATCGAAGTCGAAGCGACTCAGGTGCTTGTTTAACGCGGCGTGTGCAGTGGGCACATCGCCCGACTTGATTGCTTCGAACAAAGATCTGTGATCGGCGACAATCTTCAATTCTTTTACAGAATAGAGACTCATATTCCGGACCCGGTCAAAGTGCAAGCTCATCAGTCGGACCATGTAGTAGCATTGCATCTTGTTACAGATTTTATAAAGCGTCATATGAAACTCGTTGTCCAGTTCGAAAATCTTATCCGGTGCCGGATTCGCCAAATAGAACTCCTGCAGTTTGAGATTACTCTCCAATGTGCGGAAATCTTCTTCCTTAGCCATCGTACAAGCCATCTCGACCAGAGCCGATTCGACGGTCGATCGGAGAAAGCGCGCTTCGTCGATTAAGGCAGAGTCGATCATTGATACACGACAGCCCTTCTGCGGAAGGATGTCGACAATCTTGGACTTTGAGAGCTCAAGGAGCGCCTCGTGGACCGGCGTGCGTGATAGGCCCAACTCGTAAGCAATCTCCTGCTCACCAATGAGACTGCCGGGCTTGATCTCTAGATTGATGATGTTGTCGCGGATTACGCGCAGTGCGTATTCGCGATTGGTTTCATTCGCTGTTTTGGGAGACACTTGCATACATTTATCCTCGAATATTGTTTCGCTGTGAAAAGTGTACTACACCCGTTTTTAAAAGTCCATAACTTACATGGAAGTATTCAAGTCGTTCATCGCCCTGTCTTGATAAATCGCGTTATAAACAGAAAAAGCGATAAAGATATTTGTCAGGTGAATTGCCGTTTGCCAGTGAGGGAGGTCAGTCCCAAGGGCGTTCGTTGTCAAAGAGCACCCGGTAAATAAGCCTGCAGCGTTCTTCTTACCGCACCCTCGCCCACGAGCATCTTTCCAAACATATCATCGATCGTATTCGAAAGTCCGCATGCGACTAGATCTGTTCCGAAAAGAGACTCGTTGGAGAGGATCAGGTCCAATTTGTTCCCACGACTCTCCGGATTCCCGATGTGGATCCTCGACAGCTGCTCCCTAAGGGATGAGAGCTGCGGATCGGGACTTACCTCCATCGATTCTCCTGAGTCGTCGATACCGAGTAAATAACGAAGCCATCCGGCAATGGCAAGAGGAATATAGACCAGGTCGGTGACTTCAAGGGCCGGGTTCTTGATATAAGCTTTGATCGTCTCACCGAAGCGAATCGGGATTTTGAGACTCGTATCGGTAGCGATTCGCTGGGGCATATCCGGTATAAACGGATTGGGAAACCTCTCCTCGATCACTTCGCGCAGGAATTCGCGCGGGTCCATGATCTTCGGATGCGTAACGACGGGAAGACCCTCGTCGTAGCCGATTTTTCGAACAAGGAGGGATAGTTCCGGGTCTTTCATTTCATCAGAAATCCGCGTATATCCGAGAAGACAGCCAAAAACAGCTAAGGCAGTGTGCAATGGATTTAGGCAGGTTGTGACCTTCATTCGTTCCGTACGATTCACCGTGTCGCGATCCGTCATGTACACACCGGCGGCTTCAAATGGAGGACGCCCGTTCGGAAATGCGTCCTCTATGACAAGATACTGAGGAATTTCCGCGTTGACGAACGGTGCTATATACGTACCTCGTGCGGTCGTGATCGCAGACATATCAGGGATGCCCAGGGCATTCAACTGTCTCTCGACCTCCGCGGACGGACGGGGAGTGATCTTGTCTATCATGCTCCAGGGGAAACTGATTTTACTTGCATCCGACAAGTAGGAGAAAAACCCCTCGTCGGCATAACCGTTGTCAATCCAAACCCTGGCGACCTCAAGGAGACTCGATTTCAGCTTCTCGCCGTTATGGCTGCAATTATCCATGCTTGATAAAGCCAGAGGATTCGCTCCTGCAAGATAACGGGACAAGACCAACGAGCAAATCACACTGATCAGATGTCTTGCCTGCCCGGGACCCGCAAGCAGATCCTGATGAACGACCGGAAGGTATTCGCCGTTCATGTTGCGAAGGGTATACCCCTTTTCCGTGACTGTAAAGCTGATTAACTGCAGAGAGGGGGAACAAGCGATCTGTGTCAAGCGGGACATCTCTTCTTGGTTGCCGGTGTCCGCACAGATCGCGTCCGCGATACTTCCGATAATCTCAAATCCGATTTTCCCGGTCGGAGCGAGATCTGCCATCATGGTCAAATGATCATATGGGCGATAGATCTTCTCGATCATCTCATAATCGAAGGAGTCGGCCGCAATAATTCCTGTGGCAACAAGACCTTGATTCAACAGATCCTGCATGATGCGTGCGATGAAGCCGCGAAAAATATTGCCGGCTCCGAAGTGAAGCCAGCTTGGAGAGCTCTTTGTAGCCTCAAGCATAGAATCGCGATCAAAGGAAGGCAGTTTGACGCCGACAGCTTCCCATGACTCTTTACTCCGTATGGATACTGCATCGAGTGAAGGCAAGATATCACCTCATTTCGGTAGATTCGTATCTTCATGAATCGCAAGATAACCGACTACCCGTGCAACAGTGATCGAGCAGCCGGTTATGCGAACGTCGAGTTATGATCAAATTGCAGCAAAGAAGCCAGATGCATGGAGGGACATCCTCAGCTCATTTTCTTAATTGCTTCCCATAACCCTAACAGGTAGTTCGATCCGAGCGCTCGGTCATACAAACCGTAGCCGGGACGCCCCTGCTCTCCCCAGATCATACGTCCGTGATCCGGGCGGATATATCCGTCAAAGCCCGAATCCGACAGCGCCTTTACGATCTCAAACATATCGAGATCGCCACAACCGGAGAGATGTGCCGTTTCATGAAAATCCTTCTCACTTGTATGTTTCAGATTCCGGAGATGCGCAAAAGGGATACGTCCCGCTCCCGCAAACTCACGAATCATGGACGGTAGATCATTGGCCTGATTCGCTCCGAGACTTCCCGTGCAGAAGGCGATGCCGTTGCGAGGACTGTTGTTGAGACTTAGAAAGCGGCGAATCGTGTCGGCAGCGGTAATGACCTTCGGAAGCCCGAAAAGGGGCCACGGCGGATCATCCGGATGAATCGCAAAATCAATCTCGTACTCTTCCGCGAATGGCATGACGGCGTTCAAGAAGTAGGAGATATTCTGAAAGTACTCATCTGCGGATATGTTCTTGTAAAACTCAATGTCCTTCGCCATCACCGGAAACCGCTCCGGTTCCCAACCCGGCAGAGAATAATTATTGGCGCCCTGCAGCATGGAGTCTGCCATGGAATGCGGTTCCATTAACATCACCTGACTATGTTTATACGCCATGGCGGTGCTTCCGTCAGAGAGAGGTTGTGCAAGGTTGCTGCGTGCCCAGTCCATTACCGGCATAAAGTTATAACAAATACACTTAATTCCGGCTTCATGCAGATTTTTTATCGTCTCGATGTATTTTGCTATATAGGAGTCACGAGAGGGGAGCCCCTTCTTGATATCTTCATGAATATTCACGCTCTCGATGACTTCCATCTCCAGATCGGCTGTGTGAACTTCATCGCGGACCGCCAGAATGTCAGCAAGAGGCCACACCTCACCGACCGGAACGTGATAAAGAGCCGTCGCAACCCCGGACATACCGGGAATTTGACGAATCTGCTGCAGAGTAACACTGTCGTCTCCGTGAGGGAACCAACGGAAAATCATCTTCATAATCTACGCCTCTTTTGGGCCTTCACCCGTCTAATACAACTAGCATACTAGATGACTAGAATTGTGTCAAGTAACGGATAGGGGTTTCGTTACGGTTTGGTTTGTCAGAATTATAATCTATTGACGATGTAAAAAAATACCCGTAAGACGTAGTTTTTACCCTTAGAAATTAATCTTCACGGTTTCGCGCGCCGGCAGAACGCAGCCGATTCAGCACCATTGGGATGAATGCAGTAAAACCTATCATGTAGGCCGCCTGCAAAAAAGAAGAGCCGGCAGTGACAAGAATTGGCACCTCTTCGCCGTCAGGTATGTTTAGCAGATTTGAAGTAAAGCGAAAAATAGCAAAAAACAAGATTCCGATTACAATCAGTCGGGTGCTCTTGAAGAGGACGTCTTTCGGAATCTGTGCTTCACGGCTGTCTTTCTTGAGATGATTCACGGTTTTCTGAAGACCGAGAAAGATAAGAATAACCGTCGCAAGGACACAGAGCAACGCAACGACGCTTAAGATCAAAGGAATATTCATTTCTCCTCATTCCTTTCCTCTTTGTTTCTGACTTCGAAGACAGATTCCTCATGCTTCGTTGTCTCGGATCCGCTTTCAGCGGCCTGTGCCTCTTCAAGCCGTTTACGGCTTTCAGTCATGGCCTTTTCGAAATCCTTCTCGATCCATTTTGAACAAAGAAAGGCACAACCGGTCGGAACGAACAAGGCCAAGGGGGGAAAGACTATCATCGACGCTCCGGATACGACTATCAACAACATAATCAGTACGGCGTGCAGCGGATGAATCGCACAGAAGGTGAAGCTGTTTTTTAAGATTAAAAAGGTTCCGGCAGTAAATCGGGATAAGTAGGGAAAGACGTATGGGAGGGTGAGAACGATTGGTAGAAGCAAAGCAATGGATATCTGTTTAAAAAAATCGGGTAAGTTGACACCTTCAATTGCAGTAAAAGAAACATAAATATTAAAAGCGACGAACGCTCCATAAATTAAATAAACCGTCGATAGAATCGCGCCTTGCCTGAGATTCAGACGGAGCGCATGCATGAAGTCCTGTGTTGGGGTCTCGGACTTTTTGAGATAACGTTTTGTCACGGCGTGATATAATGCGGCAGATGAAGCTCCCGCCGTGAATACGGGCAGACAGAAAAGAATCCAGAGACAACTAAGAATCATCACGTCTGCCATTTTTCCGGCAAAAATGAACAGGGGGTTATTCGCGTACTTGTCGTATGAGGCCATAGCTCTTCTGTCTCCACTTGATAGGTTCGGATACAATGTAGTATAGACGGTGATATGTTGCGAGTCAATGACTGATGAGCTAGTATGCTAGTAAAATAAGTTTGGCCTTGTGATATACTAGAAAGAAAACAAGAAGAGGTCGAAATATGGAAAAGAAGACGACTTTAGCCGGTATTTTCGGAGATGGAATGATCCTTCAGAGAGATTGCGTCAATCGGATCTGGGGTGAGGATTCGTCGGCCGATCTTGTGATATTAGAACTAGACGGGCAAAGCATAGAAGAGAGGGTCGAGAACGGCAAATTCGCCTTCAATTTGCCTCCGCACACTGCAGCAAAGAATCTTGAACTGACGGTTCGCGGCACGGAGACGATTACATGTCACGATGTGTGCTTTGGAGACGTCTTCCTATTGAGCGGTCAGTCGAACATGGAACTTCCGGTCTCACGCGTTCTCGATGAGTCCAAGAAGGAGATCGATAAGGCCCGGGATTCCCTGATTCGTCAATACCGCCTGGCGCCTGAGTATAGCTTCGCCGAGGATCAAGTCTCGAATTTGCCGGCGGCGGCATGGACTCGCGCGATTCCGGATGAAATCATGGAAATGAGCGCGGCCGGATACTTCTTTGCCGAGCGGATTCGTAAGGAAAAGAATGTCCCTGTCGGGCTGATATTAAATGCTCAGGGAGGATCGTCTGTCGAAGCGTGGATGTGTAAGGAAGATCTCAAAGCATTCGGAGATTTTTCGAAAGAAATCGAGCCCTTTCTTGCCCCCGGAAGTCTCGATACGTATCTTCGGGACAGAGAGAACCGAATCGAGGCGTGGTACCGGTCGGTTCGTTCCGACGCGAACGAATCCCTCGCCGCGAGAATTCCCGACGAAGCAAAGAGCACGTTACTGCCGGCCCTGTTCTCGCAACTGGACGGTGAACCGTACTCGGGAAGCATCTGGTATTATCGGAAGGTTATCCTGCAGAAGCAACCGAAAGGAGAAGCACTTCTTTATGTCGGCGAGCTGATTGACTCCGACCAGACGTATGTAAACGGACAAAAGGTCGGCGAGACCGCCTATCGCTATCCGCCGAGAAAGTACTTTTTCGACGCCTCCATACTACATGAGGGAGAGAACCTGATTGCTGTTCGCCTTGTTGTTGAGAATGGATTCGGTGGATTTATTCCGGAACATCCGTATTTTCTTGAGGTCGACGGCAGAGGCCTCGAGCTGTCCGGAGAATGGTCATGTTTGAAGGAGAAGGAAGCTTCCTATCCGGCTGTAGAGGGGTTTCTGGCTCAGAAGATTCCGACAGGCCTCTATCGAGCCGCCATTTGTCCGCTGGCAGGTCTGGGAATAAAGGGTGTTCTATGGTATCAAGGGGAGTCAAATGCAGGCGACCCGGCCTTTTATAACGAGAAATTTGCCGCCATGGTCGCACGCTGGAGGAAAACGCTCTCCCTGGACCTGCCGATTGTTGTCACGGTTCTGGCAGATTATTCTGATCCGCAGAACGGTGATGATGAAGGCTGGCGAAGCATTCAGAATCAGCAGGAACGCGCGCCCGAATTGACAGCGAAGTGTTCGGTTGCGTCGGCAAAGGATCTCGGAGCTGTGTATGAACTCCACCCGCAGAAGAAAAAAGAGCTTGGGGAGAGACTCGCCGAGAAGGCACTCGAATTGTTTTATTCATAAAGACAGCAACAAACACGAGCTTGCGGATCTTTACACACTATCCTATCCCTCTGTGTTCAAGTAATTGAAGGTCGTTGGGGGAGAGTTTGATAGGGAGTGAGGAGGTAAACAAGTGAAATTGAGCATGTATTATAGATAACCGACAGGAATAGAACGGACGTTCTCTTCAAGATACATCAGTTCTGGATACTGGTTGATGATCGCGCCTTCTCCAAGCTTCAGATCTCCTGCTTCGATTACCGGCGTAAGAAGTCGAAATGTTGCCGCCATTTTTTCTGTGGCTTGGCTGTCATCTTAATCTCGACCGGGTAGAGCGTACGTCCGATCTCCAGCACTAGGTCGATTTCTCTTTGACCCGTGTCCCGATAAAAGTAGATATCCCGTATTGATTTCCCCGAGTTAAGAAACGACTTTGCGATCTCAGAGACAACCCACGTCTCAAAAAACTGTCCGGCTTTTGCTCCTTTGCCGAAGAGACGGAACAATAGCGGGCGAGACTGTCATATTTGAGGTTGTTTAGATTTCTGTTCTGATTACACAACAAAATCTCGTTTAATCCACCATGACGTGACGGATTAAACGAGATTTGACACTATTCTAATAGCCTTATTGCCGGAAAAATCCTGGCCGACTGAATTTGGCAGACTTTGATTCTTAATAGTGATAGAATGCGCTTCTTCTGAAACTGTGCCTTTTTCCCTGCTGATATCAAGAGGTTTTGACTTCTACTTGCGTCGAGCAGAAACGGCGGTCTGTATTTGTGCAACCTGTTAAATAGAATCACGGAAAACACCCAGGAAACCATTGACAGAGCACAGAAGAGGTGATAACCTGTGGCTAATAGTCAACTAGCATGCAAGTATGGAATCACGCAAGCGATGGTAAATAGACTATTATTAAGTGATTGGGATTGAGATTCCCCCCCATTTTCCAGTTTGGATCAAGATTGTCAGCAACGGGAGAGCAACGAATGAGTAAGAATGAAGAGATCAACACATCGGCGCGTATCCAGACGGGAAAGCCGAAAATGCTGAAATCCGATCAACTTGGCTTGCAGAAGAAAAACCGTCTGTCCAAGCATTTCAATCAGAATTGGCAGCTCTACATGCTACTGATCCTGCCAATCATCTATTACATAGTCATCCGTTATGTTCCCATGATCGGCAATATCATCGCTTTTCGGAAATACCGCGGAGGAGGCAATATTCTCGGTGACGAGTGGGTCGGGATTAAGTATTTTAAACAGTTCCTGGGAGATAAGAGTTTCTGGCGAGCTTTCTTCAATACACTGATCCTGAACATTTCCTATCTCGCCGTACGATTCCCGCTGACAATTCTATTCGCACTTCTCTTGAATGAGATTCGCCTTCTTCGATGGAAGAAGTTTGTGCAGACGGTTTCTTACCTGCCGCACTTTATGTCCATGGTTATTGTTGCCGGTATGCTGCGTGAATTGTTATCCGCGAGCGGCCCGATTAACCATTTCATTATGTCTCTTGGTATGGAGAAGATTGATTTTCTCTTTTCTTCTGACTGGTTTCCGACGATATTTGTCTCGTCTGGCATCTGGCAGAATCTCGGGTGGGGAACCATTCTCTATCTTGCGGCCATGGCGAATATTAATCCGTCTCTGTATGAAGCGGCGGCCGTGGACGGAGCCGGTCATTTGCAGAGAATTCTGAACGTTACCCTTCCTTGTATCCTACCGACAATTACAACATTACTGATCCTCGATGTCGGAGGACTGGCGGGTTCCGGAGCCTCGTTTGAGAAGGTCTATCTCCTTTATAATCCGATGATTTATGAAACCTCGGATATTATCTCGACGTATGTGTTCAGAATGGGTATTGATTCTGGTAACTACAGTTACAGTACAGCTGTCGGATTGTTCGAAGGCATTATAAATCTGACATTACTTACAATAGCCAATAAAGCATCAAAGAAACTGTCAGGCAGTGGATTATGGTAAAGGCGGGGATGGAGATGGACGAGAATAAGAAGCTCGATATTGATATGGAGCAGGATGCCGAGAAGAAGTTTGGCGCTGCATCTGCCAGAGACAGTGCCCGTCGTTATCAGCAAGACTTCGTCGGAAAAAAGAGCATAACCGCAGGAAAGACAATTGTTAAAACGGCAGATCAAATCAAATTGAAAAAAGTGAATATGCAGGAATCGACAAGATACAAGGTTTTCCGTGTGTTGAATGCGATTTTCATGGCGATAATCTCATTGATTACTCTGTACCCGTTTCTGTATCTGCTTGCCCAATCTTTCTCCTCTGAAACAGCAATCGTTAAGGGTGAAGTAGGCATCATTCCGGTGGGGTTTAATATTACGACTTACATTTCCGTTCTGACTAAGGGTGATTTTATCCAGAGCTACGGAAATACGATTCTATACTCTGTCGTCGGAACCGTCTTATCCCTGGCGTTGAGTTCGTTTCTCGCGTATCCGTTATCAAAGCCGCATCTCAAGGCGAATAAGTTCTTTACTCCGTTTATTATCTTCACAATGTATTTTGCCGGCGGCCTGATTCCAACGTATGTTTTGATGGTAAATCTCGGATTCAAGAATACAATGGCGGGATTCCTTGTTCCAGGATTGATCGGCACCTACTACGTCATTTTGATGAAGTCGTTTTTTGCCGGAACCCCACAAGAGCTTGAAGAGGCCGGTGAGCTGGATGGATTGAGCAAGATCGGCGTATTTTTCCGGATTGTTCTGCCGCTGTCAAAACCAATCATGGCCACGATGACGCTTTTCTACGCCGTCTCTTACTGGAACAACTGGTTCAATGCAAGATTGTATTTACAGGCACGTGAGAAGTGGCCCGTTGCCTATTACCTGCAGACGATTATTGCCGGAGCGACGACGACGGCAGAACCAGGTGCCGCAAATGCCGATTCGCAACAGATTGCCGCAAATATCAAGTCCTGTTCCATGGTCCTCATGATTATTCCAATCGTATGTGTGTACCCGATTGTGCAGAAGTATTACGTGCAAGGTATGATGCTCGGCGGTGTCAAAGAGTAAACCACATTTCCGGATGAATGTAATCGGATCCGCTTAAGGGGGTGTGATTCGATGCAGATAAGAAGAAGAGTTAAAAAGCAGGAGGTAAGGTAATGAAAAAGAAAGTGTTATGCATGGTCCTTGCTGCTATGATGCTACTAGGAGTAGCCGCATGCGGTTCAGGCCAGCAGGGAGAAACAACCAAAGCCACAGACGCAACAGCAGGAACAACCACAGAGGCTGAGACGACAGCCGCTCCAACAGAAGCAGAACTTCCGTACGATTTCGGTCTTGATGTGCCCTTTCATGCAGATGAGCCGGTAACGTACACGATGTACTTCAGTGACGCCAGCTGGTATCCGATGGTGGAAACATGGAAAACAGAGGGCATTTTCAAGAAGATCACGGAACTGACGAACGTTACTCTCGACATTACTTCGTATGACAGCAGCACCTATATGGATAGTGTCACCCTTGACATTAATGCCGGTGCGTCGAAGTACATTATCCCGAAGATCTATGACGAGTCCGCTTTTGTTGACGGCGGTGCCGTTGTTGCCATTTCTGAATATGTGCAGTATATGCCGCACTATCAGGACTTCGTCACCAAGTACAATATGCAGCCTGAGCTCGATACGATCACACGTGCCGACGGGAAGTACTATCGTCTTCCCGGCATGCACGAGAACGCTATGCAGGATTACACACTGATGATCCGTGACGATATTTTCAAGGCAGCCGGCTATGATGTGGCAACCCTTGAAAAGGATTGGACATGGAATGACCTTTGCGACATTCTTGTCGGTGTAAAGGCCTATATGGTCAAAGAAGGAATGTGTGAAGCAGGTGATTATATCTGGTCTGATCTCTGGTGCGGATCTGAATCCGGGCAGGGAACAGGCGGAAACCTCCTGAAGCTTATAGGATCATCGTTTGGTGTTCCGGCCGGCTGGGGAATTGAAGACGGCATGAAGTATGACGCCGCTTCTGACTCCTGGTACTTTGCTCCTACAACGGATGCTTACAAAGAATTCGTCACCGTTGCAAACCGTTTTGTGAAAGAAGGAATCCTTGATCCCGAGACTTTCACACAGGAGGATGCAACCGCTACATCCAAGTTCTATAACGGCGAGACTGTTATCATCAGTGTTAACAGAGGACAGTATGCAACTTTCACGGACAGCCTCAAGGAAATCCAGAAGGACATTAATCCCAATGCCTCCACGTATGTAACAGTTTATCCGAAGGGCTCCACCAACTATGTTGCCGAGTACAATCGTCTGGAGAATGGCGTTATGATTTCTCAGAACGCTTTGAATGACCTCGGTGAAGAAGGATTCATTCAGATGCTTCGTTTTGTTGACTGGTTCTGGTATTCGCCGGAAGCATACACACTGTATAAGTGGGGCGTCGAGGGCGAGACATTCGAATACGTTAAAAATGACGCAGGAGAGCAAGTCAAGCAGCTTCTCCCCGGTCTGAAATGCGGCGGTCTCGGAATCTCCGGTGCGGAAACAGATATTGATATCAGATTGCAGTGGGGCTATGCCGGCGGCAACTTCTGGTATGGACACACAACGGCACAGAACACGGACAACTTCATTCCTGTCATTCGTGATTTTGTGAACAGAGTTAACGAGTATCGTGAGTTCTCCGCTCTGGAGCCCGGCGTTAAGACGACCGAAGACCAGAACGAGCAGATCAATCTTTGGAAGACTCCTCTGATCGACAACGTCAATGCCTGGACGCTTGGTTTTGTGACCGGACAGAAGGACTTTGCGACACAGTGGGAAGAGTATATTGCTTCTTGTCAGGGACTGAACAGCGATCAGCTGACAGAACTCTATAATGAAGCTTATCAGGCAGGCAAGTAAGAGACGTGATAGAATAAATAACGGGAAACCGTGGTTTTGGAGGGGGTTCTCAGTGATGGGCACTCCCTCTTTTTTATCAATATGTGCAGGAGAAGGACTATGGCGGATGTTCGATTAGCCGGAAAAACAAGTAGGACAGTTATTTGTGTAGATCACAGGGAAAAAGGATTATCGCGTGTCGCATCAACCGTGGCCCGAGATCTTCGAAGAGTAACGGGAGCCCGACCCAGTGATATTCGAGTCGCGGGGACAAATGATCCCGATAACGGAGCGGCCGCGAACGCGGATGTGATTATCGTCGCCGGAGTTCTCGGTAACGGCGGCTTTGTCGACCACTTGGCGGGGATTGGTGCCGTTGATATCCGGCTGATTGCAGGGAAGCGCGAGTGCTTCATCACGCGGGTTCTGCCGAGAAAAGGAAGGCAGATCATCGTCATTGCCGGTAGCGATCGATTGGGGACGGAATATGGCTTGCTGCGAATATCGGAACTTGCAGGTGTATCGCCCTGGCATTACTGGGGGGACGTAACACCATTTGTAAGCGAGCAGGTGACCGTGCCTGTCGAGAATCTGGAAATCACATCCAAGGAGCCATCGGTCAAACTACGCGGGTTTTTCATGAACGACGAGTGGCCGTCTCTGGGGAATTGGGTCCATACGTCGTTCGGGGGATTTAACGAAGAATTCTACGAGACGGTTTTTGACTTGCTCTTGCGTTTGCGCGGTAACTTTTTGTGGCCGGCAATGTGGACGGGCGTGTTTAGCGAGGACGGCAAAGCATTTCCAACGGTAACGGCTGAGCTTGCATCAGAGTATGGGATCGTGATGGGAACATCACATCATGAGCCGCTTTTCCGGGCCGGAGAGGAGTTCTCTCACCTGATGACGGATTCGAATGATATCGGATACGGAAAGGATTGGAGCTACTACAAGAACGAGAGAGGTTTGTACTCGTTCTGGAGCGATGCGGTAAAGCGCAACAAGGATTTCTCTTCGCTCATCACTCTCGGTATGCGCGGCGAGCGCGACAGCAAGATTTTAGGTGAAAATGCGACTCTGGCCGATAATATTGCCTTGTTGAAGAAGACAATCACAGATCAGAAGAAAATCTTATCTGAACATGGTCTGACTGACGCACCGAAGGTGTTGGCTCTCTATAAAGAAGTCGAGGATTACTATCACGGAGATGAGAACACAGAGGGGTTGGCGTCCTGGGACGCACTCGATGATGTTATGCTGCTTTTGTCAGACGATAACTTCGGCAATTTACGCACGATACCGAGCGAAAAGAACCGTAATCGCAAAGCCGGGTGGGGCATCTATTATCACTTCGATTACCATGGGGATCCCATTTCTTATGAGTGGGTCAATTCGACGCCGATCACAAAGGCCTGGGAACAGCTGACCTCTGCTTTTGCCTTTGGGATTAAGGACCTATGGGTCGCAAATGTCGGTGACCTTCGGCCTTGCGAGCTACCGCTCAGTTATTTCATGAACCTTGCCTTTGATCTGGATACCTGGGGCGAGCCGAATCGCACAGAGGAATTCCTTCTGAATTGGACGAACAAGCAGTTCGGCCCGATCTGCAACGAGGAGGTTTGTACGGCGATATCGCGAATTCTTCACGATTATACCTGCATGAACGGTGACAGGCGTCCGGAGGCAATTCATCCCGATACATTCAGCTTTACCTGTGAGAATGAAGCGATGCGAGAACATGAACGCGCACAGAAGCTCGAAGAGAACGTTCGGGAGATTGAGGGATTGGTTCCGGAATCGCGAAAAGATGCTTTCTACGGACTCGTCGCTTTTCCAGCACTGGCTTCGGCCAACCTAAGGAAAATGATGATCCTTACCGGCTTCCATCAGCGGCTCGCTGCATGGAAAGTGAGTTACGCGAACGAGGTGAGAGCGAAGGTCCTCAGTTGTATCGATAGGGACATAGAATTGATCCGTCGTTATAATGAAGAGATGTCCGGGGGCAAGTGGAAGCACATGATGTCCTCAAAGCATGTAAATTTTCAGGCTTGGAATGACGAGGGTTCAGAGTACCCGGCACCGGAAATGATTGAAGTCGAATCGATCGGCTCGCTTCAAGTCTCTGTCGAGGGATTGGACCCGGTCTCGTCAGGCCAAGCTTCTATCCGTCCGTTTTCGAGCTGTGAAGAACGCGAACGGGAGATTCTGCTTATGTCGACGGGGGAATCATTACCCGATTATTCTCTGGTGGTCTCGGATCCGTGGATCCTGTTGGAAGAGGAAGCGGTTGGACAGAAGGCACGCCGGATTAAGGTCCGCATCGATAATCAGATGGTCACAAGAGATACGGATGGATGCATAACGATATGTGCCGGAGCGCAAAGGATACAAATCACGGTGAAAGCCGTTGCTTGCCCTGTAGTGAAGGAAGAGAAGATTTTTGTCGAGACATCCGGTATGATTTCTATCCCGGCGGATGCTTATGTGTCGACAACCGGCGAAGCAGATGCGCGCTGGATACGAATCAGTGATTACGGCAAGAATGGAGTCGCAATGAAAGCATATCCGTGGGATCGCTCCTACGCGAGTCTGGAGGAAGGCCCCTCCCTCGAGTATCGATTTCATATCACGAATAGCGGATCCTATACGGTTACCTTCTATGTTGCGCCGACGAATGATCTGGTGAAAAACAGAGGATTGCGCATGGGTGTTCAGATTGACGGGCAAGAGGGAATTCTTCTCAACACGCTGCCGGACCGCTTTGCCGCAGGAGATAATCAGGATCAGAATTGGCGCCAATACGTTTTGGACAATGGCCGAAGGTGTTCGATTCCGGTCGAACTCACGCTGGGTGCGCATTGCCTTTCGGTGATCCAAGTTGATGCTGGTGTCGTATTGCAGAAAATCGAGATAGCAATGGTTCCTTCATACAGTTTCTACGGATATCAGATAACGGTTTAAAGAATATTAACTTCGATCGAGTACAGAAAAGGGGCGGCTATTCACATTGCCTCCCCTTTTTTTGACTTTAGCCCGTTTCGCGCTATCGAGCGCGAAACAAAAAAACCACCTGCTATGCGGGTGGAGGGCAAGAGGATATACCAGCCCCCTTCTAAGTCAGTTGAGACGTTCAGGCCTATAAACAGAGGAAATGGATCCTCTGTTAGGATGCCGCAAGCACCACCGGAGCAAAGAAATTCAAGTCCGTTAACATAGGAAAAGGATCCTAAACGCATTTTCTCTATGATTACCTACTAAATCG
>CAZOFY010000050.1:0-17300 GCA_964579245.1 uncultured Mageeibacillus sp.
TCTTAGGACGTTACTAACATTCCTTTTGGTTCACTTTTCGGGGAGCAGGTCAATTGACAAGCCTTCTCAATCAGCATCCTAGCACGTTCGAGTCGGTTGAAATTCTAATCATTGACGAGTGGTCTCTGTCGCGCCGCTAAAAAAGAAAAAACCCCGAAAGCAATGCAGCTCTAGGAGTTTCAATGGTGACCCGTAGGGGAATCGAACCCCTGTCTTCGCCGTGAAAGGGCAATGTCTTAACCGCTTGACCAACGGGCCTTGTGGTAGCGGCAGTGGGATTCGAACCTACGACCTGCCGGGTATGAACCGGACGCTCTGGCCAACTGAGCTATGCCGCCATAACACAGTATCCGCGAAATTTTCGCGACGCTATTAGATTCTATCAGCCGACTATCTTGTTGTCAACAAGAAAATACACGAAGGTAACACTATTCACACGGACTGGAAACGTTTTCGCTTTTCGAGTGAATGAAATTAAAATGTGATACGGCCTCGTTGAAAGTGTCGGGCAGAAGGAAGAAAGCAGCCGGAGAACGGAAAGTCAGATATAAAACATGCCGCCTTCATTTCCTTTGTTTATGTATGTCTCTGCAAGCGTGGCCAGGGACAGGGAATCCAGATATGTCTCGACATCCCGGTTCAGCGGTTCCCAGACTGCGTGATTCAGAAATGTGCGAATCTCGGACGAAGTGCCCGCGTCGACATCAATAACAAGAAGATCCCCTTCTAAAGCACGAATAATCTCTCCAACCTGTATTTCACCGGCAGTTCTGGCCAGAATATAGCCACCCTTGGATCCCTTGATGCTGCGGACTAATCCGGCGCGTTTCAACAAAGAAAACTCCTGCTCCAAGTACTTCAGGGATACGTTCTGGCGCTCGGCAACATCCTTCAACGCCACCTGTTTATCAACTGAGAAGATTGCAAGATCGATCATCGCACGAAGTCCGTATCTGCATTTTGTAGACAAACGCATTCTGCTCTCCCCTCCTTAAATCGAAAAATTATCCGATGCTTTTTCACGGCTTCTGAGATACTCGTCCGCCAACACACGGAGTGTCAACGGATTGACTCGCGCGGAGATCGTGTGTTCCAATCCTGTCCAGACGCCGCGGGAGGCGCAGTGCTCGACCCTGTCACAGGTATCGGGGGCCGCAACACACGGGACCGGCGAGAAGCTGGTCTCCGTCGCCCGTAATATCTGTCCGACGTTAATCTCTCCGGCAGGCCGGGACAAGATATATCCTCCGCCGACTCCACGGGTACCGACCAGCAGGTCAGCTTCCTTCAGCAAAAGAAAAATCTGTTCAAGATATTTATCAGATATCCCTGTTCTCTCACTGATCTCACGAATACTGACTGATTTATCCCCGGAAGAGAGCGCTATGGCCATCATGGCTTCGAGCGCATAGCTTCCCTTTGTTGAAATACGCATAAGCAGGCGGTCCTTTCCGTTTGATTACCTTCAATGTATCACGAAGGCCGGTTTTCAGCAATGAAACAGACATCACACCGGGCATGGCAGCGGTTATCAGCAGTCAATCTCCGTTCTGATGACTCATTATGATTCCGGACGGATCACTTCAAACCCGGTCGCCAAAAGCTTCCGAACAGAAGCCTGCATTCGAAGATTCTTTCGAGTATAACACGAACGTGTTAAGGTCTCCTTACAAATGCGCAATGAGGGTATGTCTTTGATTTCCAAATACAACGATCCATGATAAAATCCTTATATTGTCATTTATTCAAACGTCCGGGGAGATGGGCGTTGATGACAATGATGGGGAGGCTACATGCGCAAATTCATATCCACACTACTATCTGCAGCGATACTTGTTACATCCGCTTCTGTTCCGCTTATAATGATCCGTTCGGCGACAAAGGCCGCAGACGCACAAGAAGCGGTCCCGTTTGTTCTGTCAGCACCGGCGCTTCCGGCCGATTCAGAAGATACAGAGCCAGAAATTCCGGAGGATGCCGTCTCTATGGAGCAGGAAGAATCTGCGGCCGATAACGGCCCTGCGATGCCGCAGTCTGCGACGCCGACGGCAACTCCCACACCTGCTCCTACGGATACGCCCACCACGGCTCCGACGGTCACGCCTACACCTACACCTACACCTTCGGACAGCGAGAAGCAGATTGAAGAATTCATCACTCGTTTTTATAAGCTCTGTCTGAACCGAGAGCCTGATAAGAAAGGTCTGCAGGACTGGAAGGATCAGCTTCTTTCCGGAAGCCGCACCGGATCCGACATCGCTTACGGATTTGTCTTCAGCAAGGAATTTTCCGGTCGCAATTTTTCGAATGAAGAGTATGTAAGCATCCTGTATTCGGCTTTTTTCGATCGAAAAGCGGATACGAAGGGCTTGACCAAATGGGTGGCAGATTTGGATGCGGGTCTGTCACGTATGTACATCCTTCACGGTTTTGTGGAGTCACAAGAATTTTCGACGCTTTGCGATCGTTACGGGATCATCCGGGGCGACCTGGCACTCGATAGGCCTTCGGACGCAAATCCGAAGATTTCTGCTTTTGTGATTCGGTTCTATCGCCTGTGCTTAGGGCGCGAGGCGGACTCCGCCGGTTTGGACAATTGGGTTTCCCTGCTCGTATCTCAGAAGAGCAAGGGAGCCGATGTCGCCATGGGATTTGTTTTCAGCGATGAATTCGTCGCAAAGAATGTATCGAACGAAGAATTTGTCAACATCTTATACAAAGCCTTTTTTAATCGCACACCTGACAAAGCCGGCAAGACAACATGGATGCAGATGCTCGAAAACGGTGCAAAGAGACGCGCAATTCTGGCCGGATTTGTAAATTCTCCCGAATTTGCCAACCTTTCGAAGACATACGGGATCGATCCGGGTTACCTTAATCCTGTCGATGTATCCGGCGATCCAAGTGCCGACCTTGCATCCTATTGCCGTTTTTTCATCGGTGTTCCGTATAAGTACGGTAGCAGCGATCCGGCTGTCGGATTCGATTGTTCTGGCTTTGTCAAATACATCTATCAGACAAAGTACGGCATTGAGCTCGAGCATGGCTCCTATTATATGTGCGACGACGGTGTTGAGGTTTCCTTCTATGATATGCAGCCGGGCGATATTCTTTGTTATGCGGACAACAGCGGCTATTATTATCATGTCGCTCTGTATATCGGAGACGGCAGAATGGTCCATGCGTCAACCCGACGCAACTCGATCGAGGAAGATCCGGCTGACGGAATGGGTATGCCGGGTACGGTCCGCCGCATCTTACCGGATGGAGAATGGTAATTACTTGTGACGATTGCGAAGTGGCTGTCTCAAAAGACTTGTAACCCAAGTCGGATGAGGCAGCATTACTTTGTCACCGTAAACCACTGACCGTTCTTCTGACTTGGTAACGCGCTCTGTGCCGCCTTAATCTGCCCTTCGGAAGCCAGACCCTGATAGGTGACCTTCCATCCGTCGCCCTGCTTCTCCATACGAAGCAGATAATAGGTCTGCCCGCTCTCCTCTTCGAAAAGATATACGACGAAAACTGGGTTATCGTCCCCGATGACGGTCGTTTCCGGAAAAGCCGGGTCGTCCTGATAATATTTCGGCGTGATCCAGCTACTGATCTGAAAGCTGACTGTGCGGGTCTTTAAGCTATCTGCTTTCAGTGCTTGATCGAATAGCGCAAAAGCCTCGGGATCCGTCGCGGTTATGCGAAGCTGATCCACTTCTTTCTGGTAGGAGTCAGCATCCTTCGCACCAACGAGAAAGCCGGCATGCAGCTCGACATAACGCTCGGCTGCGAGCTCATACCTGCTCGTCAAGGTCGTTCTGTAGGCCGCGAAAAGGAAAACCGAGACGACAGCTGCCACAACGACCGTCGTGATGATTACACCCGGACGGATCCTGGTTTTCTCCCCAATCCGGCGAATAAACATATGACGGATTCCCATGGCCAAAAGAGGGATCACAAACATCGCCCAAAGCACAAGATAGATGACCCTTGTCGTCTGCATGATACCCTCCTATAGGACCTTACTCAAGAATTCTCGCGTACGCGGCTTTTGCGGATCTCGAAAAATCTGGTCCGGTGTACCCTGCTCATAGATAATCCCTTCGTCCATATAGAAGACTCTTTGGGAAGCTTCTCTCGCAAAGCCCATCTCATGGGTCACGACGACCATCGTCATTCCTTCACCGGCAAGCTGCTTCATGACCTCAAGCACTTCCCCGACCATCTCCGGGTCGAGCGCACTTGTCGGTTCATCAAAAAGCATGACCTCGGGGTCCATAGCCAAGGCACGAGCAATCGCGACTCGCTGTTTTTGTCCGCCCGACAGGCGATTCGGATACTGGTCGGCCTTTTCTGCAAGTCCGACCCGCGCCAGAAGCGCTTCTGCCTTCCTTCTCGCTTCGGCGGGACTAAGCTTCAGCACTTTCGTCGGCGCCAGCATGATATTTTCGAGAACGGTAAGGTTCGGAAAAAGATTGAATTGCTGAAAAACCATTCCGACCTTTCGTCTCAGTTGATCGATGTCCTTCTTATGCTCAATCAGCGGAACGCCGTCGAGAAAAATCTCTCCCTTGGTAGGTTCCTCAAGCAGATTGAGGCAGCGAAGAAATGTACTCTTGCCCGAGCCGGACGGTCCGATCACACAAACGACTTCGCCTCTCGTGATCTGAACGCTGATTCCCCGGAGAACCTCCAGGTCGCCGAAATACTTGTGAAGTTCCTTTACCTCAATCACTCTTCTTCATCCTCCTCTCGAGGACAGATAGTCCTGTCGCCATACCGCTTGTCAGGAGCAGATAAATATATGCCACGCAAAGAAGCGGGACCATGTAGTTATATGTTACGCTGGCGATATTGGTCGCGCCCTTATTCAGGTCTGCGACTCCGATATATCCTGCAATAGCGGTCTCCTTGACCAGTACGATCATCTCGTTGCCAAGTGCCGGCAACACGTTCTTAATCGCCTGCGGAACGACGATGTATCGCATGGTCCGTGCATAGGAAAGACCGAGTGAACGACCGGCCTCCATCTGCCCTCTGTCTACCGCACTGATGCCGGCACGGATAATCTCAGCCACATAAGCTCCGCTGTTGATGCCGAACGCGACAGAGGCAACCAGGACATCAGACAGCCCTGACTGTCCCAGAATGACGAAATAAATAATTGTCAGTTGAACCACGATTGGAGTGCCGCGGATGACAGAAATATATGTGTTTGCAATCGCGGCTCCTACACCTTTTTCCCGCAGACGCAAAATGGCAAGAATTAGACCTAAGATTACACCGATCACGGCTGCAAAAACCGTAATTTGCAGTGAATTCCAAAAGCCTCTTGTCAGAAGCTCCCAACGGTTATCTTTAATCAGGGTCAAAAAGATACTGTTAGAAAAAGCATCAATGATTTCCTGTAAAAATTCCATACCTCAACACCTTCCTGTTCGTGTGTTTCAAGGAAGCCGGAAACGGATCCCGGAAGAACCCTTATAAAATGAAAGGAGTCGGACAAAAGTCCGACCCCCCTATTATCTCACAAAACAGGCTAAATATTACTTGATGTATTTCGCGATAATCGCATCAAATCTGCCGTCGGCTTTGATCTTCACCAGAGCATCATTGATATTTTTCAAGAGGACAGCATTTCCCTTGGATACGGCGATTGCGTAGTCCTCATCGGGAAACTGCTTTTCCAGAAGAACAAGTGTGTCGGGATTCTCTTCGCCGTAGACCTTCGCGGGGTTATTGTCGATAATGACAGCATCCACCTGTCCGTTCTTCAGGGCTTCAACAGCGAGCATTCCATTTCCGAAGCTCTTAATATTCTCCTCCTGCGCTACATCCAAAGCACAGAAATATCCTGTGGTTCCGGACTGGATTCCGACGACCTTGTCAGCGAGATCAGCCGCTGCCTTGATATCCGAGCCAGCCGACACGATGATGGTCTGAGAGGCAGTATAGTAAGGAGTGGAGAAATCCATCGTCTCCTCACGGTCCGGGTTGACGGTAAAGCCCGCCGCGATCACATCAATCTGTCCGTTGGCCAGGGCGGTGGGCAACGAATCAAATTCCATATCAGATATGACAAGTTCTACACCCATTTCTTTGGCGATTTCAGTCATAATCTCTGCGTCGACGCCGACTACCTCACCACTCTCGATAAACTCGAAAGGCGGGAATGCGGCGTTGGTCCCCATAACCAGTTTTGCGGGATCCTTTGTCCCGGTCTGCGGTTTGCTGCAGCCGGCAACACCCGTGATCATTGTGATAACCATTAAGGCAGCGATCATCTTTACAAACTTCTTCATATTTCCCTCCGTTGTTCCGAATATATCATGCTGATTTATCTTTGCCATACATACACTATTCGTTTTTTTGTTTTTTGTCAATGTGTATTTCACATATTCTATGCATCTTTATTCATTTCAATCCATTGTTTACGGGTCGGATTAGTATTTATTTGCATCATATCGTACATTTCAAGATATTTTTATTTATGTTGTTCTGTATATTCTTGCGCGTTATTGCATTTTTATGAATCATCAACAATCCTGAGGTAGAGAGTTTTTTTTCGAATTCATTTGGTTCGATTTTGCTTGTCTTGTCGAAAATGAGACCTATTGTCGAAATCTTATCGTTTCCGACATCCCGCATCGTGTGAAAATGACAAGAAGGAGGAGGATTAATCATGGCACGAAATATTGTTCACACGAGCTTGTTCTTTTTGGAAAAATATCCGGTGGATTTCCTTGTTTATCAAGGGAGAATTCCACACATTGAGATCATCAATCCTCATTTTTCAGATATTCTATCCTGTATATCAGACGAGCTGGTTCGGCTTCGGGCGGAAGGATATCCGACACAGGCCGCAGAGGAGGGTTGTTTTTCCCAAGCCTCGCGAAATTGGTACCGATCCGTCATCGACAACATCTATGAGCCGGTTTTTTTGCCGGACACGCTGGAGTTCTCGTTTCTGATGAGGGGTCATCTGTATACCTTTTCTTCCGGATCCGGTTACTCGTATATATCCCTTCGTTTACCGCCATTATGGTCAGCAGTCCGGAATCATGAAGAAGCGAGGATTGCGAAGAATACCGCGAACAATCCCAAGTCTTCCTTGTACCGGGAGATCGATCGGCAAGATGTGTTCTGCCGGATCGAGGGACATCTCACAGAGCCAAGAGTCACGCTGTTACGCGAGGATGAAGGAAGAGGATCCTCCAAAGCGCACTGGCTTCGGAAGATCCTCCGGTGATCATTAAAGTGGAGACCGTTTCTTACTTGATCTCTACATCAGCGCCGGCATCCTTAAGCTTTGCAGCTGCAGCATCGGCATCTTCCTTAGAAACATTCTCCTTGACAGCCTTGGGGGCACCGTCAACAAGATCCTTAGCTTCCTTGAGGCCAAGACCTGTCAGCTCACGAACGACCTTGATAACGGCGATCTTAGCTGCACCGGCACTCTTCAGAATAACGGTGAACTCGGTCTGCTCTTCAACAGCTTCAGCAGCGCTGGCAGCAGGGGCAGCAACAGCGACCGCAGATGCGGATACGCCGAACTCTGTCTCGAGAGCCTTAACGAGCTCAGATAATTCCATAACAGAAAGAGCCTTTACTTCTTCAATAATCTTTGTAATTTTCTCACTAGCCATTTCAATTTACCTCCATTGTAGTTGCCGATTCTTCGGCACTTTTTTACTCGTACTTTGCCGGATTACTCGGCAGCTGCTTCGGATGCGGCAACAACCGCCATTGCTGTCTGTGCGCCTGCGGCCTCTGCCTTCTCAACAATTGCGTTAAGCAGCATAGCAAGCTTGGTGACGGGAGAAATAAGTCCGTAAACGATCTGCCCATAAAGGACTTCCTTTGAAGGAATACTTGCAAGAGCATTGACATCTTCAACAGAAATCGTTGCACCTTCCAAAATACCGCCCTTCAGATTAAGCTTGTCGTACTTATCGGCATACTTCTTCATGAACTTCGCCGGAGCGATCATGTCCTCTGTTGAATATGCGATCGCCGTGGGTCCCTTGAACATTTCATCGAGTCCATCGATTCCGAGCTCCTTGAAAACAAGCTTGGATGTTGTGTTCTTGAGCACCTGATAACGAATCTCGTTCTTGCGCAGATCCGCACGCATTTCTGTATCTTTCAACACAGTCAGTCCGCGTGCATCAGCGAACACAAAAGACTTCGCTTCCTTATACTCGGCAACCAAAGAGGCAACGACTTGCTGCTTGGCTTCTAAGATTTTCTTACTTGGCATAATGACACCTCCTTTTTTATCAATAAAAATACCCCTTGTGCATAAGACACAAGGGGCAGATGTTTCGATTTGTTCTCCGCAAAGGAGAAAAACGTTAACTCTGAACCTCGGCGGGACGGCTTAGCCCGTTTATAGTCTTTCGACTTCCTGCTGTCTATGGCACGTTGGCTATTTATTCAGTTGTGGCGGGAACAACTCCCGCAGGACTTAAGATCAGAGCTTCGCGCCATTGACACGAATTCCAGGGCCCATCGTAGCAGCAAGGGAGACATTCTTTAAATACTGTCCCTTAGCGGCGGAAGGCTTTGCCTTGATGATCGCGTCCATGATGACCTTGAAGTTCTCTTCAAGTTTCTCCTGACCGAAGGACACTTTGCCAATCGGGCAGTGGATAATGTTTGTCTTATCGAGACGATACTCGATTTTACCGGCCTTGATGTCATTGATTGCCTTCGTAACATCCATCGAAACGGTACCGGACTTCGGGTTCGGCATCAAGCCCTTCGGACCTAAGACCTTACCCAAACGTCCCACGACACCCATCATGTCAGGGGTCGCAACGACAACATCAAATTCAAACCAGTTTTCCTTGGTGATCTTCTCAACCAGATCCTCAGCTCCGACGAACTCAGCACCTGCGGCTTTGGCTTCATCTGCCTTCGGTCCCTTCGCAAAAACGAGCACACGCTTTGTGCGGCCGGTTCCGTGAGGAAGAACAACAGCTCCTCTGACCTGCTGGTCGGCGTGACGAGAGTCAACACCGAGTCTGACATGAAGCTCGACCATTTCATCGAACTTCGCTTTACCTGTCTCCTGAACCAGACGAATCGCATCGGCAGGATCGTAGGAGACGGATCTGTCTATGAGCTTACTAAGCTCTTGATATCTCTTGCCTCTCTTCATTACTCTACACTCCTTTGCGTCTTAGTCATCGATGACTACGATGCCCATGCTACGTGCGGTTCCTGCTACCATGCGTGCGCATGCCTCTACATCTGATGCGTTCGTGTCAACAATCTTAAGCTGCGCGATCTTTCTGCACTCGGAGAAAGGGATCTTTGCAACTTTGTCCTTGTTGGGCTTTCCCGAACCACTCTCGATGTTACATGCCTTCTTCAGCAATACCGGTACCGGAGGAGTCTTCGTGATGAAAGAATAGGTTCTGTCGGCATATACCGTAATGATTACGGGAATAATCATACCGACTTCCTTGGCTGTTCTCTCATTGAATTCCTTGACAAACTGCGCGATGTTGACACCGTGCTGTCCAAGGGCTGGTCCTACCGGCGGTGCTGGCGTTGCTTTGCCTGCGGGTATCTGTAATTTAACATACCCTGTGACTTTCTTTGCCATATGCGGCCACCTCCCAAAATTTTTCTCGACAACATCTTATCCGTTGTTGTCATATGTGCTTCGTCGATCAGATCGACGGGATAAGCGTATGGATCAGGTCCGAATCACTTGTGCGAAATCAAGCTCAATCGGAGTCTCGCGTCCAAACATGGAAATTCTGACGCGAACAGAATGCTTCTCATGGTTGATCGCCTCAACAATACCGATACAATCGGAAAACGGTCCGGCAATCAGCTTCACTGTATCTCCGACTGTATAATCGACAGTCGGCGCCCAATTCGACTCGAGGCCCATAAGCATGAGCTCCTCATCAGAGAGCGGGATCGGGCGGTTCGAGTTCGGTCCTACAAAACCGGTAACGCCGCGGGTATTGCGAACGATATACCAGATTTCTTCTGTGTAGACCATCTTCACAAGGACATAGCCCGGATAGATCTTCTTCATGGAGACCTTCTTCTTGCCGTCCTTGACCTCGATCTGCTCCTCCATCGGAACTGAAACCTCTTGAATCATTTCATGAAGCCCACGGTTCTCGATAACGGTCTCAAGAGTTGTCTTGACCTTGTTCTCATAACCGGAATACGTATGAATTACATACCATTTCGCCTCTTTGGAGTGAAGTTCATCAGTCATTCTTATGCGCTCCTCTATTCATACGCAAAGCCCCAATCATTCGGACGGGGGATTTGCTTCAGGTAACAGACAGGGTCGTTAATTCAACGCAGGCGGCGTATCCGTCTCAATTGTCGCGGCAGTAGGCTCGGTAGTATTCACAGCAGTTGTGTCAGCAACAGTGGTGACTGTCTGTGCGGCAGAAGATTCTGAGGGCAGCGTGGCAGCCGTCGTCTCTTCAACCTGCTCATAAAAGCCAACCTGTTCCAACACCCAGTTTGTGCTCTTCTCGATGAATGTAAGGAAAACAGCAGCAGCCAGAATAACCACCAACACAACGGCTGAAAGCTGCTTCATCTTCTCCTTCGTCGGCCAAATGACCTTCTTCAACTCTTGACAAACTTCATTGAATCTCCGAGGAATCATAATAATGTATCTAGCGATTCTATTAGTACGAAAAAATCGAACGAAGGCATTATCGCTTTTCTTCTCTGACATAAGTCACAACCCTCTCACTTCGTTATACGATGCACAAAAGTAAAGATTACTTCGTCTCTTTGTGATTCGTGTGCTTGCGACAGAAACGGCAATACTTCTTCAGTTCCAGCCTGTCCGGATCATTCTTCTTATTCTTATAGGTCTGATAGTTTCTCTGTTTGCACTCCTCACAAGCCATAGTCAGCTTGTCTCGTGCACCTGCCTTGCTAGCCATGTTGAACACCTCCATAATCGGCATCCCACAGATGCCAGTTTGCGCATAAAATAAAGACCTTTTCGGCGATAGCAAACGAAATTCTACCACAGGGTGGTAAGTTTTGTCAAATAAAAGGACGTGTTTTTCCAAAATAATCAGAAAAAAACTGTGTTTTCCATGATTTGAAAAATCTGGCGGCTTCGTAACGTATGAATTCCGGTCCGTCAGGAAAGGTCTCCCCCAAACGGATCGTCCGTTTACCGACGATTCTTCAGTTCCATGTATACGTCCTCAGGCGTTATGCCCTTTTCTGCCATCAGGACCAGCAGGTGATACTGAAGATCCGCCAACTCGTAGATCATCGCCTCACGCTTATCTCCCGTGGCGGCTATGACCACTTCAAAAGCTTCTTCTCCGACCTTCTTGCAGATCTTGTCAGTACCTTTGGTAAACAGATAATTGGTATATGATCCCTCGACCGGGTGCTCTCGTCTGTCGATGATGAGATTGTAAAGCTCCTGAATAATATCCGTATTCTCTCCTGTCATGCTCTCTCCTCTTTCTGATGGATCGCTGATCATCCGCTCGAAAAGACATCAGATCTCATCTAGCGTCTGGTAAAAGCAGCTGTGCTCTCCCGTATGACACGCGGCCCCGTCCTGGTCCACAAAGAATAACAGAGTATCCAGGTCGCAGTCAATTTTTGCGCTGCGTACGTGTTGAAAATGTCCGGATGTCTCGCCCTTCTTCCAGAGGGCGCCGCGACTTCTGGAGTGATAGTGCATGATGCCTGTGTCCAAAGTATTCTTGAAGGCTTCGTAATCCATGTATGCCAGCATCAAGACATCTTTTGTCGAGTTCTCGACTACGATCGCAGGAACAAGGCCTTGGTTGTCCTTCTTCATGCGTTGCCAGCGGGCCATAGCAGGGCTGATGCGGCGAATGTCTATCCCCCGGCCTGCCAGGTATTCCTTCAGATCCGAGATACGGATCTCGCCGAAGTGGAACAGGCTGGCGGCCAGAACAGCATCGGCTCCGCCTTCTATAATCCCGTCGTAGAAATCCTCCATTTTCCCGGCGCCTCCTGATGCAATGACCGGGATACGTGTGGCATCTGCAATTCTTCTGGTAATTACGTTATCATATCCGGATTTGGTGCCGTCCCTGTCCATACTGGTCAGAAGGATCTCGCCGGCACCTAAGGCTTCCACCTTCTGCGCCCATACGACTGCATCCAAACCGGTAGGCTTCGTTCCGCCCGCTACGTAGACCTCATACCCGCTCGGAAAAGCTTCGCTGATACCGTCCTCACGAGACTTAACATCGATCGCGACAACAATGCATTGAGATCCGAATCTCTCCGCAGATTCACGAACAAGCTCCGGAGAACTGACCGCGGCTGAATTCAAGGAGATTTTATCGGCACCCGCATTCAGGATCTCCCTGATATCCTCTACGCTGCGAATTCCTCCGCCGACAGTAAACGGGATAAAGACCTGTTCGGCAACTCTCCTTACCATATCCACGACCGTGCCTCTGGCCTCGAGGGTCGCTGTTATGTCCAGAAATACAAGTTCATCAGCGCCCGATAGATTGTAACCCTTTGCGATCTCCACAGGGTCTCCGGCATCACGAAGATCTATAAAATTGACGCCCTTGACGACGCGTCCGTTCTTAATGTCCAGACATGGAATTATACGTTTTGCAAGCATTTTTCAAGATCCACCTTTCCTTCATAGATTGCTTTCCCGACAATGACGCCCGAGCAGCCGGAGGTCCGAATCTTCAGAAGATCCGTCTCGGATCCAATCCCTCCGGATGCGATAACGGACAGCTTTGTCGCTTCGACCAAAGCCCCGGTTGCTTCAACAGCCGGTCCGGTCAGCATGCCGTCACGGACTATGTCCGTGAAAATAACTGTCTTCGCGCCGATCCCCTGCATGGTTAGCGCAAAGTCGGTCGCCAGGACACCGGAGCCCTCAGTCCAGCCGTCAACTGCAATTTCGCCGTTCTTGGCATCCAAACCGATGGCGATCTTATCTCCGTACTTCGCGAGAGCCTTCTCTGTGAAGGCCCGGTCGCGGATTGCCGATGTTCCGATGACGCAGCGTTCGACGCCGATCTCCTCGATCAGTGTCTTCAGTGTATCCATCGTCCGGATTCCACCGCCCGTCTGGATCTTCAGGCCGGTCTTTCTGACGATCTCGCGAATGATTCCCTGATTCTCGGGAATGCCTGATTTCGCGGCGTTCAAATCGACGATATGAATCCATTCGGAGCCGGCCATAAGGAATCGCATCGCGGCCTCCAAGGGATTGTCATAATAGACCGTGGCCATGTCATAGCGGCCCTGCGACAAGCGCACGCATTTCCCGTCGAGGAGATCGACGGCAGGATAAATAATCATTTGATCCTCCTTGTCCAGCGGTTCAGGATGGCAATTCCGGCTTCGCCGCTCTTTTCCGGGTGAAACTGCATAGCAGTCACGTTCTCTCGTGCCACGGCCGCTGCATAGGAAATGCCATAGCTTGCTGTTGCCGTTACATCCTCCGGTCGATCCGGAGCGCAATAATAAGAGTGTACAAAATAGACGTATTCGCCTTCCCGCATATCGCAGTGACGTACATCCACAAGATTGTTCCAACCGATCTGCGGAACCTTCAGGCCGTAATCCGGCGAGAAGCGCAGTACAGAGCCGGGCAGTACACCTAAGCCCTTGACCGGTTTCCTGTCCGCTGTGTATTCGTCGGACGTCTCGAAAAGCATCTGCATGCCGAGACAAATCCCCAGAAAGGGCTTGTCCGTGTCAATGAAATCATACACGACGCGATCCAGCTTCTTTTCGGTGATCGCCTTCATCGCGTGAGAGATCGCTCCTACTCCGGGCAACACCATCGCATCAGCCGACGAAGCGACAGACGCGTCATTTGTGATCACACTTGGCTGTCCCAGGAAGTCGAGAGCCTTCTTGACCGAGCCTAAGTTGCCCATTCCATAGTCAATGATCGCAATCATTCGAGGTCCTTTCCTGTAAGAAGCTTGTAGGCAGCGCGATAACGCTCGGCTGTTTTTGCAATGACATCCTCAGGAAGGTGCGGCGCCGGATACTGTTTGTTCCAATCAAGCGTCTCGAGCCAGTCACGGAGCGGCTGCTTATCAAAGCTCTTCTGCGGGCGCCCCGGCTCGTAATCGGCCAAGTCCCAGAAGCGCGAGGAGTCCGGCGTGAAGATTTCGTCGGCAATCGTGAGGACGCCGTCGATCTTTCCGAACTCGAACTTTGTATCCGCCAGTATGATCCCGCGGCCCAGCGCATATTCGGAAGCCTTGTCGTAAAGGGAAAGTGCCGCGTCGGACAGAAGACGGGCATCCTCCCTGCCAATGATTTCTTCAAGCTGAACAAGGGTGATATTGATATCGTGACCTTCATCAGCCTTAGTCGAAGGCGTGAACATCGGAGCGGGTAGCTTATCTCCCTGCTTCAGACCCTCCGGCATCACGATACCGGAAACCGTTCCCTTTTCACGATATTCCTTCAAAGCCGAGCCCTCGAGGTAGCCGCGGACAATGCATTCGCAGGGCAGCATTTCGACCTTCTTCACCCACATCGACCGGCCTTTTAATTGATCGGCGAAGGCGGAAAGTCCCATCGGGAAATCCTTCGGGTCGGTTGAAATAACATGGTTCGGAATCATGTCCTTTGTGTAGTCAAACCAAAATGCCGAAACCGAGGTCAGGACCTTTCCCTTGTCGGGGATCGGCTCGTCAAAAACAACGTCAAACGCACTCATCCGGTCAGAAGCGACCATCAGCAGAGAGTCGCCGAGATCATAGACGTTTCTCACTTTTCCGCGGAGCAGGAGTGGCAGATCGATAAAGTCGAAATCATTTGTCTGGTTCATATATACCTCCGGTTGTCTTGATTTTCGAAAATCAGATTCGGCGTTCAAAGCACGCCCTTGGTCGACGGAATCATATCGGCAAAATCGGGATCGACCGAGACCGCTTTTCTGAGTGCACGGGCAAAGGCCTTGAACATCGCCTCGATCTTGTGGTGATCGTTGCCGCCGTATTCGCAGAGGATGTGCAGCGTGATGCCCGCGTTGAAAGATACCGCCCGAAAAAACTCTTCAACGAGCTCGGTATCAAATTCCCCGACGCGATCACCGGAAAAATCAGCCTTCATGACGAGGAACGGCCGGCCGGAAATGTCCAGAGCACAGGATGCCAGTGTCTCGTCCATCGGGATTACAGCGTCTCCGTAGCGGCAAATGCCCCTCTTCTCGCCGAGTGCGTCAGCTATCGCTTTGCCTAATACGATACCGATGTCTTCAACGGTATGATGACCGTCGACCTTTAGGTCCCCCTGCGCCTCAACGTTCAGGTCCAACCCTCCGTGACGGGCAAATAGTTCCAGCATATGATCGAAAAATCCAATCCCTGTGTCGATGTCTCCTGCTCCCATCCCATCCAGATCCAGGCTTACCTGCACGGTCGTCTCGTTCGTCGAACGTGTGATTCGGGCGGATCTCTCTCCGGACATAGCTCCCTTTTTCATGCTTACCTCATTTCTTCTCGCGAAGGATCTGTTTGATTTGATCGAACAACGTATCCATTTCCTCGTCAGTTCCGATCGTTATACGTAAATAATCAGAAATACGTGATTGCTTAAAGTACCTTACAAGTATACCCGCGTCACGAAGTTTTTTGTAGAGCTCCTCAGCCGAAATTCCCGTAGGTTTTACAAACAGGAAATTCGCACTTGATGGTAAATAGGTAAATCCCAAGGCAGAAAAGCCCTCCTCGGAACGCTTGCGAGTCGCCAGAATCTTGTCGCGCGTCATCTCGAAATACGGCCTGTCGTTCACCGCCAGTGTCGCCAATTCCAAAGCCAGCGTATCGACCGGATAGGAATTGAAGGAATCCCTCACCCGCTGAAGCCCTTCAATGATTTCCTCCGAGGCAATCGCGTAACCGACTCGAAGGCCTGCAAGCGAGTGTGATTTCGAGAGAGTTCCGATAATCAGAAGATTCGGATATTCCGACAGAAGCGGGGTGCAGTCCACGTCACCGAACACGGCGTACGCCTGATCAACAAGGACCAGACGATCGGGATCCGCTTCCAGGATCCGCCGGATGTCAGATGCCGGCAATGCGATGGATGTCGGTGCGTTCGGATTCGCAATCGCAACGCCTCCGCTTTTTTCTAGAAAACGCTCTACCGGAACGGTGAAGTCTTCATTCAACGGGACCTTCTTGATCGGGATGCTGTAAAGATTTGCGTAAACCGGATAGAAGCTATAGGTGATATCCGGAAAAAGAAGCGGATTGCTCTCGTCGTCCGTCTCAAAAAACGCCTGAAAGCTGAAGGCGAGCACCTCGTCTGATCCGTTGCCGCAAAAGACCTGTTCGGGTCGTACTCCGAAAAAACCGGCCAGGGCTTCGCGCAATTCGCGGCTCGTGATCTCGGGGTATTTTCGCAGGCAAGCGGTGTCGAAATCCCTGACATGTGCCTGTGCCAAAGGTGAGGTCGGATAGGGATTTTCGTTCGTATTCAGCTTGATGACCTTCTGGTCCCTGCGCGGCTGTTCGCCTGCGACGTATGGTTGCAGCCCTTTTGTTTTCTTATTCCAATAACGACTCATGATCTATTCTCCTCAATATATTCGTCTTGTCCGTCCTCAAATCTTACGAGTGCGGCTTCAGCGTGGGCGGTAAGACCCTCTGCCTTGGCAAATACCGCGACGTCCTGATAGCAAGCGCGAAAGGCGGCCTCGTCATAATGCAGAACGCTTGTCTTCTTGAGAAACTCGGCGGTATTGAGCGGCGAAAAGAAGCGTGCCGTTCCCGATGTCGGCAGCGTATGATTCGGTCCGGCGAAATAATCTCCTAACGGCTCGGGTGTGAAGTTTCCCATAAAGATTGCCCCTGCGTTCAGGATCGAGGGAACAAGGGATTCGGGATCCTTTACACACAGCTCCAAATGTTCGGGCGCCAATTCATTGCTGAAAGTAACGGCTGTCTCGATATCGGGCACGACAATGATCGCACAATAGTCACGAAGTGACTTTTCAAGGATCGCTTTTCTATCCAGTCGGTCTGATCTCCTGTCTAAGGCTTCCATCGTCGCTTCAGCCAACGTCTCACTTGTCGTCAAAAGGATTGCGGAGGCGATCGGATCGTGCTCGGCCTGCGACAGCATATCCGCGGCGACGAATTCCGGTTTGGCCGTGTCATCGGCAATAATCAGGATCTCGCTCGGACCGGCAAACATATCGATATCAACCTGTCCGAATACGAGACGCTTGGCTGTGTTGACGTAGATGTTACCCGGGCCGCAGATCTTGTCGACGCGCGGTACGGTAGCGGTTCCGTATGCCATTGCGGCGA